>JAJPHO010000184.1 GCA_021325215.1 Alphaproteobacteria bacterium
CAGCGGGAGCGACGGTCCAACTGATCCACTCGCCGGCCGACCGCATCTTCGAGCAGCAGATCGCCGAAGCGATCCGTGTCGCTGCCACCAGCTGGTCGGGTCGGCTGGCCGTCTCGAAGAAGGAAAGCCGGCGCGGCCCAGCCAAGCTCTATAACTTGAACTCCCTGCAGCGGAAGTGCGGTAAGACGTTCGGCTGGCGTCCGGACCATACCGAAAGGGTGGCGGACGAACTCTACAATGCCGGCTGCGCGACCTATCCGCGCACCGAAGTCGATATTCTTAAACCGATCGAGGCGGCCTCAGCGCCGGCCATCCTGGCGGCGATCGCCAAGTCCATGCCGGAATTGCGCGAGCTCGCGCGGGGCGCTGCCGCCGCGCCGGTTATCCGAAAGGGTTCGACCTATAAGGAGATCGAGGCGGAACACTATGCCTATGTGCCGACGGTGCAAGGGCTGGTACCGGGCCTCAGCACCGACGCCCAGGCCCTTTTCCAACTGATCTCCAAGGCCTATCTGGCGCACCACATGCCCGATGCGGTCTATGACGTGACGACCATTACCGCCGCCGTCGGCGTCGCCGTCCGGCCTGTCGAATTCCGGACCAAGGGCACCATTCTTCGAGAGCCTGGCTGGCGCGTGGTCTACGGCGCCGAAGCGCAGCAGGAAGAAGACCCCAGCGGAAAGGGGAACGACGACGAAGAGGCCTTGGGGAAGCTGCCGCCGGTGGCGCACGGCGATGGCGGCGCTTCGGTGCCGCCGGCCAAACTGGTGGCAGGACAGACCGAGCCGCCGGCGCGCATTACCGTCAGCGAATTGCCGGAGAAGATGGCGCGCCTGATCGACCTAGTCGAGGACCCGGCGCTGAAGCAGGCGCTGTTCAATCCGGCCAATCCGGATTTTCCGAAGGGACTGGGCGCGGCCGCCTCGAGGAAGGACGTCGTCTCCAAACTGCTGAAGCGCGGCTATGTCATCGAGATGGCTGGCCCGAATGGCCGCGCCGTCAAGGACCCCCCACTTAAAGTATCGGAAGTCGGCAGGATGGTGATCCTCGCGTTGCGGTCGGCCTATCCCCGTGACGCCAATCCGGTGGCGCGGGCGGTAACCGAGGCGGACCTCGCATTGATTGGCAATGCGTCTTCCCGAGCTGAAGCGGATCGTCTCTACGAACAGTTCTGCGCCACCACGCGGAGGGAGGTCGCCGCGCTGGTGTCGGCAATCATCGCGCACGGCCCGGTAGCCATGACCGACCAGGCTGTGGCGGCGGCGCAGCCCGTCCGGCCGCCGACGGACAAGATGAAGGCGGCCGTGAAGGCGATCGCCGAACGCAAGAAGATCTCGGTGCCTCGCGAGGCGCTCAACAACTTCGATGCCTGTCGGGCGTTCCTTGACCAGCACCAGGAACCTCGGGGCGAAGGTGAAGATGGGGAAGGGGGCCGTGGCGCCGGCCAGCCGAGCGACGCGCAGCTGCGGTTCGCTCAGAGCGTCGCCGACGCCGCCGGCGTGCCATTACCACAGGGGCTTTCTTCGAAGGATCTGTCGGCCTTCATCGACGCGCACAAGTCGAAGATGGGCGCGCTGCCGCCCACAGCCAACCAGTTGCAGTTCGCCCGGGATCTGGCCGGGCGGCTCGGGGTAACGCTGCCAGCCGATGTCGAGACCTCGTCGGATGCCTGCAGCAAATTCATCAACGCCAACAAACCGTCCGGGGGCAAGTCCTCGTCCAGCTTCAAGGGCAGGCGTCCCACGCCTAGCTTTGCGAAACGCCGATAGCGGAAAGCTATCTACCCATCAGGAGTTCAAGATGCCCGTTCACAACATGAAATTCGCCATTTGCGCTGTCGCCGGATTGCTTGCCACCAGCGCCAACGCTTCCAGCCTCTCGATTACCACAATGGAGGTCACCGAGACCGCCGGGAAGATAATCGAGGACCAGCACTACACGCCGCGTGGCTCCACCTTAACCGTGGACGACGCTTCCGCGCTCAAGAGCGCGCTGGCGACTGCCGGCGCGATCATACGCGAGGCACATTTTAACGCTGAGTGCCCCAAGGCGCCCGTCGAATTCAGCGCCGAAAGCTCCATTGGTCTGGCGTGTCGCACCTTTGGGTCGGTGGTTCAATTTCGCTTAGTCGCCCCCTACGGCGATCGTCAGGACGCCGTCACGAGAGAGGAGGGCGCGATCGGTACCGACCCGACCAAGGTGTGGCTCAATTATAACGGGCTGGGCAAACCGGGACTCCTCATGCTCGCGCAGGTTGGCGAGTAACATGAGCGCAACACCAGACAATGAACTGACCGGGGCGCGAAGGGTTCTGCTCTATGCGCGCTTTCGTGAGCAGGATGTCCCTGGGCCGTTTCTCGTGCAATGGGGAACCAGCTACATCCGCGAGAAGGGGTTCGATAGCTATTCTGAGGCTGTCGCATTCGCGTTGCAGACGGCCGGCGCGGTAGGCTCAGTCAACGACTGTACGCCCCTATTTCTGGCGGGCGTGGAAAGCGTGGAATCCCTGTTAGACCGCCTGGCTGAGTTCGGTGTTCAAGCCGAATTCGGAGGGCGCGAGGCATTAAAAGACGGGGCCAAATTGATGGCTCTCCCTGCCCGCGAGCGCGAGCGACGGTTCGAAGACCTTCCCCTCGACCAAGCCTTGGCCATGCGCGAGATTATCGAAAGGCTCGAATGCCTTTCGTGTGGAGCGTCGCGGCTTCTCGCTTCGCCGTCCCAGCCGTCCATCAAGGTCATAGACAAGATGGTCAAAGGTGAAGACGTGGTCGACCGGGCACTGGTTGGCCAGATGGCCGTCATCATCAGCGGCCAAGCCGAAGATGGGGAGGTGATCACCATCTCAACAAACCGAACGCAGATTTCCGATCAAACCAAGGCGTGCCTCACGCTGCTGGTGCGGAATCTCGCCGCGGACGGAATATTCGGGACGAATTCGCTTTGACAATGGAGAACATCATGCATGGCCAGACCGCTCACCCCCCCGAAATCCTGACCGAGAAGGATATCGTCGAACTCGGAATCGAGCCTGCTCCGAAGGATATCGGTCCGGCCGACGACGAGGACGACGAGCCCGAATCGGTTCACTGACCAACCCAGATAATCGCCGTTTTGCGGTTTCGTATATTGCGGACAAGCTACCCAATACGCAGTGAGCGGAACCGGAGATGAAGATGAAACAAGCCCAGAAGAACAACGACAGGCGGGATCTCTACGCCGAAATCACCACCAAGCTCCTGACCGAGATGGAACAAGGAGTCTTGCCGTGGCGGCGTCCGTGGGAACTCGGCAATGTCGCTGGCGGACAAAACAGTCTTCCTCAGAACGCGATTACCGGGCGCCCCTATAACGGCATGAACCGCCTGTTGTTGGTGATGTCGCCGATCACGATGTGCGACCCGGACCCGCGCTGGTGCACCTACAGCCAGGCCCAGGAACAGGACTGGCAGGTCCGGAAGGGGGAGAAGGGCACCCCGGTCATTTTCTACAAGATGCTGGAGCTGCGCGGTAAGGCCGGCGGCCGGGAAGATGATCCGGACCTGTCGGACGGTCGGAGGGCGGCCCAGGCCGCGTTGAGCGGCGCATCGTTCGAACCCGAGGAAAGCGATGGTCCCCGCCGTATCCCCCTGCTGAAGACATACACTCTGTTCCATGCCTCCCAGATTGATGGCATTCCGTCCTTCTCGCCGGCGGCGGCCAACGAGCAGCGCTGGACGCCGGTCGAGATGGCCGAGCGCATGGTCGAGGGATCTGGGGCGACCATCCTTCATGGTGGCAATCGCGCTTTCTATGCGCCGAGCCCCGACGTCATCGGCATGCCGCCGCGATCGGCCTTTCCGACGGCGGAGGCCTATTACGCGACCCAGCTGCATGAGTTGGGGCATTGGACTGGACATGAGAGCCGCCTGGCGCGGCCATTCGGGTTCGACAGGGCAAGCGAGGGCTATGCCCGTGAAGAGCTTCGGGCCGAACTCGCGTCGGTCTTCCTCGGCCTCGAGGTCGGGCTGGAGCCCCCGGTGCAGGAAGCAGCCTCCTATCTCAGCGCCTGGCTGAAGGTGCTGCAGAATGACAAGAAAGAGATCTTCCGTGCCGCCGCTGATGCTCAGCGCGCGACGGAATACATCCTGCGCCTGGGCGGCGCCACGCCGGATATCGAATTCGACGCCGACGAGGTGTCCTGGATGGGAACGCCTGATGACCTGGTGGCAGCGGCGCCGTCCCGGCGGGGGCTCTCCAGATGAGTGCCACGATGATCCATTTCGGCGGGCTGCTGGTGCGGCCCGCCCACAAAATCGCCGGCTGCAACCGTCTGTTCGTGGGAGGTCTCTCGGCCTCGTCGCCGCGGGCAGGCGCTTGCAGCTGGCCCACCCCTGCATCCCTGCAGGCCTTCCCGCGTGCGGGGGGCAGTATCCAAAACGAGCGGAGTTGAACATGAACAAAGCACAGTTGATCGGCAATCTCGGGCGCGATCCCGATGTGCGTCACGCCCAGGACGGCACGAAGATCGTCTCTTTCAGCATCGCCACCTCGGAAAGCTGGAAGGACAAGGATAGCGGCGAGCGGAAGGAACGGACCGAATGGCATCGGGTCGTTATCTTCAACGAGCACATCGGCGGCGTCGCCGAGCAGTATCTGAAGAAGGGCAGCAAGGTCTTCATCGAGGGCCAGATGCGCACCCGCGAATGGACCGATCAGTCCGGCGCCAAGAAGTACACCACCGAGGTGGTGATCAGCCGTTTCAAGGGCGAGCTGGAACTGCTCGGCAGCGCCAACGGCAATGGCCATGCCGGCGCCCAGAGCGAATCGGACTACGGAACCACCCGGACCAGAATGCCGTCCGCCGAGCCGCAGCGTGGTGGCTGGGAACCGCCGGCTGATCTCGACGACGAGATCCCGTTCTAGGATTCTGTCGGTTCGCGGCAAAAAATGGGGTCGATGCGCCTTTCTTCATCCAGGAAGGTGGGCGCATCGCTATCCCTCAACATTTACCCGTATTTTCCGTATTTCGGCACGGATAGCCGCAGAACAGCGGGCCTTTCCTAGGTACGGATTTCCAAATCTGAGAATCGGCGGTCTTGGCTGGTGGAGGGCGAGATGCGGTTAAAGCGGCTTAAAGGGCAACGGCAAGATGGCTTTCCCGGCCTGCACGACGCGACCGACTTCTCCGAAGCGATCATTGCCACGCATGCAACGGGCGCTCTTTGCGCCGCGCTGGTCGCCATCCTGTTGGCCAGCGGCCACAGCAGATCCTTTATGGAGGGGCTGTCGATCGTCGTCTTCAGCTGGGCGATCTCCAGTGACGTAATGCTCGAAGTGCTGGACATCGACGAGCGCATCACCAGATCAGCCTATCTGCAATTGGCCGTACCGTACCGTCGTTTCGTGCTGGCCTCCCTGGCCCTGGTCGCAGTCGCCCTGTATGGGATGGGCGTCTGGACCGCGATCGGCTGATTGCTGCCGCGCCGCGGCCTCATAAGGAACGTCCAGGCAATGCCGAAGCGGATTCAGCGGAAGCGAACGAAGGGCTGGCGGATGCCAGATGGTGCTATTTCGGTCTGCCGGCCCGGCCGCTGGGGCAATCCATTCGTCGTGACAGATAAGGTTGAGCCTGGAACGCAGTTCGCCGGCGCCGCGCACGGTTATATTGCCGTCCCGACCATCGAGGACGCTGTCGAGTGCTTTCGGTTGATGATGGAGGAGCATCCCGAAAGGATCGAGGAGGCGAAGGCGGACCTTGGCGGCCATGACCTCGCTTGTTTCTGCCCCCTTGATCAGCCGTGCCATGCAGACGTGCTGCTCGACTTGGCGAATCGCTGACAGATAGCGACAACACCCGGCTCTCTTGCATAAATCGAACACATATTTGGATTGCAGGGCAGGCCGGCGTGGTGCTGGCCGCTGCAACGGAGATAACTATATGAATGCGAAGCAGCTGATCACCGCCGTCCACACCATCCGCCAGAGTAGCGGAGATGGCCGGAACGCCATGTTTCGGATCAAGATGGCAACCGGCGAATGCCTGCACGGCACGCTGACGAGCCATGGTGACGCAGGCGAGTCGGTCTACGAACTGACCGCCGAGAACGGCAAGCGAGCTTTCATCTCGCCCGAGCATGTGGTGCTGATCGCTCCCAAAGGCTCGGCGGCGTTCTGATAAGCGGCGGCTGGGCTGGGTCAGAGCCAGCCCGATCGCTGATGAAAGTTACCAGGTAACTAATCTTGTTGACGTGGTTACCGGGTAACTGTACCGTCGGCCTCGTAATGACCGAGGTGACGACAATGACCTTCATGAACAGCACCGCTTTGGCCCCGATTCGGCGCCCCCCGCAAACCTCGTCCGGCCGGGTACTCAATCCCGAGCAGGAGGAGGCGGCCAGCTTCGAACAC
>JAJPHO010000067.1 GCA_021325215.1 Alphaproteobacteria bacterium
CACATCGTCGATCTGCGCGAGGAATTCGTGCGCGACTTCGTGTTCCCGATGTTCCGCGCCAACGCCCTCTATGAAGGCGTCTATCTGCTGGGCACCTCGATCGCCCGTCCGCTGATCTCGAAGAAGCAGATCGAAATCGTCAACGCCACCGGCGCCGACGCGGTCGCCCACGGCGCGACCGGCAAGGGCAACGACCAGGTGCGTTTCGAGCTGGGCTATTACGCCCTGAAGCCCGACATCAAGGTGATCGCGCCCTGGCGCCTGTGGGACCTGACCTCGCGCACCAAGCTGCTGGAATATGCCGAGAAGCACCAGATTCCGATCGCCAAGGACAAGCGTGGCGAGGCGCCCTATTCCACCGACGCCAACCTGCTGCACATCTCCTATGAGGGCAAGGTGCTGGAGGACCCGTGGGTCGAACCGCACGAGGACATGTTCACCCGCTCGGTCTCGCCCGAGAAGGCCCCGAACGAACCGACCTATGTCGAGATCGAGTTCGAGGCCGGCGATCCGGTCGCCGTGGATGGCGTCAGGCTGTCGCCCGCCGCGCTGCTGACCAAGCTGAACGAGCTGGGCGGCGCCAACGGCATCGGCCGCCTCGATCTGGTCGAGAACCGCTTCGTAGGCATGAAGAGCCGCGGCATCTACGAGACGCCGGGCGGCACCGTGCTGATCTGCGCCCATCGCGGCATCGAAAGCATCACCCTCGACCGTGGCGAGGCTCACCTCAAGGACGAGCTGATGCCGCGTTATGCCGAGCTGATCTATAACGGCTTCTGGTGGAGCCCGGAGCGCCAGGCGATCCAGACCATGATCGACCAGGTCAGCAAGAACGTCTCGGGCACCGTGCGCCTGAAACTGTTCAAGGGCTCGGTCAGCGTCGTCGGCCGCAAGTCCGAACGCTCGCTGTACCGCCTCGACTTCGTCACCTTCGAAGAAGACGGCGTCTACAACCAGCGCGACGCCGAGGGCTTCATCAAGCTCAACGCGCTTCGGATGCGACTGGCGAAGATGGCGCGCGGCTGAGCAACGCTCTACGGGATCGCCGGCGGCGCAGCCAGCTGGCGATCCCGCTATAAGCCAGCACCGGTATCGCCAGGGCGGCGGTGAAGACCGTCAGGGCCCCCACGACGCCGAAAGCCTGGCCGGTGTGGATCGCCACGCCCCAATTATAGACTTTGTTGCCCAGACTGGTCTTGGCATAGGGCGTATAGCGCTTGACCTCGCCGGTCGAGCCGTCGAGCACGATTTCCGACCGCGCGCGGGCATGCGGCGCCGAGGCTTCGATCACGCTCATCTGCACGGCGTCGCCGGCGCGGCGCGGCAGGCGGATAGTGACGTCGCGCGGGCCGTCGAGCCTGGGCTCGGCCTTCGACCAGATATCCTCCAGCGCCAGAGCGGGCTTCGCCTCGGCAGCCGGTTCCTTGCCAGTGCCGTCACCGGTGCGGCCGCCATTCATCGGCATGTCCGAGCCGGTCGCCCAATAGACGCCCTGCTTGACCCAGTCGAACGCCATGGCATTGCCGAAGAAGGTCACCACCAGCAGTACCGTGAAGGCATAGAGTCCGAAAGTCTTGTGCAGGTTCAGCAGGAAGGCCATGCCCTTCAGGCGATTGTCGATCTTGAGGCTGCGCCGGGCTTCGCGCCAGCTGCGCGGCCACCACAGCACGATGCCGCCGATCACCAGGAACACGAAGGCGATCAGGGTGGAAATGCCGCTCCACAGCTTGAAGTCGCTGAAGAACATCATGCGGTGGACATATTCCAGTGTTCCGAAGAAGCCGCCGAACGCCGCCTGTTCGCCGGTCACCGTGCTGGAGCAGGGATTGACGTAGACCGTGCCGCGGTCCGAGAAGCGCACCGAGGCCGTCTCCCCGCCCGCCGGATGAAAGCGCAAGGACTCCGCGGCGCCGCCGGGATGGGCTTCCCTGGCCTCCGCCAGGAGCGTGTCGAGCGGCAGGCGCTCGCAGGCGGGCGCCGTCAGCAGATCCGCATAGGCGACGGGTTCGAGCTGCCAGCGGAAGGCTTGTCCGGCACCGGTGACGGCGAGATACACCATGACCAGGCCGATCGTCATGCCGATCCAGCGATGCGACCAGGTCAGGAAGCCGAAAAAGCGCTTTTTCATATGCGATCCCACACTGCAGAGAGTTCATCGTCTGTTTAGATGCGAATCATTCTCAATGCAAATGCGAACCGTTATCAGGGAGATAAATTCTCTGATATGGAGCTCAGAGGATCTCTTCGAATGGCAGGCCGTGCTGGCGGCAGCAGGCTTCCAGCGTGTTGCGCAGCAGGACGGCGATGGTCATCGGCCCGACTCCGCCCGGCACCGGGGTGATGGCGCCGGCCACTTCGACGGCCTCGGCGAAAGCGACGTCACCGACCAGCTTCGTCTTGCCCGGCTCGGCGCCCGGCACGCGGTTGATGCCGACATCGATCACCGTCGCGCCCGGCTTGATCCAGTCGCCCTTGATCATCTCGGGGCGGCCGACCGCCGCCACCAGAATGTCGGCCTGGCGGCATTCGGCGGGCAGGTCCCTGGTCTTGGAATGGGCGATCACCACCGTAGCGGATTCGCGCAGCAGCAGCTGGGCCATCGGCTTGCCGACGATGTTCGAGCGCCCGACCACCACGGCGCGCTTGCCGGCCAGATCGCCCAGTTCGCGCTTCAGGAGGATCAGGCAGCCCAGCGGGGTACAGGAGACCAGAGCCGGACCGCCGGTCGCCAGGCGCCCGACATTGACCGGATGGAAGCCGTCGACATCCTTGGCAGGGTCGATACGCTCGAGCACCTTGTCTGCGTCGATCTGCTTGGGCAGCGGCAGCTGGACGAGAATGCCGTGAACCTTGGGATCGGCGTTGAGTTCGTCGACCTTGGCCAGCAGCTCGGCCTCGGACGCGGTCTCGGGGAAGAGGTGCTCGAAGGAGTTCATGCCGACTTCGCCGGCCCGCTTCTGCTTGCTTTTGACATAGACCTGGCTGGCCGGGTCGCTGCCGACCAGCACCACGGCCAGGCCTGGCGTCGGGCCGCCTTCGGCCTTGAGCTTGGCGACACGGGCGGCGAGGCCTTCGCGAAGGGCGGCGGAGACGGCGTTGCCGTCGATGATCTTGGCGGTCATGCGACTATCCTTGCTCAATAGGCAGCTGAGCGAGCAGGCCTTCGTCGCCGTCGATCAGCAGGGTCTTGCGGCGGGCGGTGTGGCCAGACGCGATTTCGATGGCCGATTTAGGCAATTTCAGCCGTTTTGCCAAGAGCGCGATGACCGCCTTGTTGGCTTTTCCATCTTCGGGGACGGCGGTGACGGCGATCTTCAGCACCCGCTCGCCGTCCTCGTCCTCGGCCCAACCCTGGATACGGTCGGCCGAGGCTTTCGGGGTAACCTTGACGGAAAGACGGATCAATAGCCGCCCAGCAGGATCATCGGCAGATAGGCCTGGATCAGCCACAGGATCAGGAACAGCACGATCGGCGACAGATCGACCGCGCCGGTATCCGGCATGACGCGGCGGATCGGGCGGAGCGCCCAGTCGGTCAGCTTGTGGAGGGTGTCGCCGATCACATAGACGGCGCGGTTGCGGGTGTTGACCACATTGAAGGCCACCAGCCAGTTCAGCACGATCGAGGCGATCACACACCATTTGAATAGGTCGATGACGATGAGAAGGACATTGACCAGCGGAACCAGGGCGTTGTGCATCGAGGGCTCTTTCTAAGGCGAACGAGAGCTAAAACTAAGGTGAGAACCCCGCCCGCGCAAGAGCGGCCCCGGCGAAGCGCGGAGGGTTTCCGCCCCCTTCGAGGGTATAAAAAATAGTTGCACCCCTCATAAACCCCGCCATAGTGGCCTTTCAGACCAGATCCCCGGGGGAGAGCAGAGTGATGCGAACATGGGTTGTCATCGGCCTTGTCCTGGCTTTGGCCGGGTGCGCCGGGAACCCGCCTTCGCAATCCTACCTGGCGGTCAATTCGATGCTCGAAGCCGGAAAGATGCGGACTCAATACCGCAGCGATCTCGACAGCGCCGAATTTGCCCCGATCCGCGCCCGGGTCGATCTTGCCGAGAGCTTCGAACGGGGTCTGCCGGCTTGCCAGGATGGCACCCTCGACGGATATGTCACCCCGGACCAACAGGTCGCCTTGCGCCGCTGGGAAGAATTGCGCACCGCCTATCTGATCGGCCTCGATGCCCTGGAAGTCCACGCCGGGGAAAGCTCGCGCGCGACCGCGCCGGCATTCTGGCGCATTTCCGCCGCCCTGGCGAAAGGCCGGCAGGACTCCACCCGCATGATCAACGATCTGATCGAAGGCCGCATCACCTATTGCCAGTTCGCCGCCCGCGACCGCAACCTGCCTTATGTAGCCGCGCGCCGCACCCAGCCGCTGGTCCAGGACTTCACCCCGATCCTGGCGGCGGCCGAACCGGTCCTGCAGCTTCCCGCCGCGGCCGGCTCCGCCCAGCAGGGCGGCGGGAATACCGGCCTGCCGAATGGGACCATCGTGATTCAGAACGGCCTGGTGATCGGCCCGAACGCCGGCCATCAGCACTGAGTTTCGGAACCGCGTGCTGCGCCGCGAAGCGACGCTTGACACGCACTTACGTTTTCCCCATTATCCGGCCTCCCAAGCGGTGCGCCTTTGAAATTTCAAAGGCATTAACGCACCGCTCGGCTTGCTTATTTGGCTTGGTGTTTTGATCGTTTCCGAAACTCGATCGATACCTGGTCAAAGTAAGTCGAGTTTCGGAAACGAAACACCAAGGCGGGGCCGTAGCTCAGTTGGGAGAGCGTCTCGTTCGCAATGAGAAGGTCAGCGGTTCGATTCCGCTCGGCTCCACCATTTTCCGCCTTGGTTTTTTCACACCCCTCCGGCACCCCCGAAATCACCCGTTTGTCACGGGGTGATCCGGCCGCTTTTTCGCCAGTCATTTCCGGAATCTGCCTGTTTTCCCCTGTCAGGTCGTATTCGTATAATGATTGACGTATACGTCAGCCTCAGTCATGATCCCCTACAACGATGCTGGGATAACCTGGCACTACTATAAGGGGAGTTCGAGATGTCCAGAACCGTTCGTCAGGTTGCCCTAGCCACTTGCCTCGGCGCCATCGCCGTGGGCCTCGCGCCGCATGCGGCGTTCGCCTCGGCCTTCGGCCTGAGGGAAGAAAGCGCCGAAGGCCTCGGCAACGCCTTCGCCGGCCAGACCGCCAAGGCCTATAATTCCAGCACCGCCTATTACAATCCGGCGGGCATGTCCTTCCTGACCGA
>JAJPHO010000014.1 GCA_021325215.1 Alphaproteobacteria bacterium
CATCCAGGGCGTCACGACGGCCTACAACAATCAGATTACCGTCGAGCAGAACCTGGCGAGTCAGTCTCTGAAGACGTCGCAGGACCTCGCGACGTTCCTGGCGAGCATGGGCGCCGGCAGCTTGTCCGATGGCGACCCGCTGTCTCAGCTCCAGGCCGCAAAAGCCGCCTTCGACCAGGCCGTGCAGCAGTCCTCTTCGTCAGACCCGACGGTGGCTGCGAACGCCCAGGGACAGCTGACCAGCCTTGCGCAGCAATACCTGACCGCCAGCAAGTCCTACAACGCTTCCGGTTCCGGGTATGTCTCGGACTATGACTATGTCCAGCAGCAGCTGCAGGAGGTCGAGAAGTCGACCGCGGATCAGGCTTCGACGGCCACGCAACAGGTCACGCTGCTTCAGCAGCAGCTCGACGCCGCCACGGGCACCCAGACCAACACGCTGACCATCGCCCAGGCTGTGGAGAACCTGAACACGCTGATGGCGCAGGTGAACGCGACGATCGCGAGCAGCATTGCCTCGGCTGGCGGTGGGTCATATTCCGGCGTGGTGACGCCGAACGGAACGTCCTCGACGGGCGTTTCCTACGGCGTGACGCCGCCGCCTCAGCCCAATATGGCGGCGGCCATCAACGCGATCGGCCAGGACTATACGAGCCTGCTTGGCCGCACCGGGACGCAGTCGGACTTTGCCTATTACCTCAACGAGGTGCAGAACGGCGTCAGCCTCGACCAGATCGCGACGCAGTTCATGAACTCGCCGGAATATCTGGCCAAGCACAGCCATGCGAATGGCGGTCTTGCCTCGGGCTGGTCGAAAGTCGGCGAGCGCGGCGAGGAATGGATGTATGTGCCGCCGTCGAGCGGTGCGATGGTCTACCCCCACGGCACCGGGGGGCCCTCCAATGACAATGGCACCACGGCGGTAGTGCAGACTCTGCGCGCCGAGATGGCGAGCCTTCGTCAGGTGGTGGCGCAGGTCGGCCAGCAGCATGCCGAACTGCTCCGTGTCGCCAATGGCTATGCCGCGACCCAGGCCCACGCCGCCGATCGCGCTGCGTCCAGGCCGCGCTGATGTCGTCGCAGACCTTCTACCTGGTCGAGATCGATTGCATCGATCCTAACAGCCTCCAGTTGACCACGCTGCGGTTTTCGACGGCGCAGGACTTCATGACGGGTCCGCACGATGTGCCGCCCAACACGCCATATCGCGCGCTCATCAACAGCGTCGGCAATTTCGAGCGGCATTGCTGGCAGCGTGATACGACGCGAGGTCTGAGCGATATCGGCTTCGGCAAGACCGTCATCGACAACAGCGATCATTCGCTCGATCCCTATAAGCTGTTCGGCTTCGACGGTCAGGGGTTCCGGATATATAAGGGCGCGCTGAACACCAGCACATTCCCGCCGTCCTATCCGTCCTATCCGACCGGCTTCATGCTGATGTTCGCCGGCACGATGCAGGCTGCGAGCTTCACCTACACCACGCTCGAAATTCTCGTCCGCGACCGCCTGGCCGAGATTTATGCGCTGCCGATCCAGGCTGTGACCTATGGCGGTACGAACGTGCTACCGGCGGGCTTCGACGGTGTCGCCGCGGACCTTCAGGGCAAGTTCAAGCCGATCCTGCTGGGCGCGGCCTTCAACATGCCGGTGCCGTGCGTCAACACATCGAAGCTGACGTATCAGATCACCGATCGCACCAATATCACTATCGGCGCGGTGACCATCAACGCGGTCTATGACAAGGGCGTCGTGCTCACCCGCGGCACGAGCTTCGCCACCGTGGCGCTGCTGCAGGCTTCAACGCCGACTGCCGGAACCTACAATTACTGCGACGATCCTACTTTCGGCGCCTTCATCCAATTGGGCTCGCAGCCGGCTGGGCAGCTGACGGTCGATGCCCAGGAAGGAACGACGGCCAGTAACACCATCGCGCAGATCGTCACCCGCATCCTGACGGGCCCAGGCGGTCAGCCGTCGAGCCAGATCACCGGTTCTGCGGCGCTCGACAGCCTGATCTCCGCGCAGACTGGGCGCTGGATCGACACCGGCGGGGCCGCTATCGGCGACATCGTTGATGAGTTTCTCCAGGGCGGGAACAGCTTCCTGACGACGACCCGGGCCGGACAATGGCTATTCGGTCGGCTGTCCGCCCCAAGTGGCCCCACGGTGCTCACGATCACCGCAGCCGACGTGAAAGACCCGACCAGCGGCATCACCATCGTTCAATCCAACGACCTCGGAACCGATGCGCCGACGGTCAATGGCAACACGCCCAGCGTCTCGGTGCCGCTATGGCAGGTGATCATGAATTACCAGCTGAACAACCAGGTTCAGTCTGCCACCGACATCGCGGGGTCCGCGACCCTGACCCGCGTTGGCTTTGTGCTTCAGCAATACCGGCAGGCCGCCGCCAGCAATGCCGCCGTGCTCAAGGTTCATGCGCTGGCTGCCCTGGCGACCTTCACCAGCCTGTTCGTCGCTCTGGCCGACGCCCTTGCCGAGGCGCAGCGGCAGCTGGCCCTGCGCAGCGTCTTCCGCGAAGTGGTCGAGGTGCTGGTCGATCCGGCCTTCGCCGCGCCGGTGGAGCTGGGCTCGACGGTGGCGCTGAACATCGCGCGCTTCGACTGGCAGACGGTGCAGAACATCGGCGGCAACCAGACACAGACAGTCGGCAAGAACTTTGTCTGCATCGGCATGGTCGAAAACTTCGGTGATTATGCGACCGCCGGCCAAACCACTCTCGTCCTCTGGGGATAATCAAATGATGAAGAAGGCATTTCTGGCCGCATGCCTGGCGGCGGCGCTCGTGCTTGGGCAAATGGCCGAAGCGACCTCGCTCTGCAGCGTCGCCGTGACCACGGCGCAGACCGGCGTCGCGCAGACCGCCGTCAGCGGATTCGGCACGCCGAGCAGCATCACCATCCAGGGTCGTTTCACCTACGTCGCCTCGTCAGCGACCTCGGCGGATGTCTATGTGCAATCGACGGTCGACGGCACGAACTGGATCGACATCGCCGATTTCCATTGGACGACCGCGTCTCTTTCGCAGGTCGTCAATGTGACGAACGCGGCCCTGACGACCCCGACCACCATCTCGGACGGAGGCTTGGCCAGCAATACCATCTTGCAGGGCGTGCTCGGGGCGCAATATCGCTGCAAGGTGACCAGCGTCGGCACCTATGGCGCCGGCACGGTCATCGCGGTCGACGTCTACGCCCGGTACTGACCGGCATGGCGCCGAACCCCAATATCCTCATCGGATTCCCAAACCTCAGCGATGTCGATTTCTGGACGCCGAACTTCGTTCCGGGGGTTGGCAATTGGATGCCGGGCGCCCCGCTGACGAACCTGCAAATCCCTGAACTGGCCTTCAAGGCTCGCTCGGTCAATTGCACGCAAGATGCGTCGCAGTTCTTGATCGACCTGACGACGCAGCAATCCATCCTGGCCGTGGCGATTCCGCGCCACAATCTGACCCTCAATGCCACGTTGACGGTCAAGCTTTATACCGACGCTGCCCTGACGCAGTTGGTGGCGCAGGCGACGGCCGCAGTCGCCACCACCTATGCCTGGGGCGCGCTGCCTTACGGCAGCTCATCCTGGTTTGACGGTAAGATCACCGCCGAAGCTGCTCGATTTTCCCCGCAGCCCGCCTATGTGATCTTCGATACGCCGCAGATCGCCCGATATGTGCTCGTGCAGATCAATGATACAGCCAATCCGGCGAATTTCATCGAGCTCAATCGCTTGGTGATCTGTCCAGGCTATCAGCCGACGCTCAACATCGTTTATGGCACCCAATTCGGGGTTACCGATCCGTCGGTTCTGACGCGCACCCTCGGAGGGAAGCGCTGCATTGATCCGCGGCCTAAATATCGAACCATCGTCGCAAGCATCGACTATCTGCCCCAAAACGAGGCGTTCGCCAATATCTTCGACATGATGCTGAGGCTGGGCATTTCCCAGCAGTGCTTCGTATCCGCGATGCCCGCGGACAGCGTCAACGCCGCTCGCGTCAGCTTCCTCGCCGCAATGTCCCAACTCGACCCCCTCACGGCCGCTGCTTTTGGCGTTTCCGGTGTCGGGCTCCATTTCGAAGAGATCGTAGCATGAAGCAATTCATCCGCTCCGCCGCCCTCGCGCTCGCCGCCATTCTGGCGCTGGTGTCGGGGGGCGCCAAGGCCAGCACAAGCTATACCTGCAACGGCAATACTTATGTGATGCCGGACCAGTTCAACGGCTACGGCTATGTGACGGCGTGGCCGGCTCAGATGAACGACTGCAACACGCAGCTGCTTTCCTATCTGAATTCCGCCCTGGCGGCCCAGAACGCCGCGCAAGCTGCGGCCGCTGCTTCGGCCACTTCCGCCTCGACCCAGGGCATGAGCACGACGAGCCTGACGATCGGTCTCGGCACGCAGTCTCCGACGATCCAGGCCAGCAAGAATTTCACGCCCGGAATGCCGGTGCGGATTGCCGATCAGGCTGCGCCGACCGCCAATTATATGGACGGCGTCGTCAGCGCCTATAATTCGTCGACCGGCGCGATGACGGTCACGGTTACCTCTGTGTCTGGATCGGGCACCAAGACCGCCTGGAACGTCTTCTTGGTCGGCCAGCGCGGGCCGCCCTCGACGACGATGCCGCGCTCGGATCATACCGGCGCCTATAGCATTGCCGTGGGTGACGGGACATCGCTGATCAGGGCGACCAGCGGAACCTGGGCGATGACGCTCCCGGCGCCTTCGAGCGCTGGCGCGGGCTGGTGGGCGATCGTCCAGAACACCGGCACCGGCACCGTCACGCTAACGGCCTCGACCGGCACGGTGGACGGCCTCGCGTCGTATCCGATGTATCCGAACGAGTCGAGATTGGTTCAAACCGACGGCTCGACCTTCGTTTCGGTGATCCTCTCGCCGTTCGATATGATCGTGACGTCTTCGGTCACGTTCATCGTGCCGCCCGGGTACAACAATTTCGACGGGATACTTACCAGCGGGGGCGCCGGCGGCATCTCGGGTACGGGGGGCTCGAATTCGTATGGAGGTTCCTCAGGCGGTGGTGCGGCGCCGTTCGAATTGTCGTCTGCCGCTCTCGGCGGTCCTGGCGCGTCGGTCACCATCACCATCGCCGCGCAGGCATCCGCGGGAAATAACGGGAACGGTTCCTCCTTTGGTTCCATCTTCAGCGTCACAGGCGGATCTGTTGGGCTTTCCAATGTGTCCGGCGGTTCCACCGGATTGGCCGGCGGCGGCATACAGGATGTTGTCGATAGCGCCTGCCTTTATCGCTCCACAACAGGCATTAGTCCGGGTGGTACCGGCCCCCGCTGCCTGTACGCTGGCGGATATGGTGGCTCGACATCGACAAACGCTACTTCTGGGCTTTCAGGTTCTCCCTCTGTCTATGGTGGCGGCGGTTCGGGCGGCGTAGGTACATCGTCCGTCGGCGCGTCGGCGGGAAGCCTTTTTGGAGGCGCTGCCGGCGCAAGTGTCCTATCGGGTACGGCGGCAGACGGGACGGCGCCAGCCGGGGCGGGGGGTGCCTCTGGCAATGGCACCGGCGGCCATGGCGCCCGCGGACAACTCAGCATTCATGGAGCGATCTGATATGCGAGCACTTCTTCTCGCGGCCCTCCTATGGCTTGCATCCGAGGCGGCCGGCGCTGCCAGTTATGCCCTGATCGATCAGACGCAGGGCGTCGTCGTCAACATCATCGAGTGGGACGGCGTCGCGCCGATCCTCCCGCCTGCTGGGCAGTCGATCATGCAGGCGCCCGACGGTGTCGGCATCGGCTGGTTTTATGGTAATGGCCATTTCTCGCCGCCGGCTGCACCGCTGCCTGATCCCGCTGTCCAGATGCAAGCGCTGCTGGTCGCTGGCTTGACGGTCCAGTGCGCGGCCGGCGCGACGGTATGCACCTCCGCGATCGAGGGAACCTACTCGGTCGATGAAAACTCCGAGCTGCACATCAATAATGTCTATTCGTCGATCAAGGGCGGTGATGGACTGCCTGGCGGTGGCCAGACCTTCTATTTCAAGGACATTCATGGCATTGGTCATCCGTTCACCGCCGAGCAGTTCCTTGAATTTGCGCCCGCTGCCCGAGACTTTTACTACGGGGCCAGCGTTGCCGAAGGGCTTTTGCAGGCCGGGCAAACCGCGTCCTGGCCGGCGACAGCCGTACAGCTTCCCTGACCCACCACCATGCCTTCCTCAACATCGTCGCCCGACTGCGGCGCGCGAGCCCATAGAAACGAAAGAAACGATCAAATGGACAACCCGCAGCAATATGTCGACGAGGCGACATTTAAATGGACAGTGGGTGGCGTCGTCGCCCTGTGCTTCGGAGCGATGGGGGTGATCTGGAAGAGACTTAACGGGCTGGAGGAGAAGGGAGGGCAACGCGACGATGCGAACGTCAAGGCGGCGAAGGAAGCCGACGACACCCTTTGGGAGGCCCACAACGTCCAGGTCCGCGATTTCCAGTCCTTCAAGGATGACACGCTCAAGACGCTCCGCGACGTTCCGACACGCGCCGATCTAGACGCGATGGAAAAGCGCCTCATGGAAGCGATCCGCCATCAGGCGGCGCGCACAGCATGACCGGCATCAACCCGGGCCAGCTGCTGACCTTCGTCACCCGGCCCGCGCTCGAGATCATCGGCCTCGGCGGCATGGCGGCCGAGCAGATCATGACCGGCATCTCGCTGCAGGAGTCGAACAGCGGCTATTACCTGCATCAGCTCGGCAACGGACCGGCGATCGGTCTAGATGAGGTCGAGCGGGCGACACATGACGACCTCTGGACCAATTTTCTGCCATGCCATCCGGACCTGAAGGCCAAACTGTCCACCCTGCTGATCGAAGGGCTGCCGAAGGCCGACCAGATGGCTGGCAACCTCTATTACGCGACGGCCATGGCGCGGCTGGTGCTGTACCGGCGCCCCGAGCCGCTGCCGGCGGCCGGAGACCTCGCCGGGCAGGCGGCCTTCTATAAGCAGTTCTACAACACCGCCGGTGGCGCCGCCTCCGTCGACCAGTACATCGCCAACTGGAACGCGGCCAAGGCCTCCAGCCTCTGGGCCTGATCCGGACCTGACCGGCGCACAGGCGCCAATTCCATTACATCCCCGAACACCAACCAACGGAGGCCGTCATGGTCGCGAAGTGGCTGCAACAGCGCTGGTCCGAGCGGACCACGCATATCGGTATCGCCATCATCATCCTGGTGATCGCGCTCGTCATCGACGGGACGCTGCCGGACTGGCACCGCGCCGTGCTGCCGGTCGCCATCAGCCTGATCCTCATCCTGGTGCCCGACACGCTGGCGAGCATCGCGCAGTTCGCGCCGCTCATTCCTGGCGGCCAGGCCATCGCCGCGCTGGCGAACGCCGCCGCCCAGGCATCCGAAGCGCCGAACCTCAACCCCGATCCCGCCGCCTCTGCGGCACCTCAGCCGGCCCAGGAGGGCCAATGATCATGCGCAATCCCACCAACATCTTTTTCGTCGGCCTGCTGGCCGCTTCCATCTTCGCGCTGTCGGCCTGCTCGACCCAGCAGACGCAGACCGCGCTCACCGTTGCCTGCACCGCCGACCAGCTGGCGCCCTCGATCGTGAAGGCCGGCACCGCCATCGCCCTCATCTCGGACCCGGCCGCCGTGCAGGACGTGACCGCCGCCAACGCCGCCGATGCTGCCGTGCATCCGGTGGTTCAGGCCGCCTGCGCCGCCGCGCTGCCGGGCTCTGTCCCGGTGGCCGGGACCGTCAATACGGTCTCCGTGCCGGTGGCGCCGCCCGTCAGCCAGACCACGGCGGTGATCTTGCCGGTGTCGGCGCCCCCGAAGTGATCCGCGTCATCCCGCTGGCCGCGCTCCTGCTGCTGGCGGGATGCGGCCAAATCGGCGCCCAGATCGCCGTTGCCGGGCTGTCCTATGTGGCCTCGGTCAACAATCTGGGCGCCGAGACGCTGAAGTTCATTGACGACAAGGACACCAAGGCCTGCCGGACCGCTCCAGCCCCGGCGCCGTGACCAACCCCATTTCTGTGAGGCAACCAATGCCCAAGCGCGTTTTGTCCGTCGATGGCGGCGGCAGCTATGGCCTTCTTCCCGCCCTCTGGCTGGCCGAAATCGAGAAGCGCACCGGCAAGCGCTGCGCCGATCTGTTCGATCTGATCGCCGGCACCAGCACCGGCGGGATCATCGCAAGCGGCCTATCCATCGGCTTGGCCGCCGCCAGCCTGGCGCTGCTCTACCACGACCACGGGTCCGAGATCTTCCGCGCGTCGCTCTGGAACAAGGCGAGGGGCCTGGACGGTCTCTCGGGTCCGAAATACAGCGCCGCGACCCTGGAGCGCTATCTGGCGCAGGCGCTGGGCGACAAGACACTGTCCGATGCCCAGACGCATCTGCTGGTGCCGACGACCCGGTGCGACAAGGAGGGTGGCCCGTTCTGGTTCAAGAGTTGGGAAGGTCCGAACTTCCTGCTCCGCGACGTCGCCCGCGCCACCAGCGCCGCGCCGGTCTATTTCCCGCCGGCGGTAATCTCGCCGGTCGACGGCGAGCCCATGGTCTGTGTCGATGGCGGCATCCATGCGAACAGCCCTGAGGACTTCGCTGCTCTGCAGGCCTCCAAGCTCTGGCCCGGCGAGGAGATCATCGTCGTCTCGCTCGGCACCGGCTATGAGCCCGTCGATGTCGAGGCCAAGGCGGATTGGGGCGCTGCCGATTGGGTGATGGGCGGTCTGCTCGACCTGGTGATGATCTGCTCCGAAATCAACGCGGCCACGCGCGGGCAGATGATCGACTATCGTCGCGCCCGGCTGGACGTCGAGATCGGCGGGAACATGGACGATGCCAGCGCCGCCAACATCTCGGCCATGACCAAGGCGGCGCAGAAGGTGATTGCCGGGGCGGATTTCGCCGCGATGTTGGACCTGCTGGCGGACAAGGTGTCGGCATGACCGATTACATCTGCACATGGTGGGATCGCACCGAGAGAATGACGCCGTTCATCGACGGCATCAGCAGTCCCATTTTCAGGAATCGCGACACGGGAGAAGAGAGGTCGAGCCAAGAGCTTCCGATCGGCGCGCTTTACGTCATTGATCGGTCTTTTGGCGGAAAAAGCGCGCCTCGCGGGCGGGATGAATATCCGAAATGTGGCGCCGATGGTCTGGCCATAGCCTGCAAGCTACCGAGCGGCCATCACTGGTATATCGACGGAACCGCATCCAACTGCACGAAGCGCGAGGATGCGGCGCATCGCTGCTGGATTCGTCATGGCACGGTCGGAGATCTGCTGACCGTCGACAAGGCGGGCAACACCTGCGATGCGGGCGGAGGCTCGATAATCGACGGCGCCGGCGGCTGGCACGGATTTTTGCGCGCCGGCAAGCTGGTGGAGTGCTGACCATGCGCCCCGTCAAGCAGGATCGCCTGTTCTCGCCGGAGGGGATCGGCAATGGCAATTGCCTCGCCGCCTGCATGGCTTCGCTCCTAGAAATCCCGCTATGGATGGTCCCGCCCTTCGATCAGATGTTCGGCCGGCGTGATTGGTATGGCCGACAAGATGAGTGGCTGGAGCGCATGTTCCAGCTCGAATTCTGCCGCGAGGACGGGCACCCGGTCGACAAGCTGCCTGAGTTCTATATCGCCGTCGGCCGCAGCAGCCGCGGAGTCCTGCACGCGGTCATTTATTCCAGCGGCGCCCTGGTGCACGATCCGCACCCGTCGAACGAGGGCATCATCTCGGTGGAGAGCGTCGAATGGCTGGAGCCGATCAAGAAGGCCTGATCATGCCGTTCGCGTGGCTCCGCTTTCAGCAGACCCTGGCGCTCGCCGCCTTCGTCGCCGGCTGCACCGTCGCCGAAATGCAGCTGCGCCTGATCGGTGCCGCCATCAGCCCGGCCGCGTCGATCCGCGCGCCCCGAATCCGCCTTGTTTCCAACCTGCATGGGATTGAGATAGATCCCGATTTCGTGAAGGATGCCAAGTCATGAAGACCATCCGCATTTTCTGCGCGCTGCTGCTCGGCGGCGCGCTGGGGTATGTTGCCCACGCCGACGACTATCATCATCCGCCGACCGAGGGAGAGGTATCCGCCATCTGCTACGGCGGCGCTTTTACGAAAGCTGACCGGGAAACGGTCATGCCGCCGCCGCTGTCGTCACTCTCGGAGAAGAGCCGCTCCATCTGCGATTTCTATAAGGCGGCTGCCGAGGAGAAGGGTCGCCAGAAAGATGAGCGGCGCCGTCAGGAAGCTGACCGCGCGCTGGCGAAATCGATCGCGGCTTACAACCAAGCGCTTCTCGAATCGGAGGGGCCGAAATGAAGATCCTCACCTTCATTGCCGCGGCGCTGCTGGCCGGCGTCGCCCATGCCGGCGATCTGCCCGATCCGACGCTCACGCCGGGCGCCACCAATCCCGAGCTGACGGCGGAAAAGCTGTGCGCCGCCGGCTTTACCACTAAGGACTACCGCGCCACCACGCAGGCGACCAAGAACGCGGTCTATCGGGAATATGGAATGGCCGGCCCGAACCAGGGCTATTGCGTCGGCGACGGTGGTTGCGAGATCGACCACTTGATCAGCCTGGAAATCGGGGGCGCCGACGTGAAGGAGAACCTTTGGCCGCAGCCGTACTTCACCCAACCCTGGAACGCGCATCTCAAGGACAAGCTGGAGAACACCCTGCACCGGCTGGTGTGCGCCGGAACCCTGACGCTCGACCAGGCGCAGACCGCGATCCGGACCAACTGGATCGAGGCCTATAAGCAGTATGTCGGATCTCCGCCCTGATGTGGTAGGGTGACCCCGACAACTGAGGCAAGATAGCCCTCGACCTTAGCTGGTCGGGGGCTTTTTGCGTTTCTGGGATTGCCTATGCCTTGGGCGGAACTTCACCCCTAGCCCATTCATCGTTTGGAAATGTCATCGATCCGTCGGGGTGGAAGGCGTAAATCTGCGCGATTTCTTTGATCATCGCATGCTCGCCGCCGCAATGGCTGCAATAGACCACTGCGCCATAGGCGACCGCTGGATCGACATCCATATCTGCGCCGGTCTTTGGGCAGTCGAATTCGACGACATATTCGACGGCGTCAGCCATGGCGCAGAGGCCTCCTTTAAGCGTCAGCGCCTTCAGAGACATAGCTCTGATGGCAATGAGGGCAGGTATAGCGCATGTCGCCATACACCTCGTTGATCTCCACGCCGGTGGCATCAGGATGGTTCCAATCCCATTGCCAGCCGCCGCCGGGCGCTGGATTTTTCTCGGTGCAGATCGGGAAAACCGGATCGCTCAATTGGGCCCCCTTCGGGTTATTCAGAACGCGCCACACGGGCGCGGAAAGAGCGGGGCAGAAGTCCGACGCTGCGGGTGCGACCATCCTGCGCATTCCAGAACTGCCGCGCCTTGCTGATGGCCTGAGCGGCGCTCTTGGCGAATTCGACCGTTTCGGTATCCTCGCCGCCCTGGGTCATCGTGACCACATAATCGCGATACTCGCGCTTGGCGACCATCTTGGCTGGCTTCGCCGGGGCGGTGCGCAGGCCCAGGGCGATCTCCACTTCTTCAAGGCTGCCAATCGTCTCAGGCTTATCGTAGCCATGGGCGAAGGCATAAAACTTGCCGCTGTTCAGGGTGCCGATGCGCGGATCAAGATGGTTCATCGGTGCCTCCTTTGGTCTGCGGCACGCTGGCCGCTTCAATTCCACGACCACAACGCTAATCCATAATTTCTGGAACGTCAATTTAAATTTGACGATTTAGGTTGATTGAGTTTGGCAATTGTGCGATATGTTAATTCCCATATCGTTCAGCGCATGAAGGATCTGATGCAGGAAATCCAGGCCATCGAGCAGCGCGCGGCACGCCTCAAGCTGCCGATGTCGTTCATTTGCTACTGGGCTGGCGTTCCGCAGGCGACATGGAGCCGGTGGAAGAAGGGGCTTTTCGGGCCGACCAAGAAGAATTGGGACGCCATCACCGATGCCGTCGCGGATCTTGAGCGCCGGCTGAAGCGGTGACGCTTTCGCCGGGCAGTAGAAACGCCGTATCATAGCCATATCAAAATGTCGGGGCTTAACGGCACATGGAAAAGAGCTTTGTTGGCTGGTTCACCGTCACGCGGCACGGTTCTGATCGCGCCCGATGGCTGGAGATGCTGGGAAAAGCTGGCGTCGAGGTCCGCGACGAGGATTCGCCGGTTTGGAGTGACATAGCGCCACGCAAGCCGAGAAACGACAGCGTGACTTTTGATCAGTTCCCGATGCTGCCGAGGGCGATAGCTGGGCTCCGGGTTCTGAAGGCGACGGGTTTCGAGCCGGTGCTGGTGGTGCCGAACTTCGCCCACTTCGCCGCACCGGATATCTGGCGCGAGGTGTGGCGGCGGATCGAGGATATCGGAGCGGGCTTTGTCCTGTGCGCCGAGACCGTGACCGAGGTTCGAGATATGGACGCCGGCCTGGTGCTGATGAAAGCGCGGCGCGGTCGGACGATGAGCGAAAAGAAGGCGGCGGCGCGGCTAGCGACCGGGCGACCGACGATCAGGATGGCGCCGGGCAAGAAGGCCGAACGACGATGCGCTGTGGCTGGCGAGGCATTGGGAAAGACCGATACTGGTTACCGGGCTGCATCGGTGGCGCTGTTTACGGCAATTTGGCCGGCTGCACGTGCCGGGATGATGTTGATGAGCGGGACGTGCGAATTGACCGACTTGAGCGTGAAGTGAAATCCTTGCGCGCTCTGCTTGAAAACGCGAAATAAGGGGAAGCCGCTGTAAATAGGCGTCTTGACCACCCGTCCCGCCATTCTCATATCGCCCTGATGCTCCCCGACCTCTCCGACATCGATCCGCGCCATCTGAAGATCCGCTTGGCGGACGCCGGTAACGCCCAGGGCATCCGGATATTCTGCCCCTGCGGCCATATCGGTCAGCTGGAGATTGTGCCGCTGATCAAGCGCTACGGCCCAGAGATCACCTTCAGCCATGTCGAGCGGATGGCGCGGTGCGAGAAGTGCGGCGGCAAGCACGGGCTGGACGCCAGGCCGATCTATACGGCGCGGATCGGGAGCGCGGGGTATAGCACCTGAGGAGCTATGACGGCGTTTTGCCACCGGATTTGCCACCGGACCACGTAATTTTCGGTGGCATTCCTCGGTACGGGGCGGGATGGAAGGCGCTATAAACCGAGATAGTCAGCCACTTATAGGTACGCGGAATTACTATCCGGGACGAGCGGGAGAAATTTTCAAGACCGCTGCCTTAAACCACTCGGCCACCCATCCAGCCTTGAGGGGCGCCTTTATAGCAGAACCGGTCGATCCGTCGAGAGGCGAAGGGCGGCCGGACGCCGCCCTTCCAAAATTCTTACTGCTTCTCGAACGCGCCGTGCAGCGACAGGGTAACCTCGTCGCCGATCAGCGGGACGTACTTGGTCACGCCGAACTCGCTGCGCTTGACGGTGCCGGTGGCATCGAAGCCGACGGTGTACTTCTTGTTCAGCGGGTTGGTGCCGGCGCCGACGAAGTGGGCGGTCAGGGTGACCGGCTTGGTCACGCCGTGCAGGGTCAGGTCGCCGGTGATGGTGGCGCTGTCGGGGCCGGTCGCGGTCACCTTGGTCGAGGTGAAGGTGATGGCCGGAAACTTGGCGGCGTCGAACCAATCGGCGCCGACCAGTTCCTCGTTCAGCTTGGCGACCGGGGTCGAGAAGGACGAGGTCGGAATGCTGACCGACAGCTTGCTGGCGGAATGGTCGCCGCCGGCCAGGGTCAGGGTGCCGGTGACGTTCGACAGGCCGCCGGAGAAATTGGAAAGGCCCATATGCGACAGGGTGAAGCCGACCTGGCTGTGATTGGGATCGACAGCGAAGCTGCCGGCCTGGACTTCGGCCGGATTGGTGGTGGCCTGAGCGAAAGCGGGCAGGGAAGCGCCGGCCAGCAGCAAAGCGGCCGAGGCGGTCAGGATCAGTCTGTTGGCACGGAACATATTTCTATCTCCAAGTGGTGGTATCGCTTAGCGACTAGGGCTATGTAAGTAACCGTATGGCATCCTGACAAGGAGGCATGGTTTTGATACCAGATAACAAGCATGTAACCGAGGTTTGTCCCGCGGTGAATTCCGTTCTGTCGCGCATCGGCGACAAATGGAGCGTCATGATCGTCATGGATCTGGCGGCGGGGCCGAGACGTTTCAATGAAATCAAGCGCGATGTCGCCGGAATTTCCCAGCGCATGCTGACCCTGACCCTGCGCGGTCTGGAGCGCGACGGCCTGGTTTCTCGCCGGGTCTATGACACGGTGCCGCCCAAGGTGGAATACAGCCTGACCGGGCTGGGCCGCTCTTTGCAGGAACCGGTGATCGCTCTGGGCGAGTGGGCGATCACCAACAAGGACCAGATCTACGCTGCCCGCGAGGAATTCGATCAGCGGATGGGAGAGGCCGCCCCGTGAGGCGGCCTCTCCTTTAGAAACTAATTTTTCCTTCGAGGTAGAAGACGCAGCTTCCTTCGAGGATCACCCGCTCGCCGTCCAGCCTGCAGACCACCACGCCGCCGCGCGGCGAGGCCTGAAACGCGCGGAACGAGGTCTTGCCCAGGCGCTGGGACCAGTAATAGGCCAGCGAGCAATGGGCCGAGCCGGTCACCGGATCTTCCGGGATGCCGTGGCCGGGCGCGAAATAGCGGCTGACGAAATCGAAATCCTGATCGCCGCGGGCGGTGACGATGAGGCCCGCGCTGTCGAGCTTGGCGATCGCCGCCAGATCCGGGGCGAGTGAGCGCACCTGCGCGGCAGAAGCGAGCTGGGCGATGAAATTGCGGCTGTCGTCGGCAACCTCTTCCACCACATCGACCCCGAGGATCTTGCTCAAACCCGGCAATTCGATGGGGGAGGTGCGGCGCACCGGGAAATCCATGCGGTAGCCGCCATCGATCCGCTCGACGGCCAGGGCGCCGCTGGCCGTGTGGAACACCACTTTCCGGCGTCCCGGCCACAGGCGCTCCAGCACCACGGCGGCGCTGGCCAGCGTGGCATGTCCGCAGAGGGGCACTTCCACGGTGGGGGTGAACCAGCGCAGGCGGTAATCCTCGCCCTGCGGAACGATGAAGGCGGTTTCGGCGAGATTGTTCTCGGCGGCGATGTCCTGAAGCGTGCCATCGGCCGGATAGGCATCCAGCACGACCACGGCGGCGGGGTTTCCGGCAAAGCGGCGATCGGCGAAGGCGTCGACTTGATAGATGGGAACGGTCACGATCAATCCTCCTGAATATGTCATAATGCAAATTCTTATTGTTCATTGAGTCAATATCGATATTGTCACTATAACAATTGGAGGATGCATGAGCGTATGGGTGCCCAGCCTGGCGGAAGGCGCCGAAGGACCGATCTATCAGCGGCTGCTCGATGTGCTGGCCGAGGATATCGCCAGCGGGAAGCTGAAGGAGGGCGAGCGGCTGCCGCCCCAGCGGGATCTGGCGCATCGCCTGTCGATCAGCCTGGGGTCGGTCACCCGCGCCTATGATGAAGCCCTGCGCCGCGGATTGGTCGAGGCCCATGTCGGGCGCGGGACCTTCGTTTCCGACCGGCGCACAGCCGAGGACGCATCCGGTCTGATCGATCTCAGCACGAACACGGCGCCGATCGATTTCGGCGCGCTGTCGTCGCTGATTCAGCAGGCGATGGGAAAGCGCTCGATGCTGTCGGGCGTCTTCGATTACCAGCCGCCGCCGGGCCGCGATGCCGACCGCAAGGCCGCGGCGGCCTGGATCGCTCGCAGCGCCCGTTTTCCCGATGTGGATTGGAACGACGTCATTACTTGCGGCGGAACCCAGAACGCCCTGGCGGCCGTGTTCTCGTCGCTCTGCCGTCCCGGTGACACGGTGCTGTGCGAGGCGATGACGTTCCCCGGCATGCGCCTGCTGGCCTCGCAGCTCGGTCTGACCTTGCGGGGTGTCGCCATGGATAAGGAAGGGATGGAGCCCGGCGCGCTGGAACGCGCGGTGCGCGAGAGCGGGGCGAAGGCGGTCTATGTGCTGCCGACCCTGCAGAACCCGACCACCCGCACCCTGAGCGCCGCCCGCCGAGCCGAGATTGCGGCGATCGCCCGCAAACAGGATCTCTGGATCGTCGAGGACGATATCTATGCGCCCTGCGCGGCACCGGACGTCGCGCCGATCGCGGCGCTGGCTCCCGAACGGACGTTCTATGCGACCTCTCTGTCCAAGATCGTGTCGCCGGGGCTGCGCGCCGGCTATCTGGTCGCGCCGAAGGGTGATCCGTTCGAGCGCTGTCTGCGCGGCCTCCGCGCCCTGATGCATTCGCCCTGCGGATTGTCGGGTGCGGTGGCGGCGCATCTGCTGGAATCCTCCTCCGCCGACGAGATCGCGGCCCAGGTCCGGGCGGAGTCGGCGGAACGGATCGCTCTGGCGCTCTCCATGCTGGATGGCTTCGCCGCCAGGCCCGCCTCGCCGTCGAGCCTGCATCTCTGGATTCCGTGCCCTCAGGCCGACAGGGCGGCTTCGCTTCTGTTCGGCGAAGGCGTGAGGCTTTCACCGGCCAGCGCCTTCGAAGCGGGCGCCGGCGAGACCGAGAGCGGGCTGCGCCTGTGTGTCGGAGCCGCGTCCAGCCGCAGGGTGCTGGCCAAGGCGCTCGGCATCGTCAAAAGCGCCCTGACCGCCGCTCCCGACCAAATGCTCCAGACGGCGCTGTGACAGAATTCAGGGCGCGTAGCGCTTGAAGATCCTGTCGGCCGTGCCGTCGCGCTTCACGGCGGCCAGCGCCCGGTCGAGCGCGCCGGCGGCCTCGCTGCGGCTGCTTTTAAGCAGGACCAGTACCGGCAAGGGCGAGATATCCTGGGTCCGGCAGGCTTTCAGGGCGGGATAGCCGGGCAGGAAATGGCGGAACGAGATCGCGGGCAGCATCATGCCGTCCAGCCGCCCGGCGGCCATCATGTTCATCAGTTGGCGGTTGTCGCGCACCTCATAGGGCTGCGACCCGCGCGCGGCAACGGCGCGAAACGCCCATTCCTGGCCGAGTATGACGCCGATCCGCGCCTTCGGTCCGGTCGGCGCCTCGTGGCCGGGCAGCCAATAGAGCGCCCCCTCGAAGGTGGCGACCGGCGTCGGCAGGGCAATCAGGCCGGCCGGTTCGTAGGGCAGGGCTTCCTCGGTCAGGATTTCGCCGTCGAGGGGCAGGGCGGACAGGCGGTTGCGCGGCGCCCGCAGGGTCTCGACGCGCAGGCCGGCGCGCTTGCCGGCTTCGCGAATGACGCTCATGATCTCGTCGGTGGCGCCGGCCCCGGAGGGGACGCCGAAGGTCAGGCAATTGCCCGCCGAAGCCGGAAGATGAATACCCAGGAACAGCGTCAGAGCGAGAGCCGCCCGCCTCATGATCCCCCACCGCGTCCCGCACATATACTTAACCCTTGCCATTCTTGGGCATTATCGCTATTAACCCCGCCACATTCCACACGCGGGATCGCGGAGGACGCTTGCGTCATTCGCTCCGGTGCCGGTTTCCCGGCTCAAATCCCGCGGAGGTATAACCGGAAAACGAAAGGTATTCCTATGTCCACTCTTCCGTCCTTCACCATGCGCCAGCTGATCGAAGCCGGCGTGCATTTCGGCCACAACACCCGCCGCTGGAACCCGAAGATGGCGCCGTATCTGTTCGGCGTCCGCAATGGCATTCATATCATCGATCTGCAGCAGACCGTTCCGGCGCTGCATCGTGGTATCCAGGCCATCCGTGACGTCGTCGCCGCCGGCGGCCGCGTCCTGTTCGTGGGCACCAAGCGCGCCGCGGCCGACATCGTCGCCGAATCCGCCAAGCGTTGCGGCCAGTACTACGTCAACCATCGTTGGCTGGGCGGCATGCTCACCAACTGGAAGACCATCTCGCTGTCGATCAAGCGTCTGCGCGAGATCGAAGAGCGCGTCGCCTCCGGCAACGTGGCCGGCCTGACCAAGAAGGAACAGCTGAACCTGGCCCGCGAGCAGGAGAAGCTCGAGCGCGCCCTGGGCGGCATCAAGGAGATGGGTGGCCTGCCGGACATCATCTTCATCATCGACACCAACAAGGAAGCCCTGGCCGTTCAGGAAGCCAACAAGCTGGGCATCCCGGTCGTCGCGATCCTCGACTCCAATTCGGACCCGGCCGGCATCAACTATCCGATCCCGGGCAATGACGACGCTCTGCGCGCCATCCAGACCTATTGCGACCTGATCTCGGGCGCCGTGCTGAACGGCATCCAGGCCGAGATGGCCCGCGGTGGCGTCGATCTGGGCGAGCAGGCCGAGGCTCCGGCCGAAGACCTGAACGAAGCGGAAGAGGTCGTCGAGGCCGCTCCCGCCGAAGAGACCGCTTCCGAGCAGCCGACCGCCTAAGGTCGCCGTTCTCCGGCACTAAATTGTCACAGAATGGCGGCGGCGAAATCCGCCGCCATTCGTCTAATTTCCAGTCGAATCATAGTTTTTCAGACGAAAGAGGTTGAAATGGCCGAGATCACTGCTGCCCTCGTTAAGGAACTGCGCGAGAAGACCGGCGCCGGCATGATGGATTGCAAGAAGGCGCTGGGCGAAGTCGCCGGCGACATCGAAGGCGCCATCGACTGGCTGCGCAAGAAGGGCCTCGCCGCCGCCGCCAAGAAGGCTGGCCGCGTCGCCGCCGAAGGCCTGGTCGCCGTCGCCACCGAGGGCACCTCGGGTGCCGTCGTCGAGGTGAATGCCGAGACCGACTTCGTTGCGCGCAACGACCAGTTCCAGGCTTTCGTCGCCAAGGCCGGCAAGACCGCCCTGGCCAAGGGTGACGATGTTGCCGTTCTGAAGGCCGCCGGCCTGGAAGAAGAGCTGACCGCCCTGATCGCCACCATCGGCGAGAACATGAATCTGCGCCGCGCCAAGAAGCTGACCGTCAAGGACGGCATCGTCGCCGGCTATGTCCATTCGGCCGCCGCTCCGGGCCTGGGCAAGATCGGCGTGCTGGTCGCCCTCGAATCGACCGGCGACAAGGCCAAGCTGGCCGATGTCGGCAAGCAGGTCGCGATGCACATCGCCGCCGCCAACCCGCTGTTCCTGAACATCGACAGCGTCGACGGCGCCGCCCTGGAGCGTGAGAAGGCCGTTCTGACCGAGCAGGCCGCCGCTTCGGGCAAGCCCGCCGAAGTGGTCGAGAAGATGGTCGTCGGCCGCGTCCGCAAGTACTACGAAGAAGTGGTGCTGCTCGAGCAGGTGTTCGTGATGGACGGCGAGACCAAGATCTCGAAGGTCATCGAGAACGCCGCCAAGGAGGCCGGCGCCCCGGTCGCTCTGACCGGTTTCGCGCGCTTCGCCCTGGGCGAAGGCATCGAGAAGCAGGAAACGGACTTCGCGGCGGAAGTCGCGGCCACACTTGGTCACTGAGTCCAGTACTCACGCGGGCAAAAACCGCGTGATTTGAGGAAGACAGCGGCGGGGAATGATGTGTATCATCCCTGCCGCTATTGCTGCCCGGATTTCTCATATGGGCATCAATGACACGGTGGAAGAATTGCTGGCAGGATAGGCGCCGGAGGCGGCCAAGCCTGGGTGGCTTGGCAACGACGGCAACGCGGCCTGCCAGCAATTCTTCCCCGCCCCGATGGGGTCGCGTTTTGGCGGACGCCCGCCTGCGTCGCGGTTTTGGCCAAGGCATCCAGCCTTGGCCAAAACCGCGACTTGACGGATCGTCACCCCAAAACGCGATGTCATTGATGCCCATATGAGAAATCCGGGCATTTGTCCCCGCCGAGAAAAAGACCGATCATGACGACCGATCTTAAAGTTCAACCCAAATTTCGTCGTGTCTTGATCAAGTTGTCGGGCGAGGGCCTCATGGGCTCGCGCGAATATGGTCTCGACGGAACCACCCTGACCCGCGTCGCCGAAGAGATCCGCGCCGTTGTCGATATGGGCATCGAAGTGTGCCTGGTGATCGGCGGCGGGAACATCTTCCGCGGCTTGTCCGGCGCCGCCGCCGGCATGGAACGCACCAGCGCCGATTACATGGGCATGCTGGCCACGGTCATCAATTCGCTGGCCATGCAGAACGCGCTTGAGCGCATCGGTCTGCAGACCCGCGTCCAGTCCGCCATTCCCATGTCGACGGTGTGCGAGCCCTATATCCGCCGCCGCGCTTCGCGCCACATGGAGAAGGGCCGCATCGTGATTTTCGCCGCCGGCACCGGTAATCCGTTCTTCACCACCGACACGGCCGCCGCCCTGCGCGCCGTCGAGATGAAGTGCGACGTGCTGGTCAAGGCGACGCAGGTCGACGGCGTCTATTCCGCCGATCCGCGCAAGGTTCCCGACGCCGTCCGCTATGACAGCCTGTCCTTCATGGACGTGCTGGCCAACGAGCTCGAGGTGATGGACGCCACCGCCATCGCGCTGTGTCGCGAAAACGACCTGCCCATCCTGGTGTTCAACCTCCACGAACCGGGCTCTTTCGCCAAGGTTCTCGCGGGGCAGGGTCGCTACACCCTGATTGAAGAAGGAAATTAAAATTGGCGATCAATAACTACGCCGATCTCAAGAAAGATCTGAAACGTCGCATGGACAGCGCGGTCGACGTGCTGAAGAAGGAATTTCAGGGCCTGCGCACCGGCCGCGCCTCGACGGCGCTGCTCGACCCGGTGATGGTCGAGTCCTATGGCAGCATCGTGCCGCTCAACCAGGTCGCCAATGTCAGCGTCCCCGAGCCGCGGCTGATCACCGTGCAGGTATGGGACCGCGGCCAGGTCAAGTCGGTCGAGAAGGCTATCCGCGATGCCGGCCTGGGCCTGAATCCCGCCGCGGATGGGCAGACCGTCCGCGTGCCGATTCCGCCGCTGAACGAAGAGCGCCGCAAGGAACTGCAGAAGGTCGCCGGCAAATATGCCGAGCAGGCCCGCATCTCGGTGCGCAATGTCCGCCGCGACGGCATGGATGCGCTGAAGAAGATGGAAAAGGACGGCGTCATCTCGCAGGATGAGCAGCGCGGCCACGAGAAGGACATCCAGGCCTTCACCGACGAGACCATCAAGCATCTCGACGACGCGCTGGCGCAAAAAGAAAAAGAGATTATGCAGGTTTAGCATTGATGGACGTTTCGCCCGCCGCCGCCGACCAGGGAGTTCCGCCGCGCCATGTCGCCATCATCATGGACGGCAATGGGCGTTGGGCGAAGCAGCGCGGCCTGCCGCGCACGGCCGGGCACAAGCGGGGCGCCGAGTCCGTGCGCAACGCCGTCCAGGCGGCGCGCAAGCTGGGCATCGAGTATCTGACCCTGTTCGGTTTCTCCTCCGAGAACTGGAAGCGTCCCGAGGGCGAGGTGCGCGCCCTGATGGGCCTGCTGCGCCTTTATCTGCGCGGCGAGGTCCAGGAGCTGCACAGGAACGGTGTGCGGCTGCGTATCCTGGGCGAGCGCTCGCGTCTCGATCCCGACATCGTCAGCCTGATCGAACAGGCCGAAGAGCTCACCAGAAACAATACCGAACTGACCCTGCTGCTCGCCCTGTCCTATGGCGGCCGGCAGGAGCTGGTATCGGCCGCGCGCAAGCTGGCGACCGATGCCCGCGACGGCAAGATCGATCCCGCGGCGATCGACGAGGAAATGTTCGCCGGCCGCCTGTTCACCGCCGGTCTGCCCGATCCCGATCTGTTGATCCGCACCAGCGGCGAGTTCCGCATCAGCAATTTCCTGCTATGGCAGTGCGCCTATGCCGAGATGCTGTTCGTCGACGTGCTGTGGCCGGATTTCGGCGAGGCCGATCTCGAACGCGCCGTGCGCGATTTCATCTGCCGTGATCGCCGTTATGGCGTTGTGGCCGTAGGTTAGAGTGGTTTTGCGCGTTTTTTTGAACCGCAGAGGCGCAGAGACGCAGAGGTGCCGGAGCGCCGCGGGCAATCGCGCTTTCGTCCCGATATGGTCGCGGCAAAAAAATGATTGCGCTTCGCGCGCGGTGCCTCTGCGCCTCTGCGCCTCTGCGGTTCAAATAGACCGCGGAGCCGCCGCGATGCCGGGTTGGCGCGCACATGCTTAAAACCCGCATCCTTTCGGCGTTGGTGATGATTCCGGTGGCGCTGGGCGCCGCCTGGTGGGGTAATTGGGCCTGGGTCGCGCTGATGACCGTGGCCGGTGTCGCGCTGGCCTGGGAGTGGACCCGAATCACCCAGGGGAAATTCACCGTCGGAGGGCGTATACTGGCCGCCGGGGGAGCGCTGATGCCGCTGACCGGCTGGCTGAATCCGCTGCAGGGATTGATGCTGGTCGCGGGCGCCGCCATCCTGTCGGCGTTGCCGCCGGTGCCCGAGGGGCGCAAGCGCTTCTGGATGCCGCTCGGCGCGGTCTACATAATGCTGCCGCAATTGGCGCTCATCACCATCAGGGAGCAGGGGAGAGGTCCGCTGCTCTGGGTGTTGTTCCTGGTCTGGGCGACCGACAGCGGCGCCTATTTCGCCGGACGGGCGATCGGCGGGCCGAAGCTGGCGCCGCGGATCAGCCCGAAGAAGACCTGGGCCGGTCTGGCCGGCGGCATGCTGGCGGCGGCGCTGGTCGGCTGGGCGATGAAGAATGGAATGATGCCCGCCGCCTGGCGGCTGGCGGCCGCTTCGGCGGCGCTGGCGGTGGTGGCTCAAGCGGGAGACCTTGCCGAATCGGGGCTAAAGAGGTATTTCGGGGTGAAGGATTCGAGTCAATTGATACCGGGGCATGGCGGCGTGTTGGACCGCCTTGACGGTTTATTGGCGGTCGCGCCGGCGGTAGCCGTCTTGGCGCTGATCTCGCCAGGTGGGTGGAACGATATCTATGGCTGGTGAAGTTCGGTCGGTGACCATTCTCGGGTCTACCGGGTCGGTCGGGTGCAATACTGTCGATCTGGTTGAGCGCGAGCCGGAGAAATTCCGCGTCGAAGCGCTCGTGGCCAACCGCAATGTGACGAAGCTGGCTGAGCAGGCCATCTCGCTGAAGGCGAAGCTTGCCGTGGTTTCCGACGAAAGCGCGTATCAGGATCTCAAGGACGCCCTGTCCGGCACCGGCATCGAAGCCGCCGCCGGCCAGCAGGCCGTGGTCGACGCCGCGGCGCGGCCGGCCGACTGGGTGATGGCCTCGATCGTCGGCGCCGCCGGCCTGCAGCCGACCCTGGCCGCCGTCAAGCGCGGCGCCACCATCGGCCTGGCCAACAAGGAGACTTTGGTCTGCGCCGGTTCCCTGGTGATGAAGGCGGTCGCCGATCACGGCGCCACCCTGGTGCCGGTCGACAGCGAGCATTCGGCCATCTTCCAGGTGTTCGATTTCGAGCAGAAGGATCAGATCGATAAGATCATCCTGACCGCGTCGGGCGGCCCGTTCCGCACCAAAACGTCCGAGCAGATGCGCTCGATGACCCCCGAACAGGCGGTCGCCCATCCCAATTGGAGCATGGGCGCCAAGATCTCGGTCGACAGCGCCACCATGATGAACAAGGGCCTGGAGCTGATCGAGGCCTATCACCTGTTCGGCCTGCCGGAGAGCCGGATCGACATCCTGGTTCACCCGCAATCGGTGATCCACAGCCTGGTCGCCTATCACGACGGCTCGGTGCTGGCCCAACTGGGTACGCCCGACATGCGGACCCCGATCGCCTATGCCCTGGCCTATCCGTCCCGCATGACGACGCCGGGCAAGCGCCTGAACCTGTCGGAAATCTCGCAGCTGACCTTCGAAGCGCCCGATCCGGTGCGTTTTCCGGCGCTGCGCATCACCCGCGACGCGCTCAAGGCTGGCGGTGGGGCTCCGACCATCCTAAATGCTGCTAATGAAGTCGCCGTGCAGTCATTCCTGTCGCGGACCATCGGTTTTCTCGACATCGCGCGTGTAGTCGAGGAGACGGTCAGCGCTTTGAACGATACGGCGATCGGAACTTTGGAAGACATCTTGGCGCTGGACGCGCAGGCCCGCAGAATGGCCGGCGAGCTGGTGCGGAAGGTAATGGCGGCGCAATGATATCGTTCCTGATGAATATCTGGGATTACGTCATCGTATTCCTGGTGATCCTGACCATCGTCGTGTTCATCCACGAGCTGGGCCACTATCTGGTGGCCCGCTGGTGCGGGGTGAAGGTCGAGACCTTCTCGATCGGCTTCGGTCCCGAACTGTTCGGCTGGTATGCCAAGTCCGGCACGCGCTGGCGGGTCAGCGCCCTGCCTCTGGGCGGCTATGTGAAGATGTTCGGCGACGCCGATCCGGCCAGCACGCCCGACAATAACCGCGAATTCACCGAGGCCGAGAAGGCCGTCGCCTTCCAGCACAAGAACGTCTGGCAGCGCATGGCGGTCGTCGTGGCCGGCCCGGCCGCCAACTTCATCTTCGGCATCGTGGCTCTGGCCATCCTGCTGTCGGTCTATGGCGAGCCGCGCAACGCGCCGGTCATCGACCAGGTGCAGGACGGCAGCGCCGCCGCCGAAGTCGGCCTGCAGAAGGGCGACCGTGTCGTCGAGGCGGCCGGCCAGCAGGTGAAGACCTGGCAGGATCTGCAGAAGATCATCCAGATGTCGGTCGGCGAGCCGATTCCGCTGGTGATCACCCGCGACCAGCAGCGCATGGACCTGTTGGCCCATCCGCAGATCAAGGAAGTCACCGACCTGTTCGGCAATGTCCACAAGACGCCGCTGCTGGGCATCCTGCCCGATACCGCCGCGACCGAGCTGGTGCGCTTCAATCCGGCCACCGCGCTGCAGGAATCCGTGGTCCAGACCTGGGACATGGTGACCGGCACGCTCAAGGGGATCGGCCAGATGATCACCGGCCAGCGCGATTCGTCCGAGGTGGGCGGTCCGCTGCGCATCGCCAAGGGCGCCGGCGCCGCCGCCAAGATCGGCCTGGGCGGGATCGCCTATTACATCATCCTGCTGTCGATCAATCTCGGGCTGTTCAATCTGTTTCCGGTGCCGCTGCTCGATGGCGGCCACCTGCTGTTTTACGTGATCGAGGCGGTTCGGGGCCGCCCGCTGGGCCAGAAAGCGCAAGAATATGGTTTCCGGTTGGGTCTGTTTCTGGTATTCGCCTTGATGCTCTTCACCACCCGCAACGACCTTCTGGATCTGCGCGTGTGGGACTTCATCAAGCGGGTCATTTCCTGATCCCATAATTAGACCCAACAGGGGGGCTCTTGTACCGTCATTCCCGTACGTTGACCATGGCTGTGGCAGCGGTCGCGCTGGTTGCAGCCGACGCTTCGTTTGCCCAGCAGGGGGGCACGATCCGCGAGATTATCGTTGCAGGTAATCAGCGCGTCGAATCCGAGACGGTAAAGTCCTACCTGTCGGTTGCCGAAGGCGATCCCTTCGACGATTCCAAGATCGACAAGTCGCTGAAGGCTTTGTTCGCCACCGGCCTGTTCGCCGACGTGAACATCCGCCGTGAAGGCGACAGCTTGGCCGTGCGCGTCGTCGAGAACCCGGTGATCAACCGCGTCGCCTTCGAAGGCAACCATCACGTCAAGACCGACCAGCTGGAAAAGGAAGTCCAGCTCAAGGCGCGTTCGGTCTATACCCGCACCAAGGTGCAGACCGACGTCAAGCGCATCCTCGACCTCTATCGCCACAATGGCCGCTTCGCCGCGACGGTCGAGCCGAAGCTGATCGAGCTGCCGCAGAACCGCGTCGATCTGGTGTTCGAGATCGCCGAAGGCGATTCCACCTCGGTCGAGCGCATCTCGTTCCTGAACAACCGCCAGTTCGACGATGACGATCTGAAGCAGGTTCTGCAGACCAAGGAAGAGAAGTGGTGGCGGTTCCTGTCGTCCGACGACACCTATGATCCGGACCGCGTGAATTACGACCGCGACCTGCTGCGCAAGTTCTACATGAAGAACGGCTATGCCGACTTCCGCGTGGTGTCGTCGGTGGCCGAACTGTCCGACGACCGCGAAAAGTTCTACATCACCTTCACCCTCGACGAGGGCGAGCGCTACCGCTATGGCAAGGTGACGGTCAAGAGCGCGCTCAAGGACCTCAAGGCCGAAGAGCTGCAGCCGCTGGTCGCCGATCTGGAAGAGGGCGATTGGTACAATGCCGACCAGGTCGAAGAGATCGTCCAGAAGCTGACCGACGCGGTCGGCAACAAGGGCTATGCCTTCACCGATATCCGTCCGCAGCTGATCCGCAACCGCGAAGGCCGCACGATCGACATCCTGTTCGACATCAAGGAGGCGCCGCACGTCTTCGTCGAACGCATCGACATCCGCGGCAACGTCCGCACGCTCGACAAGGTGATCCGCCGCGAATTCCGCTTGGTCGAGGGCGACGCCTTCAATGCCGCGCGTCTGCGCCGGTCGCGCGAACGCATCAAGGATCTCGACTTCTTCGACAAGCCCGACGTGACCAACGTCGCCTCGGACACCGCGCCGGACCGCACCGTGATCCGCGCCGACGTCACCGAGAAATCGACCGGCCAGCTGTCCTTCGGCCTCGGTTATTCGAGCGTCATCGGCGCCCTGATCGATGTCGGCGCGTCCGAGCGCAACCTGCTCGGCACCGGCCAGATCGTCAGCGCCAACGCCTCGCTGGCGCTGAAGCAGACCCAGATCAACCTCGGCTACACCGAGCCATATTTCCTCGACCGCCATGTCGCGGTCGGCGCCGATCTGTTCACCGTCAACAATTCGGTCAACCAGACCCTGGTCTATTCGGCGACCAGCACCGGCGGCGACATCCGCGCTTCGTACAATTACGACGAATATCTGTCGCATTTGTGGAAATACACCCTGTCGCAGACCCACGTCGGCGACGTGCAGACCGGCGCTTCGATCTACATTCAGGAAGAAGCCGGCACCACCACCCTGTCGTCGATCGGTCAGACCCTGCTGTATGACCGCCGCGACAGCCGCATCAAGCCGACCAGCGGCTATTATCTGCGCTTCGGCACGGAAGTCGCCGGCCTCGGCGGCACGGAAGATTTCGTCAAGACCAGCGCCGGCGCCGGCACCTATTTCAAGCTGTCGCATGACGGCGACTGGGTGCTGTCGCTGTCGACCCAGGCCAACACCATCAACGCCATCGGCGGCAACCAGATCCGCATTAACGAGCGCTACTTCCTGGGCGGCGACACGATGCGCGGTTTCAAGATCGCCGGTATCTCGCCGCGCGACTTCCAGAGCGGCGACGCCTTGGGCGGGGTGTGGGATGCCACCGCCACCGCCGAAGTGCGCGTGCCATTGGGCCTGCCGAAGGAATTCGGCGTGCAGGGCCTGCTGTTCGCCGACATGGGCACGGTTGGTCAAACCGACAACAGCGTGTCCGTCACCGTGCCGAAGGGCGACTTCATCCAGCAGTCGTCGGCTCCGCGCGCCGCGATCGGCGCCGGCGTGATCTGGCAATCGCCGATGGGGCCGATCAATATCGATCTCGGCTACCCCGTGATGCGGCAGAGTTATGATAAGATCCAGATCTTCCGCCTCAATTTCGGACAGCGTTTCTGATGAATTTTAAAGTTTGGGGTGTGCTGTTGCTGATGACGGCGCCGATGCTGGCGTTGGCGCAGGGCAGCACCCCTTTGCCGACGCCGGTGATCGCCATCATCGACGTCGACGAGGTGCAGCTCGAAGCGCTGGCCGTCAAGGCCGTGCGCGTCCAGGCGGACAAGTACCGCCAGGAGTTCCAGCAGCAGGACACGGCGGAAGAAGCCGCGCTCCGCACGCAGCAGCAATCGATCGAGCAGCAGCGCAAAAACAATGCGCTGTCGCCCGACGCCCTGGGCGAGAAGGCGCGCGCCTTCGACGCCAGCGTCGCCGATTATCAGCGCCGCGCGGCGGCGCGCCGCCGCGCCTTCGAAAAGTCCTACAACGCCGCGATGGCCAAGGTGCAGCAGGCGATGTACGAGGCGACCGGCAAGGTCGCCCAGGCCCATGGCGCCAACATCATCCTGCCGCGCGGCCAGGTGGTGCTGTTCGACGACAAGATGAACCTGACCAAGGAAATCATCGCCCTGATGGATAAGGCCCTGCCGGCCGTCGATTTCCCGGCGCCGCAGCTCGACGACCCGGCGCAGCAGCCCGCCCAGGCGCAGCCGCAGCCCAAGAAGAAGAACTGACTTGGCCGATCCCCGTTTCTTCACCAATGCCGGGCCGTTCGCCCTGGCGGACCTTGCCGCCCGTGCCGGCGCCGAGCTGAAGAACGCCGCCGATCCGCAGCGCTCCGTCGCCGATGTGGCGCCGCTGGAGGTGGCGGGGCCCGAGCATCTGTCCTTCCTCGACAATAAGAAATATGTCGACGCCTTCGCGGCCAGCCGCGCCGGCGCCTGCCTGGTGCGGCCGGAATTCGCCGAGAAGGCGCCGGCCGGCATGGCGTTGCTGCTGACCGACGATCCTTATCGCGCCTATGCCAAGGTCGCGTCCTCGTTCTATCCGCTGCCGCCTTTGACTCCGGGTGTGGCCGAGACCGCCTCGGTGCATCCGTCGGCGGTGGTCGGTGCGGGGAGCCAGATCGATCCGGGCGCCGTGATCGGTGCGGGCGCCGAGATCGGCGAACGCTGCCATATCGGCGCGAATGCCGTGATCGGCCATGGGGTGAAGATCGGCAATGACTGCCGGATCGGCGCGCTGTCCAGCATCGGGTTCGCCCTGATCGGCGAGCGTGTCTACATCCATCCGGGTGCCCGCATCGGCCAGGACGGCTTCGGTTTCGCCATGGGCCCGCAGGGACATCTGACCGTGCCGCAATTGGGGCGCGTGGTGATCCATGACGACGTCGAAATCGGCGCCAACACCACCATCGACCGCGGCGCCGGCCCGGATACGGTGATCGGAGTCGGTTGCAAGATTGATAAACTGGTGCAGATCGGGCACAACGTGCAACTCGGACGCGGCTGTGTGCTGGTGTCCCAGGTCGGCATTTCCGGCAGCACCAAACTCGGCGATTTCGTCGTGGCGGCCGGGCAGGCGGGTCTCACGGGCCATCTGCAGATCGGCTCGGGGGTCAAGATCGGGGCCCAGGCGGGGGTGATGCGCGATATTCCGGCGGGGGAAACGGTCGGGGGATCGCCGGCGGTTCCTATCACCCAATGGCTGCGGCAGTCGGCCGAACTGGCTCGGCTGGTACGCAAGAAAGGGCGATGAAAGGTTAGCTTGATGTCCAACGTGCAGGAAGAAAACACCACAAAGACCATCGACATTCATCGCATCATGCAGATGATCCCGCACCGCTATCCTTTTCTGATGGTGGACAAGGTTATCGACGTGGTGCCGGCCGAAGGCGCCACCGGCGTCAAGAATGTCACGGCGTCCGAGCCGCATTTCCAGGGGCATTTCCCGGAAAAGCCGATCATGCCGGGCGTACTGATCATCGAATCGATGGCCCAGACCGCCGCCGTGGTCGTGGTCGAGACCCTGGGGCCGAAGGCCGAGGGCAAGCTGGTCTATTTCATGTCGGTCGACAATGCGCGCTTCCGCCGGCCCGTCGTGCCGGGCGATACGCTGATGGTGCACGTCAAGAAGGAACGCTCGCGCGGCAATGTCTGGCGCTTCAATGGCGAGGCCAAGGTCAATGGCGTGCTGATGGCCGAGGCGACTTTCTCCGCCATGATCATGGATACCGAATGACACGCCTTCATCCGACGGCGATCATCGCCGAAGGCGCCATCATCGACGAGACGGCCGAGGTCGGCCCCTATTGCGTGCTCGGCCCTCAAGTGACGCTGGGCCCGCGGGTCAAGCTGCATTCGCATGTGGCCGTGGCCGGCATCACCTCGATCGGTGCCGATACCCAGGTGTTTCCGTTCGCCTCGCTGGGCCATCCGCCGCAGGATCTCAAATATAAGGGCGAGCCGAGCCGCCTCGAGATCGGCGAGCGCAACCAGATCCGCGAACATGTGACGATGAATCCCGGCACCGAGGGCGGCGGCATGCTGACCAAGGTGGGGAATGACTGCCTGTTCATGATGTCGAGCCATGTCGCGCACGATTGCGTGATCGGCGACAGCGTCATCCTGGTCAACAACGCCACCCTGGCCGGCCATGTTCATATCGGCGACTTCGCCATCATGGGCGGCCTGTCGGCGGCGCATCAGTTCGTGCGCATCGGTCGCCACGCCATGATCGGCGGCATGACCGGCGTCGAAACCGACATCATTCCCTACGCCACGGTGACCGGCAACCGCGCCCATCTGTCCGGCCTCAATCTGGTCGGGCTGAAACGCCGCGGCTATGAGCGCGACGCCATCCATGCGCTGCGCAATGCCTATCGCCTGCTGTTCGCCCCCGAAGGCACCATGGCCGAGCGTCTGGAAGAGGTGTCCGAGCAGTTCAAGGACCAGGAGCTGGTGATGGAGATCGTCGATTTCATCCGCGCCGATTCGTCCCGCTCGATCTGCCAGCCGAAGCCGGAGAATGTGGGCTAATTCGGCCGTTCGTCTTTCTTCCCGCGCCGGAATTTGTTCGGCGGCTCGTGATTTTCACCACGAAGACACGAAGACACGAAGGAATAGGAAGAGAAGCGCCGCAGGCAATCATCTCCATGTCCGGAAGTTCTCGGGATGGGGAAAGGATTGCGCTTCGCGCTTTTTCCCTTCTTCGTGCCTTCGTGTCTTCGTGGTAAATCAAAAGCATCAGGTCATACGAGATGCCGGCTAAGCTCGGTATTATCGCCGGCGGCGGTTCGGTCCCCGGACAATTGATCCAGGCGGCCCAACGCCAAGGGCGGGATTGTTTCGTTCTCGCAATAAAAAATAGCGCCGACCCCGTCATGCTCGACGGGGTCGATCACGCCTGGCTGCGTCTCGGCCAGGCCGGTCGCGCCTTCGAGCTGCTGCATGAGAAGCAGGTGGCCGAGGTGGTGATGGCCGGTCCGGTGCGCCGGCCGACCTTGTCCGAAATGCGTCCCGACTGGCGCACAGCGCGCTTTTTCGCCCGCATCGGCCTCAAGGCCCTGGGCGATGACGGGCTGCTGTCGGCGGTGATCGGCGAATTCGAAAGCGAAGGCTTCAAGGTAGTCGGCGCCCATGAGGTGCTGGGCGACCTGTTGGCGCATCCGGGCGTCTGGGGCTCGGTGCAGCCCGATGCGCAGGCGAATAGCGACGTTCTGCGCGGCATTGCGGTGGCGCAGGGGCTGGGCGCGCTCGATGTCGGCCAGTCCGTCGTGGTCCAGCAGGGCATCGTGCTGGGTGTCGAGGCGATCGAAGGCACCGACGCCTTGTTGACGCGTGTCGGCGGTCTGCGCCGCGCCGGTCCGGGCGGTGTGCTGATCAAGCTCTGCAAGCCCGGCCAGGACAAGCGGGTCGATCTGCCGACAGTCGGGCCGGATACCGTGCGAAAGGCGCAGGAAGCCGGTCTGCGCGGCATCGCGGTGGAGGCAGGGGCCGCCATCGTCGTCGATCTCGACGGCATGGTGCGCGCGGCCGACCGCGCCGGCATCTTCGTGATGGGAATCAGCCCGTGACCCCCCTTATCTACATCATCGCCGGCGAGCCTTCGGGCGATATCCTGGCGGCGCGCCTGATCAAAGCGTTGAAGCAATTGACCGATGGGCAGATCCGCTTCGCCGGCATCGGCGGCGAGGCGATGCGCGCCGAAGGGCTGCCCAGCCTGTTCCCGCAGGCCGATCTGGCGGTGATGGGCTTTGCCGAGGTGGTGCCACGCATTCCCAAGATCCTGCGGCGCCTCAAGGAAACCCTGGCCGATATCGAAGCGAAGAAGCCCGCTCTGATCGTCACCGTCGACAGCTGGGGCTTCACCGGACGAGTCGCCAAGAAGCTGAAAGAATCGGGTTCCACCATCCCGCGCCTGCATTACGTGGCGCCGATGGTGTGGGCCTGGAAGGAAAAGCGGGCACGCGCCCTGGCCGAGCGCGTCGATGCGCTGATGTGTCTGCTGCCCAACGAGCCGGCCTATTTCGAGCGCCATGGGCTGAAAGCCGTCCATGTCGGCCATCCGGTACTGGAACGGCGCGGCGAAATGGGTGACGGGCAGGGGTTCCGCCGGCGTCACGGCATCGCATCGGATGCGCCGCTGCTTTGCATCCTGCCGGGCAGCCGGACCTCGGAAACCTCCCGCCTGTTGCCGGTCTTCGCCGAGACCGCCGCCCTGATGGCGGATCGCTATCTCGGCCTGCGGGTGGTGGTGCCCAGTGTCGAGACGGTGTCGGATTCGGTCCGCCGCGCCGTGGCCGATTGGACGGTGCCGGCCCTGGTGGTCGGCGCCGACGAGAAGTGGGATGCCTTTGCCGCCGCCGACGCGGCGCTGGCCGCTTCGGGCACGGTGGCGCTGGAGCTGGCGGTGTCCAAGGTGCCGATGGTGATCGCCTATCGCGTCGCGGCCATGACCGCGGCGATCGTGCGGCGGCTGCTGACCATCAAATATGTCTGCCTGCTCAATATATTGGTCGACCGGCTGGTGGTGCCCGAACTGCTGCAGGAAAACTGCACGCCTTCCAGGCTGCTCAAGGAACTCGATCCGCTGATGCATGACGGGCCGGAGCGCCGTCTGCAACTTGAGGGCTGCGAGGAGGCGCTGGACGCGCTCGGCGTCGGCGGGGAGAGCCCGAGCCTGCGGGCGGCGCGCCAGGCCCTGTCCATGGTGTGCATCAATAGCGCAACGACCGGCGTCTGAGTGACGTATTTGTGAATTTTTGCAGAGGTGTTTTAAGGCGAGCACCCGCTAACGCAAATTTAGATGACAGCGCGATCCTTCCGGGGTCAGAATGTTGTAGGGGTGAGTGATCCCGCTCAGGGTTCACTCATAAAAACTCTTGGGGTGTGAGAGTAATTTTAGGGGCGGTGAACCATGAATATTAGGACTCTTGTCGCGCATCAGTTGAAGGTTTGCGCGGTTGTTTCGCTTGCGGTTGCGGGTGCGGCTTTTGCGGGCGACGCTCCGCCGGCTTATACCAAGACCGTGATGACCCAGGTTTCGGGCAAGGTCGAATATCCCAAGATGGCCAAGATGCGCCATCAGGAAGGCGTGGTTACCGTTCAGGTGACCCTCGACGCCAGCGGCGCCGTATCGGCCGCCGCGGTCGAAAAATCCTCCGGAATCGAGTCCCTGGACAATGCCGCGCTCGCCGCCGTGAACGCAGCGGCGCCCTTCCCTGCGCCGCCGGAAGCGGGTACGGTTGTCCACGGAAATATCCGCTTCGCCGCCGAATAATGAGCCGTTCGCGGACGAAGGGAACAGTTGGGGGTTGAAATGGCGTTTCTTGAGAATTTGAAGGTGGCATCCAAGGTGATGCTGTCGCTGGCCCTGATGGCGCTGATCGTCGTCGGCGCGGTCGTCTATGCCAGCGTGCGCATGTACAGCATCGACAGCGGCTACAGCTCGCTGCTCGACCAGGATGCCGGCATGTCGAAGCTGCTGGGCTGGGCCAGCCAGCGCCTGACGGCCGAGGGCCATTTGCAATATCAGTTGATTCTCGAGAGCACGCCGAAGGGTGTCGAGGCGCTGAAGGTCAAGATGGTCAAGAACGAGAAAGAGTTCCACGACCTGGCGGCTCAGGCCAAGACCAAGAACCCGGCAATGGCCAGCCGCATCGAGCAGTTCTCGCAGGGCTTCGACAGCGTGCTGGCCATCGGCAAGCAGGCGCAGGAGCTGGTCGAGAAGGCGCATGACGTCGAGGCGCTCGATCTGGTGCGCCAGAAGTTCGACCCCGCCCTCACCAAGCTCGAAACCGACCTGACCTCGCTGGTCGAGGAAGTCGATGCCGGCATGCAGAAAGACGCCAAGGACCTGACCAGTTCGACCAGCAGCACGGTGCTGACGACGCAGATCCTGGTCGGTGTCGGCCTGATCGCGGTGTTCGGCATCGCCCTGGTGATCACTCTCTACGGCGTGTCGCGTCCGCTGACCTCGATGTCCGAGATCATGGGTGAACTGGCCAAGGGGCGCTTCGACATCGAAGTGTTCGGCCAGAGCCGCGTCGACGAAATCGGCGTGATCGCCCGCGCGGTGCAGGTGTTCAAGGAGAACGGCCGCGCCATGGAGAAGATGCGCACCGAGCAGGAGGCCGCCAAGGCCAAGGCCGAGGCCGAACGCCGCCAGGTCATGCTGCAGCTGGCCGACAGTTTCGAGTCCGAGGTCAAGAGCGTGGTGCAGAGCGTCTCGTCGCAGGCGTCGCAGCTGCAGTCGACCGCGCTGTCGCTGTCCAACGTGGCCGACAAGGCCAAGGGGCAGTCCACCACCGTGTCGACCGCCGCCGAACATGCGTCGAGCAACGTGCAGACGGTCGCTTCGGCCGCCGAGCAGCTGGCTTCGTCGATTGGCGAGATCGCCCGCCAGGTGGCTCACTCCTCCGAGCTCAGCCGTTCGGCCGTGGTCGAGGCGAAGCGCACCAGCGACATCGTCTCGAACCTCGCCACCTCGGCGCAGAAGATCGGCGACGTGGTGAATCTGATCACCGACATCGCCAGCCAGACCAACCTGCTGGCGCTGAACGCGACCATCGAAGCGGCCCGCGCCGGCGACGCCGGCAAGGGCTTCGCGGTCGTGGCCGGCGAAGTGAAGACCTTGGCCAACCAGACCGCCCGCGCCACCGAGGAAATCGGCCAGCAGATCAACGGCATCCAGGCCGCGACCCGCGAAGCGGTGCAGGCGATCGAGACCATCACCGGCTCGATCACCAACATCAACGACGTCGGCACCTCGATCGCTTCGGCGGTCGAAGAGCAGGGCGCGGCGACCCAGGAGATCGCCCGCAATGTTCAGCAGGCGGCCGAGGGCACGCGCGAGGTGTCGGACAACATCTCCGGCGTTCAGCAGGCGGTCGAAGAGGCCGGCTCGGGCGCCAACAATGTCCGCGACGCCGCGCGCGACCTGTCGAGCCAGTCGGAATCGCTGACCCAGCAGGTCGACCGTTTCATCGGCCGCGTCCGCGCCGGCTGATCGAACGTTCGGTTTAAAAAAAGAGCCGATCCGGGTGACTGGATCGGCTTTTTTATGAGTGGAAGAGACTGAGCCCTTGGAGGAAGTAGGATGAAGCGAGTTTATGTGCTGGCCGCGGTTCTTGCGGTTGCGATCGGTTCCAGCGCCGCGATGGCTCTCGACGCGCCTGCCGCGATCAAGGATCGGCAGGACTTCTACAAGGATCTCGGCAAGTCCGTGAAGGGCCTGGGCGAAGAGCTGAAGAGCTCCAGCCCGAATGTCGCCGAACTGAAGAAGTTCGCCGCCGCCATCGACGCTTCCGCGCCCAAGATCCCGGCTCTCTTCCCCGCCGGCACCGGCCCCGAGGCCGGAATCAAGACCGGCGCCAAGGCCGAGATCTGGCAGAAGCCGGATGAATTCAAGAAAGATGCCGCCGACATGGCCGCCGCCGCCCATGCCCTGAATGTGGCCGCGCAGTCGGGCGATGTCGCCGCGGTCAAGGACGCCGCCGGCAAGTTGGGCGAGGCCTGCAAGGCCTGCCATCAGACCTTCCGCGAAAAAGAGCACTGATTTGCAAGGCGACGATTCGGCGGGTGCCCGTATCTGGGACCTGCCGACCCGCTTGTTTCATTGGATGCTCGTGCTTCTCGTGCTGATTTCCTGGAGATCGGCCGAGCAGCGCGACATCCCGCTGCATATCCTGGCCGGGTCCGGCGTGGCTGGCCTGCTGGTGTTCCGCCTGTGGTGGGGTTTCTTCGGCAGCACGACGGCGCGCTTCACCAATTTTCTCAAAGGTCCGGGCACGGTCCTCGCCTATGCGCGGTCCTTGCTGACCCACCGCGAACCCGAATTCGGCCATAACCCGATGGGCGGCTGGAGCGTCGCCGGATTGCTGCTGTGCCTGTTGGCCTTGACCGGCTTCGGCCTGTTCGCCAGCGATGTGGACGGCCTGGATAGCGGTCCTTATTCGGACCTCGTCGATTTCGACGCTTCGCGCCTGGCCTCGCATCTGCATGCCCTGTCGTTCGACGGGCTGGAGATTCTGGTGGCGCTGCATCTCTGCGCCATCCTGTTCTATCACCTGATCAAGCGCCACAAGCTGGTCCACGCCATGGTGACGGGGCGGCACCCCGGATCGTCCGGCGAAAGTGCGTTTACGCCGGGATCGCTGCCGATGCTGCTGATCGGCGCCGCGCTGGGACTCGCCGTGACGCTGATATTGGCGCGCCACGGCGGAGTCCTGCCTTTTTAAACCAGGTCTGCCACCGTCAGGCTGGCCGCCTTCACGCCGGTCAGCGTCGCAACCAGCGTCAGTTCATTGGCGTCGATGGTGTGGTTGCCATTGACGTCGGCGCTGCCGGTTTGGCTGGAGGCGGGGATCACGCCCTGGGTGGCGCCGGCGGTCGAGCCGAAATACCACACTTCCGTGTTGCCGGCCTTGTCCTGGCCGATGAAGGTGATCGCTTCGCCGCTCGCGCCGGCGACCTTGTAGGAGGCGTTGATCGCCTGCAGCACCGACGCCGAACTTCCGTCACCCAGTGATCCGGTCAGAACCGCGTAGGACGTACCATTGTTGAAATTCAGCGTCGCGCCGTTCACGGCGGCGACGCTTCCGTCGATCAGCGAGGCATGCGCGGCGCTGGTCGTGTTGACGATGTGCAGGCCGGTGCCGGAGGTCGGAGAGTAGTTCTGGATGTTGGTTCCGGTGCCGCCCAGCAGATTGAGCGTCAGATTGGCGCCATTTCCCGGGACCTCGGCGGTGTTGCTGCTGCCGCCGAGTCCGATGCCGCCATAGAAGTTGGAGGCGGGCTCGATGATGATCGTGTCGTTCGTGCCGGTGACCGTAACGATCGTATGGTTGGCCGTGCCTTCGGTCAGGCCGACCGACGCGCTGGTCAAGGCGGTTCCACCCTGGGTGGCGCTGACCGACGCGGTCAGGTCGCCGGATAATCCGCCGTTATTGGTCATGGTCTGTACGAGCGCCACCGGAATGACGGCGTTTCCGTCGCTTCCGACGGTGATGGTTCCGGTCAGCTGGCCGGACACGACATTCGCCGCGGTGACGCCGGAAAGGGTGTAATAGAGGGTGGTGCCCGCCGCCACGCCGTGGGTCTTCAAACTGAAAACCTCGGTGCCGCCTTCGGTCACGGTCGCCTGCGAATCGGCGGACAGGCCATAGAGCGGCAGCGCCCCGGTGACGGGGCCCGACAGGCTCGCCACGCCATGATTGGCCAGCGCGGTCGCGATCTGGGAATTTGCGATCGCCTGATATTCCGACGAGTTGGCGAATTCCTGCATGAGGGTGGCGGGAGTGTAGCCGTTGGTCAGCTGAGCCTGATAATAGGCCTCTTCGCTCGCGGCCGGGGCCCGGCCCAGAATGTTGAGATAGAGCAGGTTGACGAGCGTCGCGCTGTTGCCGGAACCGTAGGTGGACGTGAACTCCGGCGAGTTGACGAAGCCGGTGGCAATCGAGTTCCACGTGGTCTGCGAAACCGCGCTGGCGCCCTGGGCCACCTCCGACGCGGTCAGCGAACCTTCCGCCAGCTGAACGTAATAAGAGAGTTCGCTGCCCGCCGGAGTCCGGCCCAGGGCCGCGACGTAATAACGGACGATCTGCTCGGCTATCGACGTCTCGGCTGTCACCGTCATCGCCGCTGCAAGTTGGGCGGCCGTGCCGGAGGTCGAGGATGTTACCGACAGGGTGGCCCAGTTCTTGGCATTGGCCGTCGCCAGCGTGGACGATTCGAACAGGACATTTTCCAGCAAGCTGACGGCCTGCGTGGTGGTAACGCTCATAGAGGAAACTCCGGCTTGTTAAAAACTTTACATACCGTAGCCTAGTTTCCTATTGGTTGAAAGTTACAGAAAAAACTCGCTCAGGTTGATCGGGTGTCAATTGGCGATCAGCTCGCCGAAACCGCGAAACTCCGCCTCGCCCCGCAGCAATCCGAGGAATCCTTCCAGAAAGCTCCAGGTCTCCTCGTCGTGGTCGAGGTGATGGGTAAGCAGCCCGATCGGTCGGGTGAAGGCACCGGAGCGGCGGCGTTCGGCCAGATGGCGCCGCAGATCCTCGTAGACGCGTCCGCTGCCGCGGAAGCGGGGGCCGCCCTTCCAGCGCAGCAGATCGACATGGGCATCCAGCCGCTGGAAGCCCAGGCTGGTGGGCCCTTCGCCGTTCCATCCCGACAGGGCGAAGTAACCGGCGATCGCCAGCGCCTCGATCAGGACCGGCTCAACCCGGTTCCATGGAGGCGTGAAAAAGACCGGATCGAGACCGGCCTGATCGAGGGCGTCACGCCCGGCCAGGATTCGCCTGGCGAGCGGACCTGGGGCGACGGCGCTGGTGTAATCGGCGGCAGGGCCTTCGGCCGGCTGCCGGCGGTTGAGATGGTCGATGCCGTGCTGCGCGATGGTGACGGATGGCGTGCGGGCCAGCCGGGCCGCCAAGGTCGGGCTGACCCCCTGGGGAATCACGCCCAGCGACAGCGGCAGGTCCTGCGCCACCTCCAGCAGGCGTTCGAAGGCGGGCGAGGTGCCGCGCGCATCGTCGTCGCGCCACCACAGGACCGGGCGATGGCCGCTCTCATGCCAGCGCGCCAGTTCGCGGTGCAGGCGGATCTGGGCGAAGAGGCTCATTCGGCGGCGGCGCCGCTGGCGTCGTGCAGATCGAGACCCGCCGCCGGGGCTGTCTCGGCCAGTATCAAGTGCGCCCGCAGGACCGACAGGAAGGCGAACAGGCCGGCCATCACCGCGATCAGCACGCCCCAGCCGCCTTCGCGGTATCCCTTGCGGCGGACATAACATTTCCAGAAACGGCGCAGGCCGCGGAAGGCTGCGGCGCCCAGCGACCCGACCCGGTTCTCGTCGACCAGGTCGCGGGCGCGCAGATCGGTATAGCGGTCGAGGCGGCGGATCATGTCGGAGATGTCGTCGTCGACATGATGGATCAGCGGCGTGCTCAACCGTCCGCCGGCGGCTCCGTCGAGGATGACACCGGGATGCACGCGCTGCGATTTCCAATGTTTGCAGCCGCGGCGATAGAGGCGTGTGACCGCCGAAGTGCCGAAAGAACCGCCCCAGCCATGGCGGACCAGCCGCCCGCCGACATAATTGTCGACCGGGATCAGGAAGTGCGAGGGGGCGATGGCCGATCGCGCGGTGTGGCGGACTTCCTCGGCCAGGGCCTCGCTGACGATCTCGTCGGCATCGACCTCGAAGATCCAGTCGCCGCTGCAGGCTTCGACGCCAGCGGCACGGCGCGGTCCCTCCAGCGGAAAGGCGCCGGTGACGATGCGGTCGGCATAAAGGCGCGCGATCTCGGCGGAGCCGTCGGTGCAGCGGTCGAGCACCACCACCAGCTCGTCGGCGAAGCGCAGCCTCTGCAGGCAGGCGGCCAGCTTCTGTTCCTCGTTATGAGCGCAGACCAGGGCGGAAAGCTTGATCGTCACGGCGAAAATCCCTCGTAGAGAAGCCTCTCTCTTCGAGGCCTTTCCTCTATGACGCCGCCGCCCGCGGTTGCCCTCAGGTCAAAAATGCGCCGATAGGACGAGGCTGATCGTGCGGGGACGCAAGGGCGTGACCTGGCGCACCTGGCCGAAGCTGAACGGATTGCCGAACGAGAAGGTGTCGCCCTGGGTGTTGGCGGGATTGTCGACCACAGCGAGCAGCCGCCAGCTCGCCCCCTCGATCCCGGCGCTCAGCCTGCTGGTGAAATAGCCGCCCATATCCTGCGACAGGGCCGGCTGGAAGGTCAGGCGCGAGCGTCCGATATAGGAGATCTTGCCGCCGAACAGAAAGCTGAACGCGTCATCGAGCGGAATCAGATAGTCGATCGTGCTGTCGAAGGAAATCGGCGCGACGCCCGGCAGGCCGGAAGCGTGCACACGGGGGAAAAGCGGCGAGATGTTGCCCAGGCGGGCGCTGTTCAGCAGGCTGTCGAAGCCTATGGTCAGACCCGGCAGCGGATGGGCCGCCGCTTCGGTCTCCCAGCCCATCACGCGGGCATCGGCGACATTGGTGGTGTAGGACAGGCCGGACGGCAGATATTGGTCGGTCTGGATGTTGTTCCAATAGTCGCAGAACAGCGCCGAGCGCAGCTCGACGGCGCCGTCGAGGCCGCGGCTTTTGACGCCGAGTTCGACATTGCGCAGGCGATCCGGGGCGAAGACCCGCTGCGAGGGAGACGGCGCCGCGATACCGCCGGAATTGAAGCCGCCGGCGCGGTAGCCTTCGGAATAGAGGGCATAGATCATGTCCTCCGGCGTCAGTTCCTTCTGCAGCGAGATCTTCGGCGCCCATCCCTGGTAACGGCCGCGCCGGCGCAGCGCACGTCCATTGCCGGGATAGATGGTGTCCGAGCTGGTGTTCAACTGGGTGCCGAACAGGCGGGCGCCGACAGTGCCTTGCCAGCCGTCGCCGAGATCGTAGCTCGTTTCGGCGTAGGGCGCGATTTCGCTCAGCCGATCGGTGCGCAGCTCCTGATAGCGGACCAGAAGCGGGATCTTGCCGGCCGCATGAGAGCGCAGGAGGTTGTTTTCGTGCTGGTCGGTCAGCGAGCCATACAGCCCGGCCAGCCATTGCAGCGGGCCGTCATTCGACGAGGTGGCGACCAGATCCTCGACCAGCATGCTGGTCGAGGTGACCTCGTCATAGATGCCGATGTCCTGGATATTATTGTCGTCGAACAGCGACAGCGCGGCGGACGCGTCGTAGCGGTTGGAAAAGCTGTGATGGACATAGCCGGTCGAAGACTCGATCCGGCCCCAATCCAGCGCGCCGCCGATGGCCAGCGAGCCCTGGGAGAAATCGTTGCTGTCGGCCTCGCCGACGCGGTTGGCGCGATTGCGCGGCTTCTGCCCGACCGTATATTGCGCATCGGCCGTGCTGAGTTTCTGCCCGGCGCCGGCCAGCGTGGCCGTCCAATCGTCACCCAGCCTGGTCTCCCAGGATATCCGGCCGCCATCCCGGGTCGTGCGGTCGACATCGGCCTGGCGGAGGTCGCCATTATTGAGATATCCACCGTCCAGATCGCCATATCCGACGATGCGCAGGGCCGAGATGCCCTCGGCCAGCGGAATATTGACCATGCCGTCCGCTGAGCGGCTGGAGGAGGAGCCCTCGGTCCAGCCGTAATCGAGGGTGACGTCGGCGCCATAGGATTGCAGGTCGGGCTTGCGGGTGACGATCCGGTATATGCCGCTCAGCGAACCGCCGCCATAGAGGGCGCCCTGAGGGCCGCGCATGACTTCGACGGCATCGATGTCGGTCAATTTCAGATCGGGGTCCGGCGCGTTGTAATTGACCGGCAGGGTGTCGAGATAGGTTCCCACGGTGGATTGGGTACGGCCGGTGAAGGTGCCGTCCGACAAGCCGCGCAGCATGATCTTGTCCCGGCCCGGGCCGAGATTGGTCATGTTCATGCCGGCGACGCGGCTCACCGTGTCCGAGGTGTCGACATCGTGGGTGCCGGACAGCTGGGCGGCGGAGATGACGCTGATCGCGTCGGGCAGGCGGTCGGCGGCGGCCGGGCGCTTGGTCGCGGTGACCGTGATCTCCTCCGGCGCGGCGGCGGGCGGAGGAGGTGGTGCGGCTGCCGCTTTGACCGGCGGCGCAGGCAGCAGCCGCACGGTATGGGGATCGGCGAATTCGAAGCGGCAGGGCGAACCGGCCAGCAGGCGCTTCAACCCGTCCTCGAGGGTGAAGCGTCCCTGCAATCCCGGCGTCGATCCCGGGCAGGCGCCGACACCGCCGATCGAGATGCCGGCCTGGAGGGCGAAATCCAGCAGGGCATCGGCGGCAGGCTGTGGACGGATGGAAAAGGAATGGGCGGCGGGGTCCGGATCGGCTGCCGCAGCCATGGAAAGCGGCAGCGCCAAAGCGCTGCCGGCGCACACCAGCGCGGCGGTGGTCCGTCGGACGGAAATGGTCCCGCTCTCCCCTTAGTTCGGCGTGGCGTCCCTGGCGCCGACGACGATGCCTCCCGGGCCCGATCTGGACCACAGGGGAGCGAGCAGAGTCAACCGGTGAACGACGTTATCCTCGTCATCGAGCACCAGGACGCCGGAAAAGCGCAGATCGGCGGTCTTGGCATCGGCGGAGGATACCGGCCGGGGGAATTGGGCATTGAGATCGGCGATCACCTCGGACAGCGGGCGGTCGCGATAGACCAGGCGTCCGCCGCGCCAGGCGAACACATCGTCGGCGGATACCGTGCTGGCACTGGTCGCGGCGCTGCCGATGCGGTGGTCGATGCGGTCGCCGGCCATCAGCCGAACCGGCTGGCCTTGGCTGGGATCGATCGGAGAAACCTCGACGATGCCGCGCCGCACGGTGACGGACAGGTCGTCGCCGCGCCGGCGGACGTCGAATTCGGTGCCGACGACGCGGATCTTGCGGTCACCGGCGGCGATGATGAGGGGGCGGGCGGTGTCGTGCGCGACGTCGAAGATGGCCTCGCCTTCCTCCAGCGTCACATGACGCTCACCGGAGGACAGCGCGACCGACAGATGGGTTCCGCCGGCCAGATCGATATGGCTGCCATCGGCCAGGGTGGCGTTCATATGCTGGCCGGTCGCCGTCTGATAAAGGGTCACCGCCGGCGCGCCCGGTCCGGCGGAATGCAGGACCCAGCCCAGGGCCAGCGCGGCGGCGAGGGCGGCTCCGGCCGCCATCGGCCAATAACGGCGCGGGCGGGGAGCGGAAACGCGCTGCTTCAGCGCCGGGGCATGGCGGTCGATCTCGTGCCACAAAGCCAGGGCGCGGTCGTAGGCGGCCTGGTGTTCGGGCGACTGGTCGAGCCAGGACTCGAAGGCCAGCCAATCCGCCTCGCCGGCGGCGGCGTCCTGCAGTCGGATCACCCATGCTGCCGCCTCGGCGTCAGGTTCCTGGTGTTGATCCATGGTCGGTCGAGTCCTGTTCATATCGTTATGACGCCACCCGCGGAGGCTTCCCACACGTGGCCGGTGAAAAATTCAGTCGATCTTGCGTAAAAGCAGCTTCAGCGCGGCGCTGATGTGTTTTTCCACCGCACTGACCGAGATGTTCATCGCCTTGGCTGTTTCGGCCTGGGTCATGCCTTCCAGCTTCTGCAGGCGAAAAGCCTCACGCATTTTCGCGGGCATTTCCTCGACCAGCGAGGCCAGGCGCAGCAGGCGCCGCCGGGCGGCCAGGGCGTCGTCGACCGCCGGCTCGCCCGCATGCAGGTCTTGCGTCTCCCGCCAGGCATTGTCGCGCTCGATGCTGCGCTTTTCGTGACGCAGGCGGTCGAGCATCAGATTGTTGGCGGTGCGGTAAAGAAAGGCCGACGGATTGTCGATCTCAGGCTGCGGTTCCATCGCCGAGAGCTTGAAATACAGCTCCTGCACCAGATCCTCCGCCGCTTCGACCGAACGCAGGCGCGCGGCGAAAAAACGCACCAGCGAGGGGCGCTTTTGCAGATAGAGCTTCAGCAGGTCGGTGTCGGCGGGGGGCATGGAATCGATACAAAAAAGGCCGGTCTTTCGAAAAAGACCGGCCCGTTTTCAGTCTGCGGCTCAGCCGCGGGTGCTCAGCGGCGTGTATTTACGCTGCGTGGCGCCGGTGTAGAGCTGGCGCGGACGGCCGATCTTCTGGTGGGGATCGCCGATCATCTCGTTCCACTGCGACACCCAGCCGACGACGCGGGCGATGGCGAACAGGCAGGTGAACATCGAGGTCGGGATACCCATCGCCTTGAAGATGATGCCCGAATAGAAATCGACGTTCGGGTACAGCTTCTTCTCGATGAAGTACGGGTCTTCGAGGGCGATGCGCTCCAGCTCCATGGCCAGCTTCAGCAGGGGTTCGTCGCGAACGCCCAGTTCGTCCAGCACTTCGTTGCAGGTGCGCTGCATGACCTTGGCGCGCGGATCGTAGTTCTTGTAGACGCGGTGGCCGAAGCCCATCAGGCGGAAGGTGTCGTTCTTGTC
>JAJPHO010000006.1 GCA_021325215.1 Alphaproteobacteria bacterium
CGTCGACGATGAGCGGCAGGTCGGTCACGTTGCGGATCGCCATGGTGTGGGCGACCGCCTGGCTCAGATCCATGAAGCCCAGATCCGGCAGGCCCATGCTCATGTTGGTGAGACCGGCGCCGGTGAGATAGATCGCTTCGAAGCCGAGGTCCGCGATGATCCGCGCGGCCAAGGCGTTCGGCGCCCCCGGCAGCAGCGTGCCGTTCCGCTTCGCCATGATGTCACGCAATACTTGGATATGGTTGCTCATAGTCCGCTCCATTCGCCTGTCGCCCCAGGGTTGGAGCGGAACGGCGTTTTCCTGGGCGCTATTAGAAGCCTCTGGCGATATCGCGGTCCAATATATTGAAATTTGTATTTTGATATGTTTTATTTATTAAATGGAACTGAGGCATCTTCGCTATTTCAGGGCCGCCGCCGAGATGCTTCATATCGGTCGCGCGGCAGAGACGCTGCGCATCGCGCAACCGGCACTGACGATCCAGATCAAGGCGCTGGAGCGCGAGTTGGGCGTTGCACTCTTCGACCGGATTGGTCGATCCATCGCGCTGACCGAGGCCGGCCGGCATTTCCTTGCCGAGGCAACAGTCATTCTCCAGCATGTCGAGCGGGCTAGTCTAGCGGCCCGGGAGATTGGTGGGGGTTTCGCCGGCAGGCTCCGCGTCGGCTTCACGGAATCCTCCGCCTTCAGCCCCATCGTGACGACGGTGCTGACCGCGTTCAGGGCGGCATGGCCTGCGGTGACCTTAGCGCTGGAAGAAAGCCACACGGAAGAGCTCGTCACCGGCATGCTCCAGGGTCGGATCGACGTCGCCTTCGTCCGGCCGCCGATCCGGGCGGAAGCAAGGTTGTCGGTAACGCCGCTGGCGGATGAGGCGATGATGCTGGCGATGCCCGCCGGGCATCGTCTCGCCGGTGCGGATGCCGTCTGCCTCGGCGATCTGGCTGAAGAGGACTTCGTCGTCTATCCGCGCAGGCACGGCACGGGGCTGTCGGACAACGTCATCGCGGAGTGTCATAAGGCCGGCTTCGCGCCTCGGATTGTGCAGGAAGCGCCGCAACTCGCCGCCACGATCAACCTCGTCGCTGCCGGCGTGGGCATCGCTATCGTGCCAGCATGCATGCAACAGGTGCGCCAGGGTAGCGTCGTGTTCGTCGACATCAGGGACCTGGAGGTCAAGGCCCATTTGGCGATCGTCCATCGGGATCGGGACGCGTCTCGAACGGTTCAGAATTTCTCAGCGACGGCCCGGTCGACCAGGATGTAGCGCGTGGTGGCTTCCCTAACTAAGAGCAAGGCAGTCCCTGGAAACTATATGATCGGATGTTGTCGGACACTCACCCGGGCTATCAGTGTGAGGGGCGCGGTTTAGTGGCCGACTTTGCTTTATTGGCACGCTTCGCGGCTGTAAGGTGTATCGACGCTACGGCGTCGGCCAACAGTTGGCTCTCTCCCAATATTGCGATGCCGGAGTTCGCAACATCGACGGAGTCTTCTATCGAGAATCCGACCGATATGGCTATGTACTGGTCGGGGCGAGCACGAACAATGAAGTCTGGAAAATAATCCCCGCTCGTTCCTGACGGGAAGTCGCCGGTCAGTCCTCCTCCGACTTTGACGATGTTGAAGTGTGTCTTTAGCCAGTCAGTCACTTTTTTGCTCGGCGAAGTCTCGTCGATGTCGGCGTCATAGGCCGCGCGCACCCAATTGATGGGACCTGCTACATCCGGATGCCACGGATCGGGGGCGTCGTTGGACGAAATGGCCTCCCCTGCATGGAGGTCTTGGGCCGCCCACGTGCCGAGATAAAGCTCGCTAAAGCTATAGAAGACCTTCACGCCTCTTTTTCCGGTGTTCGTATTCTTGACCTCATAGACTACGTCGTAGAGGTTGGTCCCATCAGGGTACTTCTTTAGTTCGACGACCCTCATGACGCCCGTATATTCGAACGGTTTTTGTTCGTCAGCCTCCAACGCGAACTTCTGCTGACGAAGCGTGTACAGTTCGTTTTCCGACCGGAAGTAATACCATTCCCAGCCAGCAGCACCCAAGCCCACCAGCACAACCGTCAGATTGATCAAGGCGACAATGCGATCAAACTTCGGCTTGCCGTCGCCTTGTTCCATTTTTCTCCTGCTCCTGAGCTTTCGTCAGTTCGTCGTGGTTCTCTAAGCCCAGCAATCTGCTAGCACCAGCGACGGCCCTGACCGATATCGCATGCACTTTGATATTCATGTGGCGATCTTATGATGTCGGGAGGTCGCCGGCGACACAATCTGCTCAGGTTTCTACAGAGGCATAGTTAATGCAAGACAAAGCCAAACATCTGGCTATTTAACGATTGAGATGAGATTTGTATTGTGGGTGTCCGAAGCGGTTTCTTCGTCAGAGGGAGATTTTGGTGCCAATGTGGTTAATAGTCGTCGCGTACGATATTCATCAAGTTGCAGCAATAGAGGTTCTCGTCAGTTAATCACGAATTCCAGGTAACGGTCGCGAGGCAGCACCAACCGAACCCCTACGGGCAATGTTTCATATGCTTTCTCAATCACGCCTTGCACTAGCTGGTCGTCTTTGAGTTTTTCGATGGAGATTGCCAAAAGCCCATCAACTAATACATGTTCGATTGTTGGCCAATGTGCTTCAAAAAAAGCGGACACTTGATCGACGCTGGATGATGCAGAGTCACTCACATATTTTTTTACAGAGCCAAGGTCCGTACTGATTTGTTCCACCGCCTCTTTAGCTCCTTCTACAGCGTTGTTTGTGAATTCGTGGAGGCGATTGGAACCCAGCGAGATACCCTCAAATACTTTCTTGAAGATCATATCTATCTCCGCCGGTAGCGCTGTCGAATTTCAACTTATGGGTGTATTAAGCTGCTATGGCTAGCGGGTGTCAACCGTACGCGCAAAGCGGTGGAGCTTTAGATGCAATACGCCGTCGTCAATAGTCTGCGTCACGAAGCATTTGTCGGCAGGCGTGGTCTGTGTCCGATTTGTTGAGCGGCGATGATTGCTCCCACCTTCCGCGCTAGACGATCTGAGGCACTATCCGCATCTGGCCACCGCCAATAAATCAAGCTGGTTGCATGCCCGCGATTTGAACCTGCGGCATTCCGAATCGATGGCTTAACTTATTGAAGCTGCTGAAGGACAAAATTGCGCCAAAGTTCGGAATAGCCACAGAAATCTGCGGTCATGCAGCTGACTCTTAATCGGTGGTCCTGGGTGCTGGTCTAGCAGTCAGTTCCGAATGATCATAGAGGAGCTTCCGGGCACCTTTCTGACGGTGAGTCAGAAAGGACTCAGAATACGAGTCAGAATGGAAATGCGGGAAAACCCGCTAAATCATTGGTGCCCAGGCCGGACTCGAACCAGCACGCCCTCTCGGACAACAGATTTTGAGTTCGCTGCGAATGGCGGATTTCCGAGGCCATTCTGACTCCAGGGCCGATTTGAAGCAAAATGGATCGAGGGATGCCAAGGTCTCGGAAATTCGATCGCAGCTGCTCCGACGAAACCGATCGGACGAAGCCAAGCCACCGAGTCCGGAAGATTGCCGAGTCCCTGCCCTGCGAACAGAGCGGGTTGCAGACTGGACGATGTCCGGGCGCCGACGCGCTCGCTTCCCGAGTTCGCGACCGAGTAGGTCAAAGAGGTCGCGAACAGCGTCTCATTGAGGTCGTCGCGATAGAAGTTCGTCTTGATATTGACGCTGGTACCCATGGCACCTGTCTGCTTGACGCGGCCCCAGGATCGTTCGATCACCCCGCTTTCAGCGCCGATCGCAATACGGTCGGTCAACAGCCTCGCGAACGCGAAGTCACCGATGTGATTGGTGACCTGCCCATCACCGAGCGGAGTCCTGACGCTGTCGTAGATCACCTGAAACTCATCGGCAACCGCTGGGTCGTCGAAGGTCATCGTGCTGGGAAAGAACCGGTTGCCCGCGATAGCATGTGCATTGCAGGAGATGGGGGCAAAGATCGGGCAGGAGACCGCTGCGGCGACAGTGGCGCCGATCGATATGCGCATCCGGATGTCCTGTTCCGTTATTGGCGAGCGGCCAGCTTGGCGGCCCGTCGGTTGCGTTCACGAAGCGCCTCATGGCGGCGGTGATCGGTCATCTTCAGCCACCCCCTGATTTCATCTAGGGTGCGGAAGCAACCCAGACAGATCTTGGTTTTCCGGTCGATCGAGCACTCGCTCGTGCAGGGAGATTTAACCGCCATGTCGCAAACCTAGATCGACCGGACTTCGACGGTGAGGTGGGACAGCGCCTTGAACCGGCTGAGCCGGGCACGATAGAAGTCCGTATCCCGTTGCGAACTGGTGGCGATGGAGACGATGCCGCCGAAATGGCCGGGGCCAAGGCGCCATAGATGGAGATCGGTCAGCCGGTCACCGTCCGCTTCCAGTTCGGCCCGGATCTTCGCCGCCATCGCCTCGTCGGGTGTCTTGTCGAGCAGGATGCGGCCGGTATCGCGGATCAGACCGTAAGACCAATTGGCGATCACCAGCATGCCGATGATGCCCATGACCGGGTCCATGAACGTCCATCCGAGGAATTTGGCGGCGAGCAACCCGAAAATAGCCAGAACGGAGACCGCCGCGTCGGCGATGACATGGACGAAGGCGGCCCGCATGTTGTGATCCTTGTGGGCGTCGCCGTGCCCGTGATCGTGCTCCTCGAATGCCAACGACACGCTCTGCGTCGAGCCGCCCGCGACGAACCGGACCTGCGCAGTGAATTCATGCGGCTCCGGAATTTCTTCGATCGATTCCAGGTAAGCGCCACGCCCGACGAAGGCGAAGGTCTGGCGGCTTCCGTCGGCACGAATGGTTTCGACCGTCAAAGTCTCATCGACCGCCAATCCCTCGGAGCGGACTCGGAAGCGCGGCGGGACTCCATCCTCGAAAACGTCCAGAAGCAGCGCGCCATGCTCGGTTTCGAGCCGATGGCTTTCCTCACCTTCGTGGTCATGCGCGCCGTGACCATGACCATGACCATGACTATGTCCGTGATCGTGACCGCCGCCGCTCAGCAGCCAGGCGCTGGCGATATTGACCAACAGGCCCAGGACGGCGATAGGGATCGCCTCGCGGAAGCTGATGACGACGGGATCGAACAGGCGCGAGATCGCTTCGTAGCCGATCAACAAGGCGATCATCGCCAGGATGATCGCACTCGAGAAACCGGCCAGATCGCCGATCTTGCCCGTACCGAAGGCGAAGGAAGGATCGTTGGCGTGCTTGCGGGCATAGGTATAGGCGATCTCCGCGATCAGCATCGCCGCTGCGTGGGTGGACATGTGTAGGCCGTCAGCGACCAGCGCGAGCGAGCCGAACAGGGTGCCGCCGCCGATCTCCAGCACCATCATCGCCGTGCAAAGCGCGATGACAGCCCAGGTCTTGCGCTCATTCTTCTCGTGGCCTTCGCCGAGAAAGACATGGCTGTGGGCGCCGATTTCCGTTTTAGCTGCGTGGTCGATCATGTTCCGCCTCACTTGTAGTAGGTGCGCAGCAGCCCGACGAGCTGCTCGATGGCATCGGCATTGGGATCGTCGATCGCATTGCGGTCGGTCAAATGGGTTCGGACATGGTCTTCCACCACCTCCGAGAGCAAGCCGTTCACGGCACCTCTGACGCCCGCGATCAGGTGCATGACCTGTTCGCAGCCCAACTCGGTCTCCAACGCCCGTTCGATCGCCTCCAATTGGCCGCGAATCCGTTTGGACCGGTTAATCAGCTTGCTTTTTTCGCGAATGGTATGGCTCACCACGCCCTCCAATATAGGATGGGGGGGTATCCTATACTGTCCACCTCGATGTCAAGCGAATCAGCCGCGCGAGCAACCCAGGAGGCCCTGGAAACCCGCCCTTGCCGCCAACCAGCGCCGATCCAAAGGAACTGGATCACGTGGTGGTCGCGCTGGAGAGACACGCCGCGGTACGCAACGCCACCTGGAGCGTCGGGACGCTGGGGTAGGGCGCTAACCCGGTCGGCTTATATCTTGAAGGACGCCCCAACCTCGACCATGCGGTCGAAGGGGATCTTGAAAAATTCGGTGACGTCGGCGGCGTTGCGATTCATGAAATTCGACAATCGAAAGGCGACCGGCCCCAGCGCCGATTTCCTGGCCCGGCCGATGGTTTCGCGGGACAGGAAGAAGGTGGTTTCCATCATATTGACGAATTTACCGTTGAGATCGATATGCTCGAGCACCTTCGGCAGATTGGGATGCTCCATGAAGCCGTAATGAATATCGATGGACCAGAATCCGCGTCCCATCTCCTGCACCGTGACCCGCTCGTCATAGCTTAGGCGCGGCACCGGCTCGGTCACCACATGGACGATGATGTTGGTCTCATGCAGCACTTTGAAATGCTTGATGTTGTGCAATAGCGCCATGGGCGCGATGCCGTGCCGCCGGCTGAGATAGACGGCGACGCCCGGCACTCTGTGCAGCTTTGCGGTGCTGTCCATGAAAAGCTCGATCGCCATGCTGTGCGTGCCGAGATGGTCGAGCACCGCCACGCGGCCGCGATGCCAACTGTTCATCAAGAGAAAGATCGTGGTGGCGGTCACCAGCGGCACCCAGCCGCCATCGAGCACTTTGGTCATATTGGCGCAGACGAAGGAAAAATCGACGACGGACAGGCTGCCCGCCACCGCCAGCGCGGCGACGTGGTTCCAACGCCATACCTCGCGCATCAGCACATACATCAGCATGGTGGTCAGCAGCATGGTCATCGCCACCGCGATACCGAAGGCGGCGGCGAGCTTGTCCGAAGATCCGAAGCCGATGGTAAGACCGATCGTGAGTACCATCAGCAGCCAATTGACGGTGCCGACATAGATCTGGCCATAGCCCTGGCTGGAGGTCTGGGTGATGTTCATGCGCGGCAGCAAGCCAAGCTGGATCGCCTGGCGGGTCATCGAGAACACGCCGCTGATGATGGACTGGCTGGCGATCACCGTGGCCACCGTCGAGAGCAGGATCATCGGCAGAAGCAGGCTCGGCGGCACCAAGGCATAGAAGGGATTGATGTCCGGTGCCACCGCGCCATCGACGACGATCGCGGCTTGCCCGGCATAGCACAGCAGAAGACTGGGCAGCACCAGGCCGTACCAGCCGAGGCGAATGGGAAAGGCGCCGAAATGGCCCATATCGGCGTAAAGCGCCTCCGCCCCCGTAACGCTGAGAAACACCGCGCCGAGGACGGTGATGCCGACCAGGCCGTGGCCGACCAGATAACCGAGTCCGATCCGCGGATCGAAAGCGGCCAGCACGGCAGGGTGCAGGATCACTTCGGACAGGCCGGCTGCTCCGATCACCAGGAACCAGACCAGCATTACCGGTCCGAACAGACGGCCGATGACCGCGGTGCCCTGGCTCTGCAGCGCGAATAGGATCAGCAGGATGACCACCGCCACCGGCATGATCGTTGCGGCGATCGATGGGAAAGGATCTTTCAGCCCTTCGAGCGCGCTGAGTACCGAGATCGCGGGCGTGATCGCCCCGTCGCCGTAAAGCAGCGCCGCGCCCAGAATACCGAGAGCGACGATCAGCGGGCGCTCACGCTTTTTGAGTCCGAGCAGGGACATCAGCGCGAGGATGCCGCCTTCGCCGTTATTGTCGGCCCGCATTATCAAGGCGACATATTTTACCGACGTGATGATGATCAGCGTCCAGATGATCAGGGACAGCATGCCCAGCGCCACTTTGGGGGTGGCGCCGCCGCCCCAATCCAGCGCGGTTTTCATGGTGTAGAGCGGGCTGGTGCCGATGTCGCCGTAAACCACGCCCAATGCGCCGAGAACCATCGGTCCGAGCTTGTGCGACCCGATGGAGCTCTTGCCTATTTCAGAACGACTTATTGAGCCCGCGCGCGTCATCGGCCCGGCCTGACCAGGAGGTGGCGAGCCAGCAGCTTACCAGATCGGAATAGGACCGAATATACGGAGCGAACTGCGCCGTTCTGCAACCCATTCAGTGCCGACCGCTGCATACCCTAGCTGCTTTCCAAGCTGCGCGCCGATTCCCGTTCGACAGAGGAAAGCTAAGGCAGTCTCGATAAACGCTCCATAGGGATTTGCGTAAAGACGGATAAAACAATGCCGCCGCCCAGTCGGACGGCACTCGGAACGGGAGTCAGAATGGGCTTGTGGATAATCTCGCCAAGCCATTGGTGCCCCAGGCCGGACTCGAACCAGCACGCCCTCTCGGACAACAGATTTTGAGTCTGCCGCGTCTACCATTCCACCACTGGGGCACAGCGAGGAAGGGTGACGTATAGCGAAGCGTTCGCCCTGCGGTCAATGGGCTAATCATTTGCCGGGCCGGCGCGGCGCTGGTAAAAAGCTCGGCGATGATTACGCGTCTCTATCAATGGCTGATGCGCCTCGCCGCTTCCGAGCGGGCGCTGCTGTGGTTGGCCCTGGTCTCCTTCATCGAGGCTTCGGTCTTTCCGATTCCCCCCGACGTCATGCTGATCCCGATGGTTCTGGCCACGCCGACGCGCTGGTGGCGCATCGCCCTGGTGGCGACCGCGGCGTCCGTCGTGGGTGGCTGGCTCGGCTACGGCATCGGGGCGCTGCTGTTCGATACGATCGGGCAGAAGGTCATCGCCTTCTATCACCTCGAAGCCGGCTTCGCCTCGTTCCAGGCCAAGTTCCAGGAGTATGGCGGCTGGATCGTGCTGGCCAAGGGCGCGACGCCGATCCCCTTCAAGCTGGTCACCATCGCCTCGGGCGCCGTGCATCTCGATCCGCTTGTGTTTACGGTTTCGGCGATCGGATCGCGCGCTTTCCGTTTCTTCATCGTCGCCATTCTGCTGCGCTGGTTCGGCGAACCGATCCGGCAGTTCGTCGAAAAGCGGCTGGTCTGGGTGACCACCGTGGGGATTGTGCTGCTGATCGGCGGCTTCGTTGTGATCCGCTGGCTGTAAGGACCTGATTTGATGACCCGTGCGCGCGACCCGATCTTCCTGATCCTGATGGTTTCCATCGCCATTCTGGTCACCGTGTTCACCTCGCAATACGGTTTCGGCCTGCGTCCGTGCGAGCTGTGCCTGTTTCAGCGCGTGCCCTATGGCGTGGTGATCTTCCTGACGCTGCTGGGCCTCGGCCTGCGTCTGGATGCGAAGAAATCGGCGCTGCTGCTGGGTCTTTGCAGCCTGGCTTTCGTGGTCGGCGCCGGCCTCGGCCTCTATCATACCGGCGTCGAGCAGCATTGGTGGGCCGGTCCCACCTCCTGCAGCGGCGGCTTGGGCACCGTGCATTCGGTCGAGGATCTGGCGGCCCTGCTGTCCAAGCCGATCAACATTCCCCAGTGCGACAAGATCGCCTGGTCGCTGTTCGGCATCAGCATGGCCGGCTATAATCTGCTGGCCAGCATCGCGCTGGCGGTGTTCAGCGCCCTGTCGGCGCGGCGCCTGATGGAACGGGCATGATGAGCGACGAAACACAGCGCATGCTGGGCGATCCCGACCGCAAGGAGCAGCTCGCCCGCATCATCCGGGTCGACCAGGCCGGCGAATATGGCGCCGTGCGCATCTATCAGGGCCAGCGCGCCGTCCTGCGCCGCAATGCCGCGCTCAAGCATATGGAAGAGCAGGAGCGCGAGCATCTGGCCCGCTTCAACAGGCTGGCGGCCCAGCACCGCGTGCGCCCGACCCTGCTGCAGCCCTTGTGGCATCTGGCCGGCTTCGCCCTGGGCGCCGGCACCGCCCTGCTGGGCGAGAAGGCGGCGATGGCCTGCACGGTGGCGGTGGAAGACGTCATCGAGGAGCATTACGCGCGCCAGGAGGCCGTCCTCGACGATCAGCCGGAATTGAAGGCGACGGTCCAGCAATTCCGCGCCGAGGAAATCGAGCACAAGAACGCGGCGATCGAGCAGGGCGCCGAGCAGGCCGCGGCCTATCCGGTGCTCTACACGGCGATCAGTGCCGGCACCAAATTGGCGATCTGGCTGTCAGAAAGAATCTGATTTGTAGCCCTCAGGCACCGGGCGCGCGCTCCGCGCGCTTGGCTACCGCGCCAAGCTATACCGTCTGTGTAACATCGGCTTTCGGCAGCGCGCGGCCGCAGTCGCGGCCGGGTTTCAGGCCTGTTCCAGTTCGGAATCCCAGTACAGGAAATCCCGCCAGCTTTCGTGCAGATAGTTGGGCGGGAAGGCGCGGCCATGTTCCTGCAGCAGGAAGCTGGTCGGCTCGGTCGGGCGCACCAGCGGGAACATGTGCGCGACATGCGGCAATTGATTGCCCTTGACAAGATTGCAGGGCGAGCAGGCGGTGACGACATTGTCCCACGTCGTGCGGCCGCCGCGCGAGCGCGGGATCACATGGTCGAAGGTCAGATCGTGGGTGGGAAGGGATTCACCGCAATATTGGCAGGCGAAGCGGTCGCGCAGGAACACATTGAACCGGGTGAAGGCCGGCCTTCGCGAGGTGGGGATGTATTCCTTGAGGGAGATCACGCTGGGCAGGGACATCTCCGACGAGGGAGAATGGATGGTCCGGTTATAGACCGACACGACATTGACGCGCTCGGCCACCACCGCCTTTATGGCTTCCTGCCAGGACCATAAAGACAATGGATAATAGCTTAGCGGACGGAAATCCGCATTGAGGACAAGAGCCGGACAGCTTTGAAGCGCTAGGGACAAGCGAGCCCCCTTAATGCCGTTACCTCACTACATATAGGGTATCTACCAGATACACCTACTAAGCAAGCATAACAATTGCGTGAAATCCAACTATCACACTTGCTTTTGGTTAAATCCCTCGACGACGAACCCGATACTACGGGCCAGCCCCTCATCGTCGATGGAATGGCCCAATCCGGGGCGCGGCAAGGTCTCCACCGAAACGCCCAAAGCGTCCAAAGCGCGGGCCGCCAGATCCATGAAACCGAAATTGACCACCGGGTCCTCCTCGCCATGCACCAGCAGCACCGGCGGACGGGCGGAAAGCTCGGTCAGCAGCCGGTCGGGCACCGCCAGCAGCCCGGAAAACCCGACCACCGACGCCACGGATTTCCGGCGGCGCAGCGCGGCGTAGAGCGACAGCATGGTGCCTTGCGAGAAGCCGACCAGCGCCAGCTCGGACTCGGTCAGGCCGCGGCTTTCCAGCACGGCGTCGAGATAAGAATTGAACAAGGGCGACACCGCATCGAGTCCGGCGGTGATCGCCTCGGCGCTGAAATCCCGCAGGCTGAACCATTGCCGCCCGAACGGCGCCATGTCGCAGGGATAGGGCGCATGGGGCGAAAGGAATTCGGCGTCGGGCAGGACTTCGGCGAAATAGGGCGCCAGCCCGATCAGATCGTCGCCGTCGGCGCCCAGCCCATGCACGAAAACCACCACCTGTTTCGGGGCTTTGCCCGAGCGGGGAGGAACCGAGGGGCCGGACAAAGGCAGCGACATGTTCGGGAACTCCACGCCAGGGTGCGGCTCTGATAGTCTCACGCCATGTCCATCGTCACCACCCGTTTCGCGCCCAGCCCGACCGGCCTTCTGCATCTCGGCCACGCCGCCTCCGCCTGCTTCGCCGCCGAGCAGGCAAATGGCGGGCGTTTCCTGCTGCGCATCGAGGATATCGACCAGGGCCGCTGCCGCGATGAATTCGTCGAGGCGATTTTCGACGATCTGGCCTGGCTCGGCCTGTCATGGGAGGCCGGGGTGCGCCGGCAATCGCTGCATTTCGACGAATATGCCCAGGCGCTGGATAAATTGACGGCTCTCGGCCTGCTCTATCCCTGTTTCTGCACCCGCGCCGACATCAAGGAGATGGCCGGCGCCCCGCATGGTCCCGACGGGCCGATCTATCCCGGCCTCTGCCGCCATCTGTCCGAGGAGGAGCGCGAGGCGCGCCGGGCTTCCGGCCGGCCCTTCGCGCTGCGCCTGAAAATGGACGAGGCGATCCGTATCGCCGGTCCGCTGCGGTGGGAGGATCTGTCGGCGGGTGTGCAGGAAGCGCGGCCGGATGTGTTCGGCGACGTGGTGCTGGCCCGCAAGGACACGCCGGCCAGCTATCATCTGGCGGTGACCTGCGACGATGCGAAACAGGGTGTCACCCTGGTCACGCGCGGTGTCGATCTGTTTCCGGCCAGCCATCTGCATCGGCTGCTGCAGGCTCTGCTCGGCCTGCCGGTGCCGCGCTGGCACCATCATCCGCTGCTGGCCGGCCCGGACGGCAAGCGCCTGGCCAAGCGCGACGGGGCGCCGTCGATCCGCTCTCTGCGCGAGAAGGGTCTCAGCCCCGAGGAAGTCCGGGCATCAGCCCTTTTTCCCGGCTAGCGGATGGCTGCTTTTGACCAGGGCGGTCAAGCGCTCTTCCTGAACATGGGTGTAGATCTCGGTGGTGGCGATGTCGGCATGGCCGAGCATCTGCTGCACGCTGCGCAGATCGGCGCCGCCGGCCAGCAGATGGCTGGCGAAGGAATGGCGCAGCACATGCGGCGACAGGGTCGAGGGCGGCACGCCCGCCTCTGCCGCCAGCTTCTTCAGCAGAGTGGCGACCACCCCGCGTGAGATCGGCTTGACGCCGCCGGCGGCGGGAAACAGCCAGCGGCTGGTCTTCGGTTGGCGCACCGCCATCCAGGCCTCGACGGCGCGCAGGGCAGGCAGGCCGAGCGGGATCATGCGCTCCTTGTTGCCCTTGCCGCGCACCACCAGCGTGCTTTGACCGCGCGCGAAGGAGGCGACCGGCAGGCCGCACAATTCCGACACGCGCATGCCGGTGGCATAGAGCAATTCGACGATGGCTTCGGTGCGTCGTCCCTTGTCGCCTTCCTCGGCCTTGGCGGCGGTCAGCAGCTTGTCGATCGCCGCTTCGCCGAGATATTTCGGCAAAGGCCGGCCCAGCCGCGGGCTGTCCAGCCCGTGGGTCGGGTCGTCGGCGCGCCGCCCGTCGGCCATCAGGAAATGGAAGAATTGCCGCAGCGCCGACAGGCGCCGTGCCGCCGTGCGCGGTGCCAGGCCGCGATCGGCCATGTCGCTGAGGAAATCGCGCAGGGTCTCGGTATCGGCTGTCTCGGCCGCCTGTCCCCGGCTCAGCGCGAAGCCGGCGAAATCGTCGAGGTCGCGGAAATAGGCGTCGAGCGTGTGTCGCGAAGCGCCACGCTCGGCCGCCATCATTTCCAGAAACGCCTCGACATGGGCGGAGGCGCTCACATCGTCCTCAGATGCCGTACGCCAGCGCCAGTTCGAGCGCCAGGGCACGGGCATCGCTCTTCAGCCCGGCGGCGTTGAGCGAAGCGATCAGGCGGGCGAATTCCGACGGTTCGGCGTCACGGGTGTCACCCAGCGAGAGCAGCGTATAGAGCACCGTCTCGCCCTTGCGCTGCGAGGCGGCGGCGCTCATCAGCCCGACCGACAAAGCACTGCGCGACACCTTGCCGCTGATCACCGCCGGCCCGTCGAGCAGGGGCAGCCAATCCTCCTCCGGCGGGGTCTCGCCCAAAGCGGACAACAGACTCAGCAGGAACAGGGTGCGCTTGCTGGCGTCGGCGGGGGCTTCGTTGCGGGCCTGGCGCCAGGCGGCGAGGTCGCTGGCGGTCAGCGGATCGCTGTTCAGCCCGGCCAGATGAACCAGCGGCTTCAGGGTGGCGGAGGCCTGTCCGCCGCTGACCAGTCCCCCGGCGGCTTGGCCGCCAATTAACGATTCGGCGCGCAGCACGCCTAACCAGGGCTTGACCGCCTCGGTCTGGCCGGCGGCCAGCAGGGCGCGTATGGCCCAGGGAGCGAAGGACACCAGATCCGGGGTCGCCTGGATCGAGGCGATCACCGGCGCATAGACTTGCGGGGCGCTGGCCGGATCACCGGCCAGGGCACGCTGGATCAGCTCGGCGCGCTGGGTCGGGACCGGTTGCGATTCGACCGCCTTGAACAGCAGGGCGCGGCTCTTCGGCGACTTGCCGGTCTCCGCGCCGGCGGTGGCGACGTCGCCCGGTGCGGATTCATAGAGCTGGCGCAGCGGATCGGCGGGCATCAGGCCCATCCCGACCGCTCGTTCGGCAGCGGCGATGCGGGTCTCGGGCGCCAGGGCCTGGTCGCGCGCCAGGGCCGGCAGCACGGCGGGCGCGGCGTTGGCCACGGCCGTGTCGGCCAGCGGCAGCTTGGCCAGCACCGCCATAGCCAGCGAGGCGGGCGACACCTGCGCAACCCAGTCGAGCTTGGCCGGCGGCACGCCGCTGAGCGCATCGGCGGCGGCGAAGAAGGCCGGGTCCTTCAGCTTCTGGTCGCGCAAAAGGTCGATGCCGAGGCTGGCTTCGTTGCCCTTGCCGGCCACGAACTGGCACAGCACCTGGACCTGCTGGGCATAGCTGTCGGTCTGCAAGGCGGCGCGCAATGCCGGTTCCTGGGCGCAGGCGGTGGCGTAGTCGCCGGCCAGCAAGGCGGCGTCGACCTGCAGGCGGCGCTGGGTCGGGGTCATTTGCGGGCCGGGAATGCGGCCCAGCAGTTGCACGGCGGCGTCCGAGGCGCCCATCGCCTCCAGCTTGCCGGCGCGCAAGGATATGACCGATTCGCCGCCCTGCTTGCCGTCCGGCAGCGAGGCCGGGCTTTCCAGCAGGCGCAGTTCGAGGGCGCGCAGAGAACGCCAGCCCGGCTGATTGGGCAGCAGCGACAGGCCGCGGGTGATCACCCCGAGCGAGCTGCCGCCCCACATTCCCTGGCCGAGGGCGCCATGGGAATCGTCGATCAGCCCGGCCTCGTCGGGCTTGAGGCTGGCCAGATCCTGCACCTGGATGCGCTCCGGCGCCTTCTCGCCCTGGAAGGCGGGCGCGGCGGGCGCCGGCAAGGCAGGTTGGGTCGGCTGGGCGGCGGGAACCGGCGCCAGCGACACTTGGGCGAACAAAGCGGAGGCGGGCAGGGTCAGGCCGGCCAGGGCCAGCAGAAAGGGCTTAGGCCTGGAGAGCTTCATTTGGAGAAACATACAGCGGCGCCGATCTGTGTGATAAGTTGAGAAAATGATGATCCGGTCGAAGTTTATCGGTGCCCGCGACGGACTGCAACGGGCCCCCTTTCCAGGGGGGCTCGGCCATGGCGTCTGACCGGAAACACGCTCACGGACACGCAGCCGGGCGCAGCATCGTGCTGGTCGGGCTGATGGGCGCCGGCAAATCGTCGGTCGGGCGCCGCGTCGCCAGCCGGCTCGGCCTGCCCTTCTTCGACGCCGATGCCGAGATCGAGGCGGCGGCCGGCTGCTCCATCAGCGATCTGTTCGCCCGCTATGGGGAACCCGCCTTCCGCACGGGCGAGCGCCGCGTGATGTGCCGCCTGCTGGACGGGCCGCGCGCGGTGATCGCCACCGGCGGCGGCGCTTTCGTCGATCCGGAAACGCGCGCCTTGATCGCCGAGCGCGGCACCTCGATCTGGCTGCGCGCCGATCTCGAAGTGCTCTATAAGCGGGTGATCGGCCGCGACCATCGCCCGCTGCTCAAGGCCGGCGATCCGCGCGCCATCCTTGCCGACCTCATGGCAAAGCGCCATCCGATCTATGCCGAGGCCGATCTGGTGGTCGAAAGCCTCGACCAGCCCACCGACCTCACCGTCCACGCCGTGCTGCAGGCCCTGGCCGCCCACAGCCCCGGCGACCGCGTCATACAGGAAGCTTGAAAATGAACATCGTCGCCCCGTCCCCGGTCCGCCTCGACCTGGGTGAGCGCAGCTATGACATCCATGTCGGCACCGGTCTGCTGGCCCGCGCCGGCTCGCTGATCCGTCCGCTGCTGAAGATGCCGACCCTGTTCGTGGCCGCGGACGAAACCGTGGCGGAGCTGCATTGGCCGGCCCTGGCGGCGTCGCTCGATGAAGCCGGCATCGCTCATCACCTCTATCGCGTGCCGTCCGGCGAGGGCAGCAAGAGCTTCGCCCGCCTGGAATCCCTGCTGTCCGCCGTTCTCGATACGCGGCCGGAACGATCGACGGCGCTGCTGGCCTTCGGCGGCGGCGTGGTCGGCGACCTGACCGGTTTCGCCGCCTCGATCCTGCTGCGCGGCGTGCCGTTCATCCAGATCCCGACCACCCTGCTGTCCCAGGTCGACAGCTCGGTGGGCGGCAAGACCGGCATCAATATGGCGCAGGGCAAGAATCTGGTCGGCAGCTTCCACCAGCCGCGCCTGGTGCTGGCCGACATCGATCTGCTGTCCACCCTGCCGCGCCGCGAACTGGCCTCGGGTTATGCCGAAGTGGTCAAATACGGCCTGATCGACGATCCCGACTTCTTCGCCTGGCTGGAAAAGCATGGCCCGGCTCTGCTGGATGGCGACGCCGAAGCCCGCGCCTATGCGGTACGCCATTCCTGTCAGGCCAAGGCCCGCACGGTGGCCGGTGACGAGCGTGAGTCCGGAACCCGCGCCCTGCTCAATCTCGGCCATACCTTCGGCCACGCGCTGGAGGCCGAGACCGGCTTTTCTTCCACCCTGCTGCATGGCGAGGCGGTGGGGCTGGGGTCGTTGATGGCCTTCGATCTTTCCGCCCGGCTGGGCTTATGTCCGGCGACCGATCTCGACCGGTTGCGCGCCCATCTGGAATCGGTCGGCATGCCGACCCGGCTGCCCGCTATCGCCGGCGGCTGGCAGGCCGAGCGGACCATGGCCCATTTCTTCCACGATAAGAAGGTCGATCAGGGCCGCCTGACCTTCATCCTGGCGCGCGGCATCGGCAAGAGCTTCATCAGCCGCGACGTGCCCCAGGATGTTCTGCGCGCCGTGGTCACGGATTGGTGCGCGTCATGATCGGCGATTTTCTGCTGATCGGTCTCCTGCTTCTGCTCCTGTTCTTCTTCTCCAGCGCCGAGACCTCGCTGACCGTGGTGTCGCGGCCCTTGATGCATACGCTGGAAGCCGAAGGCGACAAGCGCGCCCGGCTGGTCAACCGGCTGCTGTCCAAGCGCGATCAGCTGCTCGGTTCGATCCTGCTGGGCAATACCCTGACCCAGATCCTGGCCTCCGCCATGGCCACGTCGGTGGCGATCCATCTGGCCGGCGACGCCGGCGTCGTCTACGGCACCGCCCTGATGACGGTGGTGGTGCTGGTCGCCTGCGAGATCCTGCCCAAGACGGTGGCGCTCAACAACGCCAACAAGCTGGCGCCGCTCCTGGCCTGGCCGATGCGGGTGATCGTCTGGGTGTTCGGCCCGATCAGCATCGCCGTGCAGGCGGTGGTCAATGCCGTGCTGAAGCTGGTCCGCGTGCCGATCCATACCTCGCTGGACCTGGAAGCGATGCGCGCCGAACTGCGCGGCGCCATCGATATCCACACCGCCGAGGGCGAGGTGCGGCACGAGGGCAAGATGCTGCGCTCGATCCTCGATCTCGACGAGGTGCAGGTCGGCGAGGTGATGACCCACCGCAAGAACATCGTCACCCTCGATGCCGGCCAGCCGATGTCGATGCTGCTCGATCAGGTGATCGCCACCCCGTTCAGCCGCCTGCCGCTGTGGCTGGGCGATCCCGACAATATCGTCGGCGTCATCCATTCCAAGGCGCTGCTGCGGGTTCTGCGCGACCATGACGGCAAGCTGGACGACATGAAGATCGAGACGCTGGCTTCGCCGCCCTGGTTCATTCCCGACCAGACCACCCTGTTCGACCAGCTGCAGGCCTTCCGCGAGCGGCGCGAGCATTTCGCCCTGGTGGTCGACGAATATGGCGCGCTGCAGGGCATCGTCACGCTGGAGGACATTCTCGAGGAGATCGTCGGCGACATCTCCGACGAGAGCGACGTCGCCGTCGCAGGCGTCAAGCAGCAGGCCGACGGGTCCTATATCGTCAATGGCGACGTCACCATCCGCGACCTCAATCGCGACTTCGACTGGCGCCTGCCCGACGAGAACGCGGTGACCCTGGCGGGTCTCATCCTGCATGAATCGCGGATGATTCCCGATGCCGGCCAGCTGTTCCTGTTCCACGGCTTCCGCTTCGAGGTTTTGCGCCGCTTGCGCAACCAGATCACCCTGGTCAAAGTGGTGCCGCCCAAGCCGGAAAGCCGGGAATAAATAGCGCCGGCTTGTTGCAAGGCAGCACGCCAGCCCTCATTATTATGCGATGACCGAAGAACGCAGCCGTCACTTCTGGCCGAAATCCTCCGGCAAGAAGAATGCCCCCCGTACCGATTTCCGTCCGTGCGACCATCCGGGTTGCCGCGATTATGGGGATTACAGGGCGCCGAAATCGCGCGACGCTCTGAACGAGTATTTCTGGTTCTGCCTGGATCATGTGCGCGCCTACAATTCCTCGTGGGACTATTATGCCGGGCTCGGCGCCGACGAGATCGAGACCATGGTGCGCAACGACACCACCTGGCAGCGCCCGACCTGGCCGCTGGGCAAGCGGATGGGCGGCCGGTTCGGCTTCGACGCTTCGAAGGTGCGCGACGGTTTCGGCGTGTTCGGCGAGAATTTCGAGACCACTCCGCCGCCGGCGCCCGCCGCCTCGGCTGCCGAGATGAGTGCGTTGAAGGAGATGAACCTCTCCTATCCCCTGACTGTCGATATGGTGAGGGCGCGCTATAAAGAGCTCTGCAAATTGCATCACCCGGACGCCAATGGCGGCGACAAGCAGGCCGAAGAACGCTTCAAGCGCATCGGCCAAGCTTACAAAACCCTGATGGAAAGCTTAGCATAACCGATCATGAGCAATAACAGCCCCGCACCCGGCATCCTGGCCGACCATCCCCTCGACATGCCCGACATCACCATCAGCGTGCGCCAGACCTTCGGGCTGGACAGCGACATGGAGGTGCCGGCCTTCAGCCAGGGCAGCGCCCACGTGCCCGACCGCGACGAGTCCTATCGCTTCGACCACGACACGACGATGGCCATCCTGGCCGGCTTCGCCTTCAACCGGCGCGTCATGGTCCAGGGCTATCACGGCACCGGCAAATCGACCCATATCGAGCAGGTCGCATCCCGCCTCAACTGGCCCTGTATCCGCGTCAATCTCGACAGCCATGTCAGCCGCATCGACCTGATCGGCAAGGACGCCATCGTGCTGAAGGACGGCCAGCAGGTCACCGAATTCCGCGAAGGCATCCTGCCCTGGGCGCTGCAGAATCCGACCGCTTTGGTATTCGACGAATATGATGCCGGCCGCCCCGACGTGATGTTCGTGATCCAGCGCGTGCTGGAAGTCGAAGGCAAGCTGACCCTGCTGGATCAGAGCCGTGTCATCCGCCCTCATCCCGCCTTCCGCCTGTTCTCGACCGCCAACACGGTGGGCCTGGGCGACACCACCGGCCTTTATCACGGCACCCAGCAGATCAATCAGGGCCAGATGGACCGCTGGAACATCGTCGCCACCCTGAATTATCTCGACCATGACGCCGAGGTGGCGATCGTGCTGGCCAAGATGCCGCATTACGACACCCCGACCGGCCAGGACGCCGTCAACAACATGGTCCGCGTCGCCGATCTGACCCGCCAGGGCTTCATCAATGGCGACATCTCGACCGTGATGAGCCCGCGCACCGTGCTGACCTGGGCCGAGAACGCCCGCATCTTCGGCGATGTCGGCTTCGCGTTCCGTCTCAGCTTCCTCAACAAGTGCGACGAGACCGAGCGCAGCGTGGTGGCCGAATATTACCAGCGCTGCTTCGGCGCCGAACTGCCGGAGACGATGGCGCGCGTCGCCATCGCGTAAGATGGCCGAGCGTCCTTCCCACGACGTTCCGCTCGGCGGCCACGACGAGACGCCGGCCGATCTGGTCAAGCGCACCACCACCGCGGTGGTGCGCGCCATGGCCGGCCGCGCCGACGTGTCGGTCAATTACGCCAGCGGCCAGCCCGGCGTGCGTGGCGCCACCGTGCGTCTGCCGCCGCCGCCGCGCACGCCGCATCTGGCCGATCTGGCCAAGATCCGCGGCGCCGCCGACGCGGCGGGATTGCGCCTGCGGTTTCATGATGAAGTGCTGCACCAGGCTTTGATGCCGGTCGGGCATGACGCCAAGGATATCTACAACGCTTTGGCCCAGGCCCGGGTCGAGGCGATCGGGGCGCGGGCCATGAAGGGCGTCGCCCTCAATCTCGACGCCTCGCTGGAAGCCCGCTACGCCCATGAAGGCTATGCGGCGATGACCGACCGCAGCCAGGTGCCGCTGGCCGAAGCCGTGCGCCTCGTGCTGCGCGAAAAGCTGGCCGGCCAGCAGGTGCCGCCCTCGGCGCGCCAGGCGGTCGGCTATTGGCGCGACTTCATCGAAAGCAAGCTGTCCGCCCATTACGGCGCGCTGAAAGACCGGCTTTCGGATCAGGAAGGCTTCTCCCGCGCCGTACGCGACGTGATCGCCGCCCTCGATGTCGAGCCGTTCGAGGAGGCCGATCCCGACGCCGATGCCGACCAGCAGGAAGGCGAGAGCCAGGGCGGCGAGTCCGGCGCCCAGGAGGAAAAGGGCGCCGATCAGCGCGGCTCCCCGGGCGCCGAGGGCAGCGACAGCGCCATGGGCGAGGCCGAGAGCGCGGAAGCGCAAGAGGGCGAAGGCCAGGGCGGCGATCCGGTCATGATGCCGGGCCATGGCAGCGAGGAAGCTGGCGGCGCGGCGCGCCAGAAGGCCGCGCCGGCGCCGGCGGAACCGTCCGAAAAGCCCTATGGCGTCTACACCACCGCTTACGACCAGACCGTCGACGCTCCCGAATTGTGCGAGCCTGACGAATTGACCCGCCTGCGCCAGCAGCTCGACCAGCAGCTTCTGCATCTGCAGGGCGTGGTGGCCAAGCTCGCCAACCGCCTGCAGCGCAAATTGATGGCCAAGCAGACGCGCGCCTGGAACTTCGATCTGGAAGAGGGATTGCTCGATGCCGGCCGCCTGGCCCGCGTCATCGCCAACCCGACCCATTCGCTGTCCTTCAAGCAGGAGCGCGACACCGATTTCCGCGACACGGTGGTGTCGCTGCTGATCGACAATTCAGGCTCGATGCGCGGCCGCCCGATCGCGGTGGCGGCGATGAGCGCCGACATCCTGGCGCGCACGCTCGAGCGCTGCGGGGTCAAGGTCGAGGTGCTGGGCTTCACCACCAAGGCGTGGAAGGGCGGCCAATCGCGCGAGAAATGGGTCGCCGACGGCAAGCCGGCCATGCCGGGCCGCCTCAACGATCTGCGCCACATCATCTATAAATCCGCCGACGCTCCCTGGCGCCGCGCCCGCAAGAATCTCGGCCTGATGCTGAAGGAAGGGCTGCTGAAGGAGAATATCGACGGCGAGGCTCTGATGTGGGCGCATAACCGCCTGCTGGGCCGCCCCGAGCAGCGCCGCATCGTCATGGTGATCTCGGACGGCGCCCCGGTCGATGATTCGACGCTGTCGGTCAATAATGGCAGCTATCTGGAGCGCCATCTGCGCGACGTGATCCACTGGATCGAGAACAATTCGTCGGTCGAACTGGCCGCGATCGGCATCGGCCACGACGTGACGCGCTATTACCACCGCGCGGTCACGATCTCGGATGCGGAAGAGCTGGGCGGCACCATGATGCAGCAGCTCACCAATCTCTTCGACGAACAGAACTAGATAAAATAAACGGGGCCGGCAGAGGTGCGGGAACGGAGGGGGGAGAACGTTCCTGCTTGTGGCCTGCCGGCCCCGTTGTCTTTGTCCATCGCCTTCCCAGGGGACACGCGGCTAGGGGAAGCCGGAAGGCGATCTTCGGACTACTCTGCGCGGAAAAGTCGCCGTGGGGTCGACCTTTTCGCCCAGACACAGGGAGAACTTGGCTGCCGGGCGATGCATTCCGGAGGGGGACCGGGGTAGGTGCATCTGGCGCCGACGTCTGCCGCGTCTCTGCCTGTGAGAAGAAAGCTACAGGCGCAATAAGGCAAGATTAGGGCGAAACGGTGATAATTAAGTGAGGGAACTGTAAGTTTGTTTTTATACGCCCTCAGGCGCCGGGCGCGCATTCCATGCGCTGGGCTACCGCGCAAAGCTAGACCGAATCAGCAATTCGGCTGTCGGCAGCGCGGGGCCGCCTTGCGGCCCGGAAAGAAGGCAAAGCGGCGGTTAGAGGCCGACCTTGCCCATTTCCAGGAACTTCTCGCGGCGGCGCTGGCGGAGTTGCGCGCCGTCCCAGCGGTCCAGGGTGGTCAGCGTGTCGGTCAGGTGCCGTCCCAGCGCCGCGATGGCCTGGTCGGGCTGGCGATGCGCGCCGCCCAGAGGTTCGGGCAGAATGGCGTCGATCACATTGAGGCGCAGCAGGTCCTGGGCGGTCAGGCGCAGGGCTTCGGCGGCGTCCTTGGCGTTGTCGCCGCTGCGCCACAGAATGCCGGCGCAGCCTTCGGGGCTGATCACCGAATAGATGGCATGCTCCAGCATGATGACGCTGTTGCCGGCGGCCAGCGCGATGGCGCCGCCCGATCCGCCCTCGCCGATGATCACCGAGATCAGCGGCACTTTGATGTCGAGGCAGGTCTCGACGGCGCGGGCGATGGCTTCCGCCTGGCCGCGCGCTTCGGCGTCGACGCCCGGATAGGCGCCCGACGTGTCGACCAGGGTGATGACCGGCACGCCGAAATGATCGGCCATCTGCATCAGGCGGCGGGCCTTGCGATAGCCTTCCGGCTTGGCCATGCCGAAATTGTGCTTCAGGCGGCTTTCGGTGTCGTTGCCCTTCTCGATGCCCAGCACCATCACCGTCCGTTCGCCCAGACGCCCCAGGCCGCCGATGATGGCCTGGTCGTCGGCGAAGGCGCGGTCGCCGGCCAGCGGGATGAAGTCGGTGATCAGCTTCGCAATATAATTGTTCGCATGCGGCCGCTCCGGATGGCGCGCAACCTGGGCTTTCTGCCAGGGCGTCAGCTTTCCGTAGGTGCTGGTGAGAAGGCGGTCCAGCTTGATCTGCAGCCGGTTGATCTCTTCGGCGATGTTGATGCCGTCGGAGTCGCTCAAATGGCGCAACTCCTCGATCTTGCTTTCCAGCTCGGCGATGGGTTTTTCGAAATCGA
>JAJPHO010000174.1 GCA_021325215.1 Alphaproteobacteria bacterium
ACAGCAGGTCGCCCAGCTCGTCCTTCAGCGCGGCGCGGTCGCCGGCCTCGATGGCTTCGACCACCTCATAGGCCTCTTCCAGCGTATGCGGGGCGATGGTCGAGAAATCCTGCTCGAGATCCCACGGACAGCCGCCCTCCGGATTGCGCAGGCGGGTCATGATGCTTAGCAGGCGGTCCATCGAGGAAGACATCGGAATCCCTTATTTGTCGCTGGCGTCCCGAGTGTCGAAAACAGGGGAACTCAATAATCGCCGCGCTATCGAATGATCACCCAAGGGCGCCTTGCTGGCAAGAGCGCCCGGGGGTTATATCTACGCGGAAGAAAAGGAGATTTCATGGAGATGCGGGTCAGGGAAAGCGCCGTGCGCCTGTGGTCGCGGTGGAGCCGGCCGATGCGCTGGTCCCTGCGCGACAACGAGCCGGTCCTGATCGCTTTGTGCGCGCCGCTGGGAGCCCTGGTCGGCTTCGCGGTGGTGACGATGCATGAGGGGGTCGCCGCCATCCATTGGCTGATCTATGGAATCTCGCTGGAAAGCTCGCTCAGCGCGGCGCCGAACCTGCCCTGGATGCGTATCGCCGTCATTCCGGCGGCGGGCGGGTTGGGGCTCGGTCTGCTGACCGTGCTGCTGCGCCGTTTCCGGCAAAGCGAGATCGTCGATCCGGTCGAGGCCAACGCGCTGCATGGCGGGCGCATGTCCTTCGTCGATTCCTGCCGTCTGGCGGCGGCGACGCTGATCTCGAACGGAGTCGGCGCGGCGCTGGGACTGGAGGCCGCTTTCACCCAGATCGGCGCCGGATTGATGTCGGTGGCCGGACAGAGGCTGCGTCTGCGCCGCGCCGATCTGCGGATCTTCGTCGCGTCCGGAGCGGCGGCCGCCATCGCCGCCGCCTTCAACGCGCCGCTGGCCGGCGCCTTCTACGCCTTCGAGCTGATCCTCGGCAATTATGCTCCGGCCGCGCTGGCCCAGGTGGCGATGGCTTCGCTGGCGGCCACCCTGGTGATGCGCGGTACCATCGGCGTGGCGCCGATCTTTCTGGTCAATGCGCCGGCCATGTCGTTCCACGAGTGGCAATATCCGCTGTTCGTCCTGCTGGGTATCGGCGCCGCCGGGATAGGCATCACCACCATGCGCTCGGCCACCTGGATCGAGACGCAATTGCGCCGCCTGCCGACCCCGGATTGGCTGCGCCCGGCCTTCGGCGGACTGATGCTGTCGCTGGTGGCGCTGCCGTTTCCGCAGGTGCTGGGCAGCGGCCATGGCGCGATTCAATGGCTGTTCGACAGCACGCCGCCGATCGCGCTGCTGCTGGTGCTGCTGGTCGCGAAGATCGCCGCGTCGGCCTTGTCGCTGGGCGCGGGGTTCCGCGGCGGCCTGTTCAGCACGTCTTTGTTCCTCGGCTGCCTCTATGGCGACGGCGTTTCGCGTCTTTTCGGGCTGTTCGGACCCTGGCTGGCCGGTTCCTACACCGTCTTCACCCTGGTCGGGATGGGGGCGGTGGCGTCGACGATCGTCGGCGCGCCGGTGACCATGGTGCTGCTGGTGCTGGAAGTGACCGGCGATTTCAATGTCGCCCTGGCCGTGCTGGCCGGCGTGGTGACCGCCAACACCATCACCCGCTTCCGCTTCGGCTATTCCTTCTCCACCTGGCGTTTCCACCAGCGCGGCAAGCAGATCCGCGGCGCCTACGACGTCGGCTGGCTGGCCGATCTCAAGGTCAGCAAGATTCTGCGCGCCGACGTCACCCTGATCGGACGGGCGACGCCGCTGATGCAGATGCGCGAACTGGTGCCGCTGGGCAGCCGCAGCACCGTATTCGCCGTCGACGAGGGCGGGCGCTATGTCGGCGCCATCGATGTCGGCGCCATCCACGATCAGGAACTGGACGACGCGGCCGGCGTGGTCGTAGCCGGAGATCTGTCCGGCAATCGCGGCCATTTCCTGCTGCCCGACATGGATGTGCGCACCGCGCTGTCGCGCTTCGAGGACAGCGAGAGCGAGACTTTGCCGGTGCTGGCCGCCGCCGATGATTCCCGCGTCATCGGCTATGTCAGCGAGGCCTACGCGCTGAAGCGCTTCGCCCATGAAATGGAGCGCCAGCACAGCGCCCAGGTGGGCGAGCGCGATCTTTTCAATATCGGCTCGGCGAAGTGACCGCCGTCGCTTGCCATCGGCGGTAGCTTTATTTTACAGTTGCTTAAAATAGAATTTGAATATCGGGCGGGGGTACATGCCGGACGTGTCGAGTTGGCTGGCGGGGATTGGATTGGGCCAATATGCCCAATTGTTCTCCGATAATGCCGTCGACGGCGAAATCCTCTTCGATCTGACCGATGCTGATCTTGCCGGACTAGGAATTGTTCTTGGTCATCGCAAGAAAATTCTCAAGGCAATAGAACAGCTTAAACCGACCAGTTCACTTCCGGCCGAAGCGTCGCGGCATGAGGCCGAGCGCCGTCTGCTGACGGTGATGTTCTGCGATCTGGTCGGCTCGACCGAGCTTTCCTCGCGTCTGGACGCCGAGGATCTGCGCGAGCTTCTGCGCCACTACCAGCAGGCCTGCACCAGCGTGGTGGCGGCCTATGACGGCTTCGTCGCGCAATATCTCGGTGACGGCATCATGGTCTATTTCGGCTATCCGAAAGCCCGCGAGGACGCTGCCGAGCGCGCCATCCACGCCGCGCTGGACATCGTCGAGGCGGTCAAGGGCCTGCGCGAGGGCACGCCGCTGCAGGTGCGCATCGGCATCACGACGGGCAGCGCGGTGGTGGGGGACGTGGTCGGGCAGGGCAGTCTGGCGCAATTGCACGCCGCCAGCGGCCAGACGCCCAATCTGGCGGCGCGCATCCATTCCCTGGCCGAGCCTCAGCAGATCCTGATCGGCGAAGCGACCCGGCGCCGCGTCGGCGGTCTGTTCGATTGCGAGGATCTGGGCGCCGTCCAGCTGAAGGGCATCCCCGAGCCGGTTCAGCTCTGGCGCGTGATCGCCGAAAGCAAGGTCGCAAGCCGGTTTGCCGCCGTGCGGTCACCCAATCTCGCCCCCCTGGTCGGGCGGCGCGACGAGAACCAGGCGCTCGACACGCTGTGGCGCGAAGCGCAAGAGCAGGGCGGGCGCGCCGTACTGATCAGCGGCGAGGCCGGCATCGGCAAGTCGCGCCTGGTCGAAGCCCTGCGTCACCGTCTGCGTGATCTGCCCCATGCCGAACTGCGCTGGCAATGTTCGCCGCGCCATGCCAACACCCCACTGCATCCCTTCGCCGAGCAGCTGGCCATCGCCGCCGACCTGTCCAGCCAGCAGGGCGACGCCGCCAAGGTCAACCGGCTGATGGCGCTGCTGTCGCGCACCGGCCAGCATGCGACATTGGACCTGCCGCTGCTGGTGCATCTGCTGTCGATCCCGACCACCGGCCTGATGTCGCTGACCGGGCTGACGCCGGCGCGCCAGCGGGCTCAGACCATCGACGCGCTGATGCGCTATATCGGCGGGCGGGTCGGCACGCTGCCGGCGTTGCTGGTGTTCGAGGATGTGCATTGGATCGATCCCAGCTCTCTCGATGCCTTGTCGCAGCTGATTACCGCGTTGTCGCGCTGGCCGGTGCTGCTGGTGATGACGGCGCGGCCCGATTTCGTACCGCCGTGGGGCGACGGCGTCGCCGTGCTGTCTTCGGGCCGGCTCGCGCCCGGCGAGGCCAAGGCGATGATCGGCGGCGTGACCGGCTATCGCGAGCTGCCGACCGAAGTCGAGGAGATGATCATCCGCAAGGCGGACGGCAATCCGCTGTTCGTCGAGGAACTGACCAAGCTGGTGATGGAATCCGGCCTGCTGCGCGAGGAGGAGGGCGAATTCGTGCTGACCGGTTCGCTGGCCTCGCTGTCGGTGCCGGAAACCCTGCAGGATTCGCTGATGGAGCGCCTCGACCGCTGGCCGGCGCTCAAGGAAGTGGCGCAGATCGGCTCGGTGATCGGGGGCGAGTTCTCCTATCGCATGATTTCCGCGGTATCCGACATCTCCGAGCGCATTCTGCAGGGCTCGCTGCAGCAGCTGTCCTCGAGCGAGATCATCCGCGGCCAGGGCGTGGTGCCGGATGCAGAGTTCATCTTCAAACATGCGCTGATGCAGGATGCCGCCTATGCCAGCCTGCTGCGCAGCAAGCGCCAGAAGCTGCATAAGCGCGTCTCGGACACGCTGCTGACCCTGTTCCCCGACATCGTGACCGCCGCGCCCCATGTGATGGCGCATCACCTGATGGAAGCGGGCGAATGGCTGCCGGCGATCGAGTATTTCCATCAGGCCGGCCTGCGGCTGATGCAGCGCTCGGCCAATGTCGAGGCTGCCCGCCATCTGTCCGACGGCATCGCGCTGCTGGCCAAGCTGCCCGAAGGGTTCGAACGGACCAATTGGGAGTTCAATCTCAACCTGTCGCTGGGCCAGGCCAGTTTCGTCATCCATGGTCCGGCCTCTCACGAAACCACCGAGGCTTTCGCGGTGGCGCAGCGCCTGCTGGAGCAGATCGGCGACCAGCGCCAGCGCTATGATGTACTGTGGGGCCTGTTCGGCGGCTATATTCTGACCTCGCGCTTCGAGCTGGCGGCCGGTCCGGCCCATCGCGTGCTCGACATGGCGACGCGGGCCGGCGACGGCGGCTATCGCTGCCTGGCCAACCGCATGTTGGGCGTTCTGGCGGTGCATAAGGGCGATTTCGTCACCGGACGCGCGCATCTGGAACAGGCGGTGCGGGATTACGACCCGGAACTGTACCGTCCGCTGGCGTTCCGCTATGGCGGCGACATCCAGGTGATCTCGCAGCTCTACCTGGCCGGCATGGAATGTTTCGAGGATAAGCGCGACGCGGCTTACGAGCGCGCCGACGCCGCCCTGGCCGAAGCGCATTCGATGAACCATGCGCTGTCGATCGGCCAGTCCTATGCCTATTGCTGCTATGCGCGCTTCTATTTCAACGACATCGAAGGGGCGCTGGATCTCGCCGACCTCGGCTATTCCTTTTGCAGCAAGGCCAATGTCGCTGTTTTTGCTTTCATTTTCCGTATCGTCACTGCATGGGGGCAGCGCCGGGACGCTGCCGTGATCCGCCAGATGATGGCGGGCTATGCCGATGCCGGCGGGGTGATCGGCATGCCGCTGTTCTCGACCATGCTGGCCGAGGTGCTGTTGGCCCAGGGCGACAGCGAGGCGGCGGTGACCGAGATGCGAGGCGCGCTGGAAGCGGTGCGCCGGACGGGTGAATTGTTCTTCGAGCCGTTGGTTCTGCAGGTGCTGGGGGAGTGTCTGCGGGCCGAAGCGCGGCTGGATGAGGCCCAGATCTGCCTGGAGGAGGCGCTGGCCGCCGCCGGGCGGATGGGGGCGGCGCTGTTCGTGCGCCGGGCGCGGGAGACGTTGGCATCACTCTATAACAACGAGGATGCCGGTCATGAATTATCTGGAGGTACCTGAAGTCAGCCGTTTCACCTCGCGCCAGGGCAAAGTGGCGCGGGAGACCGGGGCGGATGCCGATTCCAAGCAGCTTCCCGAGGATGCCGCGGCTTTCCGCCCGGTTCCCAAGGCCGGAACGATTCCGAAACCGAGCCTGCGCAGCCGCTCGGCGGTGGCGCTGGGCGGCCTGGCCGGCAATAACGCGCATGGGGCCGGCTTTCTCGAAGCCCTGCGCCGCAGCGGCAAGCAGCCGCAGATGGTGACCTGCACCTCGGGCCAGATCCTGCATGTGGCGAAATGGCTGCAGGGCGCGGATATACAGGTGTTTTTCGAAGAATCGATGCAGCAGACCCAGCCCTTCGGCAACTGGCTGGATGCCAATCTGATCTACAAGCAGCTGTCGGCCAACAGCCAGGTGATCCGGCCCTCGACCAGCGAATTCCCGATGGATGTACTGGCCAATCTCGGGCGCAGCTGGCACCGGGCCTGGACCGATCCCAAGAATTTCTCGCTCTTCCGCGAGATGTACAACGTCATGCCGGCCCGCTCGCTGGTTCCGGCCTTTCCCGGCGATTTCTACAGCGGCATCGCCGACTCGCTGAACGGCACCAGGATCGGTGTGGTGTTCAACGCCTATAATTTCGAAGACGGACGCGAATACGTCTATATGAACGAAGCCGCCTTCAAGCTGACCGGCAAGAAGCCCGGCGTGCATGAGGACAAGGCCTGGATCGATTACCAGCCGATCAATGCGGACACCGCCGAACAGGCTTTGTATCTCTATCAATACGGTTTCAAGGCCAGCACCCAGACCGTCGACGGCGCCTATGTGCGCGATGTTGTTCTGAGTGAAATTCCATCTGAAAACAATGAAATAGACCGCATTGCTGCGATCCGGCCTCAACCCGACAATTGGCTGGGCGGGCCGCCTTTGAGCAATGTCGATCTGCAAAGCCTGCAGACGCAGGTAGCGTTTAACGCCACCTATATCGGCGAGCGCGAGCGGATACGTCTGATGAACCGGCTGTCGGGAAAGCTGAAGGGCGAAACCCAGCCGCGCCTTGTCTCGATCCTCGAAATGCCGCTGGCCGAGGCGCGCACCTGGTGGGATTATGTGGTCGAGAGCGAGCAGATCTTCCGCAGCGCCTATTGGCGCGGCGTCGAACTGGCCGAGTATCTATAGTTTCGTCAATTTCCCAATCGCGATAGGTGAACGATGAGCCGAAGCCACAAGGAGCGCCATCTGGTGCAACGCATGGGCTGGCTAAGAGCGGCGGTATTGGGGGCAAATGATGGGATCATTTCGACCGCGAGCCTGATAATGGGGGTGGCGTCAGCCGCGGCTTCCGAACATGAGACCTTGCTTGCCGGCATTGCAGGCCTCGTCGCGGGCGCGATGTCGATGGCCGCCGGCGAATATGTATCGGTGAGTTCACAAGCGGATAGCGAACACGCGGACTTGACGCGTGAAAAGCGTGAACTGGTGTCGGCTCCCGAGCACGAAAGGGAGGAGCTGGCCCAGATCTATGTGGTGCGCGGCGTCGAACCGGCGCTGGCACGCCGGGTAGCGGAACAACTCATGGAAAAGGACGCGCTTGGAGCCCATGCGCGCGACGAGCTGGGCATTTCGGAAATCACGTCAGCGCGGCCGGTTCAAGCGGCGGCGGCATCGGCCGTGTCATTTTCGATCGGAGCGGCAGCGCCGCTTCTGTTTGTGCTGATCTCGCCTTCGGGCTGGTTGCTGGCCCTCGTCTCTCTGGGGTCCCTGACGTTCTTGGCCCTGCTCGGGGCCATGGGTGCCTATGCCGGTGGGGCCAGTCTCGTCAAGCCGACCTTGCGCGTGGCCTTCTGGGGCGCTCTGGCCATGGCGACGACCACGGGGATTGGCGCACTTGTCGGTAAAGTCCTGTAAGTCCGGCACAACGATGATTCCCAAGGTCTATACCTTCAGAGCCATGGGAACGCTCTGCTCTTTGCATCTGTTCGCCGAATCGGAGGCGCGGGCGGGGGTGCTGGGCGCGATGGCGGTCGCGGAAGTCGACCGGATCGAGAGGAAATTTTCCCGCTACGACCAGAGCAGCAGTCTTTCGATCATCAATCGCAAGGCCGCGATCGGTGAAACGGTTCGCGTCGACGAGGAAATGGCGGGATTGCTCGATTTTGCCGTCGCTTGCTTCGAGAAAAGCGACGGGCTCTTCGACATCACCTCCGGCATCCTCCGCCGAGCCTGGAATTTTGCATCCGATCGCTTGCCGACGGACGGTTCCATTGCATCTCTCCTGCCGCGAATCGGTATGGATAAACTCGTCTGGCGGTCGCCGGATTTGAGCTTTTCCGTAGCCGGTATGGAACTGGATTTCGGGGGCATTGGCAAGGAATATGCCGTCGATCGCCTGGCGAGCCTGCTCGCCGCCGAAGGGGTCACGCAGGGTATGATCGATCTGGGGGGCGATTTCTTCGTCCTGGGGCCGCACCCCGGCGGGAATGCCTGGCAGATCGGATTACGAGATCCCGACAATCCCGGTCAACTGACCGATGCCGTCGCCATTTCGTCCGGGGCCTTGGCGACCAGCGGCGATTACGAGCGTTGCTTGACCGTCGACGGCCGGCGCTACGGCCACATCCTCGATCCCCGCACCGGATGGCCGGCGCGGGGATTGTCTTCCGTGACGGTTCTGGCTCCTCAGTGCATGGTCGCGGGAGCGATGTCGACGATCGCCATTCTGAAAGGATCGGATGGCGCAAAATGGCTTTCCGGCCTTGGTGTTCCCCACCGATGGGTGGATGAGTTGGGACGGCAGGGCGGTGAGCTGCCCGGCGTTTCGCCAATTTAGCCGCCCCTCGACCTCAGACCAGGATATTCACCAGCGATTGCGTCGCCGTGGCCGACGTCTGCGCGGCCGCAGAAGCGGAAGCACCGTCGGTGCCCTGCCGCAATTGAACCATCTGGTTCTTCATGCCGTTGACGAAATCCTGCTGGGAGACGCTTCCGCTTCCGTTGGGATCGAGATTGTTCCATACGGCGTCAGCCCCGGCCGATTGAAAGGCTCCGGGCGGGTTCATTGTCTGGAAAGCTTGATTGAACTGGGCCTGGGTGATGGATCCCGTGCCGCCGGTATCAATCTGATTGTACAGATTGGTCATCTTCTGCTGTGGGGGCATGCTTGGACTTGCACCCGACACGCCGTGGGGCATTCCGCCGCCACCGGCACCCGTTACCGCCATGCTCATCATCCATTCTCCTTGCGCTAATAGCCTCGCAACCGAGAATGTTCGAGCAATCCGCATGCCATGAAAATCTGGTAATTCTTGCGAATTTCCTAGTTATTCTAGCGTTTTAGACGAGGAAAAGACGCAGGACGGCAAGTTCTTGGGCAGAATTTGCCGAGAGGCGGCTATTTGTTCCGGCATATGCACCAATGTTCCCGATGCAGCCAGCAATTGCCGTCATGTTCGTGAGTGTCGAGCCGACGTCGACCTGTTCTTGGTATCGATCGGTCATTTATTCTTATCGTGAATTCCGACTATTTTTGTGTAAAATAAATATATAAAAAATTCCGCCACTGGCCACGCCGTAGATTATTTTAAAAAACAATAGAAATTCCATATACCAATAGTACTGATGTATATTTTCAAGCATGCTGTTTTTAATTATAGCGCCTGCGCTATGGGCCGCTGCATATCCGGTAAAAAGTGTCATCAATATAATTTTTGCTGTGTGAGCAAACTGTTTTGCATCAAATTTCGTGAGGATCGCTGTAAGCATGGCGGGGTTCCTTTCGGCGAATCCGATTCGTCAGAAGTAAAGCTTGAGCGCCTGCCAGTCGGCGGCGAATGGGAGCTTGCGGTTGCGACAGAGCCACAGCGTCAGCCCCCGCTCGAAGGGGGACGCATAGGGGCTGTTGATGGAGGCGACCGCCTCGGCCGTCTCATAAGTCTTGAGGAGTTCCGCCTTCACGTCGGGCAGGTCGCCGATGCGCATCTCGGTTCCCATCGCGGCATAGGCCTTGAGGAGGTCTGCGCGCGGGGCCGTGCTTAACAGCAGGACGACTTGCCCGTCATAGTCACGCGGACCCCATAGGAAATAGTTGTTATTGGCGCTGATCGCCGGCGGCAGGTTCCAGGCTCGACCGAACACATCGACGGCAGCCGCCTCGCCGTAATTGCGGGCGAAAAATACGGCCCGGGCACGATCTGTCGGCGGCAGCGCCTGATAGGCCTGGCCGACGGCGGCGGCCATCTCGCGCCATCCGAACATATTGGCGTAATTCGGAGGAAGCTCGCCCATCGGCTGCTTGTCGACAGCCACTTGCTCGGATTTGAGCAAAGTGGCCTCGCCAAGGCCGCGCTCGTAGGCGATGAACCGATCGATCGGCAGGATCGGCAGGGTGAAGGGCGCCAGCATCGCTCCGGCGAGCGCCGTCGCGGCGACGATCGCCGAGCGCGCAACGCGGCCTCGGATCATCGCCTCGACCACCACGGCGCCGCTTGCCAGAAGGATCGGATAGATCGCGGCCGGGTAATAGGACTTGCCATGGATCAGCAGCATCAAAACCATCAGTACGGCCCAGGTGATCGCCAGCCAGCGCTTCGAGGCGAACCGCGGCCAGAAGGCGAGGCCGGCCACCCCCGCCATCCAGATCGGCGCGGTGAGAGGGCCGGCGATCAGGATCTCCTGAAGCAGATAGGTTGCGGGGCCAAAGGTGATGTTGCGGCCATTGAACGCCGCTGCGTTGAGTTGCAGGAATGGCCAGGCGTGACTTTGCTGCCAAAGCAGATTGGGCAGGACGATAAGCAACGCCAATCCGGCGGCCAGCCACGGTCCGGAAGAGGCCAGCACCCGACGTTGCGGAGTCAAGATTATCCCGATCCCGGCCGCGATCAGGAAAAACGCCATCACATATTTGGCCATCAGGGCCAACCCGGCGATCACGCCCAAGGCGATCCAGGCGATTCGCCGCGTTCTGGCGTGCCGATTTTCCATTGCGGCAATCAGGGTCAAGGACCCGGCCAGCCACGCCAGGGGTTGAAGGGTGTCGGCCGAGAGCAATAGCCCGTCCGCACTGAGCACCGGCGAAGCCAGCACGGCAAGTCCCGCCAGCCAGCGCGCGAAGAGCCGGCCGCCCAGTCTGCGCGCCGCTTCAGTGGTTAGTGCCACCAGCCCCGCGGCGGCGTAAGCCGGAACCAGGCGTAGCCCGAGCAGGTTGTCGCCGAATACTTCGCGCGCGATGCGTGCGATGAGCGGCACGAGAGGGGGATGATCAATATAGCCCCAGGCCAGATGCTGGCCGCAGACGATGAAATTCAGTTCGTCGATGAAATAGTCGTAGCCCGTGTTTGCCCACAAATGGAGGCTCAACGCTGCCGCCGCTAGGATCAGTCCGGGGTGATCCGCAAGCCACGCCGTGATCCGTTCTCTCTTTGTCATCGGTCCCCCATCTAGCCAGGCCTCGTATGACGCCGCCGGTCGGGGAGCACCCTACGAGATTTATTTCTGCCTGCGCCGATGGCGTCAGGGCGTTCATGGAGCTATCTTACTTGTGCGGGCGTCACGCCGCCTGCTATCGCCCGCCCAAGCGGCGCATTTCATGGAAACCGCACAGACCGGACGCGGAAGATTCTTTTCGACACCTATCTCGCTTATCGGGGCGCGCTGATGCGGATGCTCAGGGCGCGGCTCGGTAACGAGCAGGACGCGGAGGATCTGGTTCAAGAGCTCTATCTTCGACTTGCGCGTTCAGCCGAACCCGAGGTTCGAGAGCCCGCCGCCTATCTCTACAAAATGGCGCTCAACCTGGCCCGCGATCACCAGCGCGAGCGCCATCGCAGCCGGGCGCGGGACAGGCAATGGGTCGATGCGACCCAGACCGAGCTTGGTGGCGAGCCGGTGGTCGGCGAGACGCCCGCCGACATCGCTTACAGCGCCAAGCAAAAACTGGCGCGGCTCATGGCGGCCCTCGAAGATTTGTCGCCCCAGTGCCGCACAATCTTCACCCTCCACAAGGTCGAAGGACTTTCGCATGCCGAAATTTCCACCCGGCTCGGTATCGGGCGCAGCACAGTGGAAAAGCATATGACGACGGCCTTGAAGCATCTGGTGAAGCGGCTCGGACGTGACTGAAATGCCGCAGCGACAGATTTTTATTCGATCGAGCGTCGATTTGTTGGTGGTTCGGCCGGGGCCACGGCGTCCCTACGGGTGGACCACGTTGGAGCGGAGCAATGCCCCGACGCGGAAACATCTGCGGATGGCAAGATCATGAGCGAAGACTTCCTAAACGCGCTTTCCGGCGAACCGCTGAACGACGCCGCGCTGTGGCATGCGCGGTTGCGGCGAACGGATGCTCACGAACCGATCTGGGTCGCATTCACCGAATGGCTGGAGGCGGACGTCAGCCATCGTCTGGCCTATGACAGGGTGGAGGCTCTGTATGGCGATATGGATGAAATAGGCGCCATGGTCGGACCCGGCATTGGGCGGATCATCAGCGGCGATTCTGGCGTTGAGCCCTTGCGGCACAACGTGTCACGTCGACCGCGATGGATTGCCGGAGCCGGCCTCGCCCTGATTGCCGCCTCGGTCCTTGTCGCGCTCGTCCTGCCGCGGTCGCTCCCCCCGGCACCCGAGCTCGAGCACATCACGACGGACACCGGGGAGACCCAGCATGTCGTCGCCGCCGACGGGTCGGTGATCGATGTCAACGGAGGAGCCTCATTAACGATCGCTTTGTCGTCCAGCGAGCGGCGCATCCAATTGGACCGCGGTGAGGCCTCGTTCCATGTCGCCGCCGATCCGCGACGGCCCTTCGTGGTTGCTGCGGGCGGCCATGAAATCCGCGATATCGGTACCGTCTTTGACGTGGTGAAGGCGGATGGCCTGACCCTGGTCAGTGTCGAACAGGGAAAGGTGTCGGTTTCGGGCGGCGTAGCGCAACCCGTTCTCCTATCGGCGGGCGAAAGATTCGAGCAGAGGGACGGCGGCGACGCTACGCTGCGCTCCATCGATCCCGCCGCGGCGGCCTCGTGGGTGAAGGGGTATCTCATCTATGAAGACACGCCATTGCCGCAGGTAGTGGCGGATGTAAGCCGTTATGGGCCGCGCAAGATCGCGTTGCTGGGGCCGGACTCTTCGTTCCGCCATTTCTCGGGTATATTGAAGATTGATTCCGAAGACGCCATGCTGGAACGGCTTGGTCAGTTGCTCTCCCTCTCCATCGATCGGGCTGGCGATGGGCCAGTCACGGTGCGCGCCGTATCCCCGGCAAAATGACCGTGCAGGCCGTATTCGCTGGAGGGTGACGGGGCAGTGTCGCGATATCGGCCGGCTCGCAGGTTTCGTCTTGCGTTGGGTATGGCGGTTTGGTGCGTTGGCCGCTCGGCACCGGCGGCCGCTCCGGATACCGCCTTCCACATTCCCGCCGAACCCTTGACCCAAGCCATTGTCGACCTTGCCATTCAGGCTCGTGTGTCGATCGGCCATGCTGGGACCAATCTTCGCGGCGCGGGTGGCAATGCGGTCGAGGGCAGATTAACCCTGAGACAGGCGCTGGATGCCCTGCTGGCCGGCAGCGGATTTGGCTATGTTTTTCTCGATTCCGAGACCATCGATATCGTTTCGCTGGCGGCTTCGGCACCAACGGCGCCGGCTCCTGCGTCCTCCACCATCGAGGATGTGGTGGTCACCGCGACAAAGCGTCCGGCGGTGGCGCAAACGCTGCCCCAATCTCTCGTTACGATCGGCGGGGCGGAACTCGCTGAGGACGGGGCCACCAGCGCGGGCGACCTGGCCAGACATGCGGCCGGGGTAACCGCGACCAATCTCGGGGCCGGGCAGGACAAATTGTTTCTCAGGGGGCTCTCGGATAGCGTGTTGTCCGGCCGAACGGAATCCATGGTCGGGCTCTATCTCGACGAATCGCGGATCATCGACGATACGCCGGACCCGGCGCTGAGATTGATCGACATTGATCGGGTCGAGATCGTTCGCGGGCCGCAGAGCACGCTCTATGGTGACGGCGCTCTGGGAGGCGTGGTGAGGATCATCACCAATCAGCCGAACCTCGACCGCACCGAAGCGATGGTCCAGACCGGCGCCGCGCTGTCCGCCGGCGGCAGCCCGTCCGGCAGCCTGGACGCGATGGCGAATATTCCGCTCATCGACGATGTCCTCGGCCTGCGGGTGGTCGGCTACGGCACGCAGGAAGGCGGGTATATCGACGATATCCGCCTCGGGCTGAAGAATATCAACCAGACCTCCGATCAGGGAGGGCGTATTGCCGTCCGGTGGGTGCCGGCAGAAGGCTGGAATTTATCGTTCGGGCTCGTTGGGCAGTTCATCGCCGCGGCGGATTCGCAGTATGGGCAGGCGGGGCTACCCTATCTTGAGCGTGCGAACTATGAGCGGGAACCCCACCGGGACGGCTTCCGGCAGGCCAACGTCACGGTCCAGGGGCCTCTCGGTTGGGCCTTCCTGACCTCGGCGTCGACCTATACCGATCGAAAGATCGATACCGTCTATGACGCGTCGCTGGCGTGGCCTTCGCTAACCGGGTTTCCGGTCGGCCCGAGTTTGTTCAGCGACAACCGCGTCATTCGAACCGTCAGTCATGAGACGCGGCTGAACTCCGTAGGGGATGGCGACTGGCGCTGGGTCGGGGGGGTAACCGGATCGCATCGCGACGAGGGGTACCAGTCGCGCCTGCTCGGCCCGGGACTGGGGGGCGTTCCGTTCGTCGCGCTTGCGGAGACGCGTGCCGACCATGCCGACGAAGCCGCCTTGTTTGGCGAGGCTACTTATCGTGCCACCGACTGGTTGGATCTGACCGCCGGCGCTCGGATTTTTTATTCATCGACGGGAGCCGACGCGCAGGTTTATCAGAGCTCGACGGGGGCGGTGGCAAAGGCCAGCGGAAGTAAAGCTGAGTCGGATATGACGCGAAAAGCCGTCATCAGTGTGCATCCCGACGATGAAACGACTCTTTACGCAAGCATGGCTGGAGGATTTCGTCTGGGCGGAATCAGGATCGACAATCCGGCGGCGGCGGCCAATGTCAATGCCGGCGGTGGCGAGCAGAGCGAGGGGGTGAGCGTCAACGCATTCGCCTCGGATACGCTTACATCTTATGAACTGGGCGCCAAATCGAGTCTGCTGGATGGCGCGCTGATCGCCAATGGAGCCTTCTTTCTGACCCTCTGGGACAATATCCAGAGCGACCAGATGCTCTCGAATGGACTTCTCTATATCGCCAATGCGGGGAATGTCCGCGCACCCGGGGCGGAAACCGATCTCAGCTATCAGCTGACACCCCATTGGCATGCGCAAGTGAATGCCTTTTGGAACGATCCGAAACTATCGCACATCAATCCGTTGCTGATTCAGACAGTCGGCCGATTGCCGGGGGTCCCCGAAAGCAGCGCCGCGCTGTCGGTGCGCTATGACTTTTCTCTATCCAACGACGATGACGTGTTCGCCATGCTCGGCGGACAATATATCGGCGGCTCATACGCCGGGTTCGACGTGAAAAATTCGCCGCGGATGGGGAATTACCTCACGACGGACTTGCGTCTGGGCGTGCGACACGACCTTTGGCGGGCGACGCTTTCCGTCGACAATCTGGGCAATGTGCGCGCCAATACATTTGCCTATGGAAATCCGTTCACCGTCGATAAGCAGGAACAGACCACGCCACTACGGCCTCTCACGATTGGGCTGAGTCTGAGCCGTTCCTTCTGAGGGCGAGCAGTACCACACGGAGAGGAGTTACTGAATGCAGACTGTCGAATCCGATGCCCCGCGCTACGACGCCACGACGATATATCTTCATTGGGCAACGGCCATACTGGTGGCGCTGCAATGGCTTGGCGCTCAGGTGATCGACTTGCTGCCGCGCGGGCCGCTGCGTATTGATGCGCGATCCTTGCATATCGTTGGCGGGCTGCTCCTGGCAGGGCTCATCGTCGGTCGTATCATCTGGCGCTTACGCTGGGGGCGTCGTCTTTCTCCCGATGGGACCCGGCTCCTCGCCTTGGCCGCCAAGTCGGTGCATTACGGCCTTTATCTCCTGCTGATTGGCATGGTGGTAGCAGGCGTCGCACTGACCTGGGTCAGAGGGGACAGCATCTTCAACGTGTTCGCCATCCCCGCCTACGACCCCGGCAACCGAGCTCTGGTGAAACAGGTGCAAGGGATTCACGAGACGATTGGCAACCTCATACTTGTGTTCGTCGGGTTGCACGTCGCAGCTGCGCTACTCCACCACTATTTTTGGAGAGATAGGGTGCTCGCCCGGATGTCACATCCTAGGTCTCACAGCGAACTCAAATAATTCGCCAGGGCCGATATTTCGGAATCGGTCAGATTGAGAGCGTTCTGGTGCATCGTTTCATTGGCCCGGGCGTTGCTGCGGAAATGGTGAAGGGCGACAGTCAGCCGCGGCGCATTTCGATCCTCGAACTGCCTTTGGCCGAGGCGAGGACCTGGTGGGATTATGTGGTCGAGAGCGAGCAGATCTTCCGCAGCGCCTATTGGCGCGGCGTCGAACTGGCGGAATATCTATAGCTAACTGCAGCCCGCAGGCGGGAGCAGGGTCGGCAGGCCTTTACAGTCCGAGATGTCTATGCCGACCCCGACCAGATATTCGCGTTTGCGGATCACCACCCGGCGTCCGGTGAATAGATAGGGAATGGTGCGATTGTCCTTGGTCAGGAAAGGGGCCTCGACCCAGGACTCGCCCTTCTCGAACACCTCGTCGATCCGGCCGCGCAACAAGGCGCGGTCTTCGGCATGGAAGAAATCGAGCGGGTGCATGGTAGCGATTTCCTCGTCGCTATAGCCGGACACCAGCGAGAAATTGCGGTTCCAGCGCTCGAAATGGCCTTCATAATCATAGAAGTAAATGATGCCGGGCGTGCTCTCCATCATCGATTCCGAGAATATCCGTTCGTCGCGGGCGGCTTCCTCGGCGGCCTTGAGCGGGGACAGATCGAGCAGGGTGGCGACGTAATGGGTGACGGCGTCGGCGCTGTCGCGCACCACGGTCAGTCCCAGCAGGGCCGGGAATGGGCCGCCGGTCTTGCGGCGGCAGCGTATCTCACCCTGCCAGTTGCCGTTGGTTTCGACGCTGCGCCAGATTTCGGAGAAGGTCTTTTCCTCATGCCCGGCCACCAGCATGCTGGGATGCTGTCCGACGACGTCGGCGATCTCATGGCCGGTGATGCGGGTGAAGGCGGGATTGACCGAGAAGATGCGGCCTTCGCGGTCGGCGATCGCCAATCCCTCGACGCCGGTGCGCAGCGCCGCCGTCAGCATCTGGATGCGGCGCTCCTGCAGTTCGGCCTGGGCCCGGGCTTCGCCATAGGCGGCGCGGGTCCGCAAGATGTCGATGCCATAGCCGATATCGTCGCCCAGCTGGCGGAACAGGGCCGCCTCGGCCTCGCCAAAGGCGTGCTGATGACGTGAATAGACCGTCATCGAGGCGATCACCGAGCGGCTGGGCAGGCGGATCGGCAGGGACAGGCTGGATTTCAGCCCGAGCCGGCGCATCCAGTCATGCCAGGGCTTGGGGCTGGGGTTTGAGGCATGGTCGTTGCAGATCTGCAATTGTCCGGTGCGGATGGCGGTGCCGGTCGGGCCGCGGCCCTCGGGCACGTCGGCCCAGCGTATGTCGAGGCCATCGAGATGGCAGGCCAGCTCGCCGGCGCGCGCGCCGACCACCACCGTGCGCTTCTCGTCGTGACGCGGCAGGCCGATCCAGGCGACATCGTAGAAATTCTGCCGGGTTGCCGCTTCGCAGGCGGCCAGGAATACTTCATGCTCGGTTCGGGCCCGGACCAGGACGCGCGTCACATCGGTGACCGCCGCCAGGGACCAATTGAGCCGCTCGATCTCGGCCGCGATGCTGCCCGACTGCATGAGCTTTTCCCCTTCAAGGAAAAGTCATACTACCACAAGTTTTACTCATGGCTCGCCAGAGGCAATCTCGTTTGTGCGGATTGCCGCGACCGGCGATCCTGCGGCCATGAAAAAGAACCTTTCCACAGCGGCCCTGATTGCCATGCTCGCTTTGCCGGCCGCGGCCGCCGATCCACTGACCGCGCCGATCGAGTGCCGGGACTGCCAGGTCTGGAACCAGGCCGAGCCGCCGGTCCATATCTACGGCAATTCCTATTATGTCGGTGTCGTCGGGCTGTCATCGGTGCTGATCGTCACGCGCGACGGGCTGATTCTGTTGGATGGCGACCTGCCGCAATCGGCTCCGCTGATCGAGAAGAACATCAGGACGCTGGGCCATCAGATGCGCGAGGTGAAGCTGATCCTGGTATCGCACGAGCATTTCGATCATGTCGGCGGGATCGCCGCGCTGAAACGCGACAGCGGCGCGCGGGTCTTGGCCGGCGCCGACGCCGCCAAGGCGCTGGGGCAGGGGCATCCGACCGAGGCCGATCCGCAATATGACAAGACCGGCAAATTTCCGTTTCCCAAGGTGGCCGGCGTCGAGACCGTAACGGATGGACAGGCGATTACCCTGGGCGACGTCACCGTGACCGCGCACCGCACGCCGGGCCATACGCCGGGCGGCACCAGCTGGAGCTGGAGTTCCTGCGAGAAGGATCGATGCCTCGCCATGGTCTATGCCGACAGCCTGACCGCGATGTCCACCGCTGCCGGCTACCGCTTCGCGCCGGTGGCGGACAGCTTCCGCGCCAGCATCGCCAAGGTGAGGGGCCTGCCGTGCGACATCCTGGTCAGCACACACCCGACCGTTTCCGGCTTCTGGAAGAAGATGGAGAAGGGCAGCTTCGTCGATCCCGAAGGCTGCCGCGAACTGGCCGCCGGCGCCGAGGCGGCGTTGGAACGCCGCCTGGTGGAAGAGGCGCGCTGAAAACTCACTCCGCCCAGGGATCGTAGCTGCCGACGCTCCACAGATGGCCTTCCGGATCGCGGCAGGTGAAGCCGCGGCCGCCATAATCCTGGTCTCTGATATCGAGCACCATTTCGGCGCCGGCCGCCTTGGCCCGGGCGTAGATGGCATCGCAATCCTCGACGGCGATATAGGGCGACTGGGTTTCGGCCTTGTTCAGCTCGTCGGGCTGGCGGATCAGCTCGGAATGAGGCGAAGCGTTGGTGACCGAGCCCAGCATGATCATGCCGCCGCCCAGAACCAGCTGGGCATGGGCGATGCTGCCGTCGGGATTGGGATAGACCGCATGCTTTTCGAAGCCGAAGGCGCGGCACAGCCACTCGATCATCGCCGGGGCATCGCGGTAGCGCAGGGCGGGAATGACGGTCGATCCGGATTTCATGATCTAATCCCTTTGGCGCAAAGAGATACGGGTCCGTATTTGCTATGATACGTCAATGCGGAACCTGGCGGCCATCATTCTGCTGACCTTGAGCCTGGCGGCCCGCGCGGCCGAGCCGCCCACGGTGGTTTTCGCCGGCTTCAACATCATCAACACCTCGCTGGAACCAACAAGCGACGCGGAAAGGGCGCGCCTGGCGATGATCGGGCAAGAGTTGCTGAGCAGGCTCGGCAAATCGGGCCGCTATCGCTTCGTTCCCCTGCCGCCGGATGCCATCGCCGACGCCAAGGCGCATCCGGACGTTTCGGGCTGCGGCGGCTGCCAGCTGGTTTGGGGGCGGCAGGCGGGGGCCGATCTGGTGATATGGGGAACGGTGCAGAAAGTCAGCAATCTGATCCTCAACATCAATCTCTATATCGACGACGTCAAAACCGGCCGCAAGTTCCTGGGCACCAGTGTCGATATTCGCGGCAACACCGACGAATCCTGGCGCCACGGCATCCGCTATCTGGTCGAGAACAATCTCGGTCTACCGTCCTGAATTCGCCTCAATAGCGAGTCGTTAAACTCGTCAGCCATTCAGGCGAGACGGCGACCAGGTAAGCCTCCAGCTGTTTGTCGGCCCCGCTCAGGATAAGGACGCCGAACAGAACCAGGGCGCCTCCCAACGCTCGTTTGCCGAGATCGCCGGTCTTCGCCAGCTGTGTCCGGCGTCGTTTCAGGGCTTCCTGGGACAGGGCTCCGAGCACTAGAAGGGGCAAAGCGGCGCCGAGCCCGAAAATCGCCATTGTTCCCGCGACTTGGACGAGGCTCTTGCCCTGAGAGGCGAGGACTGACGCCGCGCCGAGAGTGGGGCCTACGCAGGGGCTCCACACGGCCCCGAGCAGCAGCCCCACACCAAATTGCCCGGTGAGGCTGTTGCCCGTGGCCATGCCGAACCGGCTTTGGATCAGGTTTCCGATCGGGCTGAGCAATGCCGACAGGCGGTCTTGCAGTCTCTTGATCAGCAGGAGCGCGCCGACGGCAGTCATGAGCACGGCGGAGACGGTTCGAAAGCTTTCGCCATTCAATCCGATGGAGAAGCCGATCGTAGCGACGAAGAGACCGATCGCCACGAAGGAAATTGCCAGACCCGCGGCCAGCGCGACCGGACCAAAGCGATGGACGGTCAGCGCGGCACCCAGGACCAGCGGGACCAGCGGCAATACGCAGGGCGAAAGGGTCGAAAATATCCCCGCCAAAAAAGCGATCGCGAGACTGCCGCTGATCATGGCGGGACCTACAGCGACTTGTGGAGCAGGGCGCTGATCGACGCTTCGGCGGTATCGCCCGTGGAGCGCCCTTGTTCGGTCTTGCCCTTATAGACGATCAGCGTGCTTTGCTTCTGGACGCGGAGGCTGCGCAGCAGATCGGTCTGGCTATCGAAGTCGATGTCGAAAATCTTCAGATCCTTGTAGGCGGGATCTGCGGTCAGCTTTTCGAGGATGGGCTTCTGCGCTTTGCAGGTCGGGCACCAGGGGGCGCTGACATCCAGCAGAATCGGGAGGTTGGAGGCTTGCGCCGCCTCGAAGGCTTTTTGATCATAGGCGGAGCGATCGGCGGCAAAGCTTGCAGCCTGGCTCATCAGCGCCAACGCGACGAACGGGAGGAAACGCTTGAAAGCACTCATGGCAGGGCCTCGTGGGGGCAGGTTCGATAGGCACATCCTGGCCAAGCCCGACGGGGGTGTGAATGTATCGATTCGATAGCTGAATCGCACAGCGGTGCCATATCCGCATAAACATTTGTCGCATAATGTATATTATGACGTTTATGTGTGTAGCCACCGGTACTAGCGAGCTTGAATGTCAGTTGGATGGCCGTCTTGCCGCCTCGACGAGCTGCCGAAACGCCTCGATCACGACGTCCGGCTTTTCCCGATGAATGCGATGGCCAGCGCCTTCGACGGTTTTGTGCACGCCTTGCGTCGATTCGTGCGCAATCTCTTCATGGGCCTTGAACCAGGCGGCGTATTGCGTTCTGGCGGCGTCCTGATCGGGCTCGCCGTCGATCCACTTAGCCTCGTCCTCCGTGAGGACGATCAACGGCATTTTCCCCAAGGTGTGCTTAGCCTTGTCGAGCTCATCCGAACTTGTGCCATCGAAACTTTGCTGTTCGGACAACGCGGCTTCTTGCGTGGCGGCCCGACCCAAATCCGCGACGATCTTGTCGGCCATGGATTGCGACCAGTCGTGGGCAATATCGTAGACACACGGATGTTCCTCACCGGGCAGAACTTCATCCAGCTTGAGCGGGCTGATGCGCGCCCGATCGAGACATTTCGCCATGAACCGCTCAACTTCCGTGAGCTCCTTTGCCGATATTCCGAGACGTTCGTGCGCGTGTTCGAAGGCCGGCTCGATCAACAGCATTCCAGCGACATCCTTCGGATGCAGAAATGCATATTCCTGGTCGATCGCGCCACCCCACGAATGGGCGACCAGCAAAAAGGGCTTAGGAATGCCGGCCGCGGCGACGGCGTCATGCAGATCTTTCGCTTCGGCCAAGACATCGCGCGGCAAGGGTCCGGGGTCGCTGAACCCATAACCGGCGCGATCGACGGCGCAGACACGGGTAATTTTCGCCAGCTCCGGTTGAATGACGCGAAAATCGGTGCTCCACGCACGATGGCCGGCATCCAGAATCGCGACCGGCGATCCCTTTCCGCTGCAGAACATGTTGTATTTCCGCCCATCGGGCAGCCGCACGAGAGTTTGAGGCTTCAGATAGACATCGAGGGCGTTGGCGGCGTCACGTTCGGCAGCCGACGTGGCATGTCCGCTCAGCGCAAGGATGAGGCAGATCGCGGTAATGGCGGGCCGGTGCTTCATTCTTCTCATTCCTACTGGATTGGTGCCACCCGGCATCACGCCCTTGTCCTTGTGCGGATCACTGGCGGAAGTACGCCGGAGCACAGAAGACCGCGATGAGCACGATAAAAAGCCAGTACGCACCAAGAGGAACGTCAATCGATAGCAACTGCCCAATTTGTTCGAGGGGGCCTTTGGAATGCTCTATGGCTAATTTCAGACTCGTGAGATCGGATATCCCAGTCACCCCGATAGCTCCAAATATCGTGGTCAGCATCTTCGATGGGAAATAGAGCAACGCAGCCCCTCCAAAGAGAAAGCCCCATAAGCCCGACAGTGCGAATTGTGTCGTCGGCGCTGCCGTCAAAGCATATATCGCCACTGAGACTGCTATGACGACCGCAACGCAGCCGGCGTAGACCTTATCTCCGGTCTTTTCTGGGGTTCCACCCACCAAGCCGCCTGCCGCACCTGCAGTCTTCGTCCACCATTGCCCGAGTTTCCGCCGATACCCCTGCATGTTTATCTCCTTGTTCGACTCGCAATCGGCTTATAGCGGTGCGAGCTGTTTGCCCCAATTGGTGTCTGCCCAGGCCTTGATCGACTCTGCGAAAACCGAGATTCCGCGCCCTGCCCTTACCGCGACCAGCATCCCTGCCAATGCGCAGGCGTGGTCCTTTTCATGCAGTACCCAGGCTCCAGAATCCCCCTGAACGGGTAATAGAGCCAGGGCCCGCTGCAAACGACTGTCAGTATCCTGGGCAAAGTCAAATACGTCGGAAAAGCAGAAATAGTCGCTTGTTCCCTTTAGGCCCACCTTCTGGCTTACGCCGTATCCTTGGAGAATGTAGTCGTGAGGTCCGGTAATTGCGCCGCGTACTTTGACGATAGATCCTGACCCCAAATCAGACTTATCGTAGATCGCATCGATCCGACCCGCGATTCCATTCACTGTGTCCTGAGGGGTATATTTTCCGTCGATCTCAAGGAGAGCCAGGTCGACGCCTATCGCCGTTCCGTCTCCGGGGTCTTTGCATAGGTCTTGCGCTCCGATCCTTTTAAGGTCGGTGAAATTAGAGTAGCGGACCGTGCCAGCTAGCGGATCGCGCCCCCCGCCCACATTCTCCAAAACCACCGATATGCCAGCTGCTTGTGCGACGTGGCCGCAGGTAATGCCCCATGTTTCGCCATTCTGATCTTTCAGAAATCCGCCAAGCGTCCCCGACATGGTCGCGCTCATGTCGGCCGCGCCCTCGACCGCAGTCGCCATCATCGGCAGCGGTTCGTCGATAACGACTGTGAAGAACGGCTGCTTTTGCGCGTAGTCCTCAAGAGTTTTACGAAATGGCCGCGTCCCGGGCGTTGTCGGTAGGACGTAGATTTTTACGAGGAACTGCCCTTCCTTCTGGTGCCGCGAAAGGATGTGCTGCCACAGATCAGGGACTTGTGAGAGGTCATATGGCCCATTCCATGACGGGGCTATCTCCACCCATTTTTCACGCCACGGCGAAAAAAAATCCCAATCAAAGCCGGCATCCCATGCCCGCTGCATGTCGATCAGGCGGCGCCACATCGGATGCATTTCGATAAAAACTCCATGAGCGATCTTCCGAGCGCCTTCCAGCTCATTCAAGCCATTAAGGAATTGGCTGAACTGCTCACCACGTGAAAAATTGATTTGATCTCTCATCCGCACCTCCCAGCCGCGGAGGTTTCATCGACCAGACCGGAGGATAGAACCGAGCCTCTGATCTCATCGATGGTTGCCATGGTGCGGCAATCCGTGATCACTAGCGCTACCGCGGAAAAGAGCGCCACGATCGCTATCAGTCGATACAGGATGTGGCGAAGATCCATAATTCACGGCCTAAACAACCAGTGAGTGTTTAAGCGTCTCACAAAGACTTCTTTTGCGTCAACTAACGGCTACTCCCGCAGCAGGCTCTCCGCCTGCGCCATATGCGCCGCCGAAACCGTGATCAAACCGTCATTCGCCATGCGGTCGAGCACCCAGTCGCGGCGCGCCTTGGCTTTGGCCTGGTCATAGGCGTCGGGCAGGTTCGGGCGGTATGCGTTGGGTGCTTTCGGCAGGCCGGCCATCACGGCGGCTTCCGCCACGGAGACGTCCGCCAGCGGTTTCGCGAAATAGCGCATCGAGGCTTGGGCGACGCCATAGCTGCCGCTGCCCAGATACACTTCGTTGAGATAGACCTCGAGGATGCGGTCCTTGGAAAGCGACTGTTCCATGCGGTTAGCTAAGATAGCCGCCTTGAGGCGCCGCGCCAGAGAGCGCGGTTCGTTGGTCAGCAGCAGGTTCTTGGCGACCTGTTCGGCGATGCCGGTGCCGCCCGCCCCCGGCTTGCCGCTGATCAGCGCGCCGAGGCTGATCGCCGTGGCGCGTACGACGCCCAGGGCCGATGTCCCGCCATGGCCGTAGAAATCCTTGTCTTCCGCGGCCAGGAAGGCCTTCACCACATGCGGCGGGATCTCGGCCAGCGGCACGAAATCGGGCCGGTCGGCAAGAGCCGCCACCTGAGCGGGGTCTGGAAGGTCCTTGCCGATATACCAAAGCGCTCCGCCGCCGGCGGCAAGGCTCGCCGTGACGGTGAAGGCGATGGCCGCCATGCCGTTCAAAGCCCAGCGCCGCACATTGGAGGCGGGCGTGCGGGGGCGGCCGCCCAGCGCGGCGGCGGGGATCGCCCAGGCGCTCGAGATGGCGTCGATCATATCGGCGGTGAGGGCGCGGCGGCGGTTGAGGATTTCGCTGGCGCGCGAGCGGGAATTCAGCGCGCCGGCGAGGTCGCTCTGGCTGCGGCCTTGCGCCTTCATGGCAAAGGTCAGGGCGTCGACCGGGTCGGCATCGTCCAGCGGAAAGTGGCGGGCCTCCCAGGCGGCGGCAAGGATGGTCAGCACCTCCAGCCGATCGGCTTCGGGCGTGCCGGGCTGGGCGCCGAACAGCACCTCGATCTCGTCCAGCACGGCCTTGTGGTCGTCAGCGTTTCTGATCGGCTTGATGTCGGTCATTCTATGCCTCCGCTACAGAGAGAATCTGGACGAGCTGCCTGGGATAATCGATGCGCAGGACCAGCCGGAAATGGCCGTCCGGGTCGGTGATGGTCACCCACCCCTCGCCCGCATAGGCCGCCGCCGTGCCGAGATGCCTGGCGATGTCGCCGTCGCTCTGCCAGGCCGCGGCGGCGATGATGGCCGCGGCGCCGCGCAGACCGCTTTCGCTGTCCGGGTGGCGCTGCCAGAAGTCAGGCAGAAGATGGCGGCCGAGAATGTCCATGAGCAGAAGCATAGCATGTTCCCGAGTGCGGGAACAAGGGCCATTCCCAATTGCGGGAACAAAAAATACGTTGCCCGCTGGAATAAAACCGGTGCTTGAAGTGTCTTGCTGTCGGCATCACCTGCAGGGGTGCCATCCATCGGATGAAGGAAAGATCATGTCCAAGACCGTTTCCGCTCTCGGCGCTTTCGCCTGTGCCGCCCTCCTCGCTTTGCCCGCTTATGCCGACGCCGTGCAGGAGATCAACACCGCCGCCGCCCATGCCGGCATGGCGGCGGCGGCCGACACGACGAAGACTCTGCATTTCCATATCCAGCACACGCTGAACTGTCTCGAGGGCAAGGCCGGCCCCGATTTCAACGCCGGCCCGGGCAATCCTTGCGATGATATGGGCAAAGGCGCCATTCCGGACTCCGCCCCCGCCGACCAGAAGTCGCTGAAGGAGGCCGTGGTCAAGGCCAAGCAGGCCCTGGCCGAGCCGGATTTCGAAAAGGGCAAGACCCTGGCCGCCGACGCTCAGACCATTCTGAGCAAGTAAGAGCCCGACCCGAAACTCGGACCAGTGCCGTAGATGCTAGGCGCGAGCAGCGCAAAACCGGAGCGTAGCAGCGCTACGTGAGGATTTGAGCAGCGCAGCAACGACGCAGATGCGGCGCTGGAGCGGGTTTCGGGTCAGGCTCTAAGGCGGTCAATAGTCGCGATAGCTTCGCTCGATTCGGGCGTAAGCGCCGCTTTTCCGCAACTCGGCCAACCCGCGGTCGAAGGCGGCGCAGCGTCCCGGATCGGCAAAGGCGACACTGTACAGGACAGGTGGGAACAGCTCGTAGGTCGTGACCGGCTGGGTGACGTCGACTTGGCCTGCGGCGGCGCGGTTGAAATAGGCGATGATGCGGGTATCCCCGACGATCACATCGATCCGGCCGCTGAACAGCAGCAGATTGCGGGTGACCTGGTTGGCCTCTTCGCGATAACGGGGATTGGCTTCGGCCATGCGCCGGTAATCCTCGCCCAGCAGCTCGCGTGAGCGTTGAAACGAACTCACCGAATAGCGGCCCAGATCCTGGACGGTGCGGATCTCGAAATGATGCGCCGCCAGCGCCATCGCGACATTGTGATATTCGATATAGGGCGCGGTATAACAGGCGACGTCGCTCGATTGCGGGCCGGTCGTGGTGATCGCGTCGAGCGCCCGCTCGGCGAACAGATGGCGCAGGCGCTCCAGCGGCGCGAATACCGGCTGGACCTCGAACCCGGCCTGGCGGGCGGCATCGACGACGATGTCGAACTCCAGCCCGCGTTTCTCATTCTCGAAGACATAGGGCGGCTTGTTGGTGCCGAAACCGATGCGCAACAGCCGGAGCTCGTCGTCGGCCGTCGCGGACGAGGAGATCAGCATGCACAGCGTCATCAGGTGCAGCGCAGGACGCATCGGCACCCCCTTCCCCGGCAGAATAGCAGATTTAGACTAGAGTATCTGTTTGAACTCAGTACACTTTTCGCCATGAGCGCGAGCCATTGGCTGGAATGTCCCGATTGCGGGTTGCTGCAGGTGCTGCCGCCGCCGAGGCCCGGTCATGTCCGCCGCTGCCCGCGCTGCCATCGCTCTTTCGGCGACGGCACCAATCATGGGGACGCCGCGCGCGCCCTCACCCTCACCGCCCTGATCCTGTTCGCGCTGGCCAATCTCAACCCCTTCCTGGGCCTGAGCTTCGGCGGGCGGGAAACCACCATCCATCTCGGCTCCGGCGTCGAGGGCATGGCCAGCCATGGCAGCGATCTGCTGCCGGTCGCCCTGATGGTGCTGGCCATATCGATCCTGGCGCCGCTCGGCCGCCTGACGGCGCTGGGGCTGGTCCTGCTGCGCCTGAGGCATGGGCGCAATAACCGGCTGACCGCCCATCTGATGCGCTTCGCCGACCGCCTGCGCGTGTGGTCGATGCTGGATGTTTTCCTGGTCGGGGCGCTGATCGCGCTGACCAAACTGCACGACCTCGCCACCGTCGAGGTTGGAATCGGCCTTTATATGCTGGGCGCGCTGGTGCTGATCCTGGCTTTGCTGGAAATGGCGATCGACCGCCACGCCATCTGGAACCAGATCCATCCCTCCCCCTCGGCCGACATCCCTGCCCGTCCGGATTGGCTCGGCTGCTCCGAATGCGCCATGGTGCAGGAGCCGGGCGAGCGCTGCGTCCGCTGCGGGTGTCCGCTGCACCGGCGCAAGCCGCACAGCCTGGACCGCGCCGGCGCCCTGGTGGCGACCGGATTCGTGCTCTATCTGCCGGCCAATCTCTATCCGGTGCTGACCGTGATCAGCCTCGGACGGGGGGCGCCCGCGACGATTCTGGGCGGCGTGATGGAATTGCTGAACGGCGCGGACTGGCCGCTGGCGGTGATCGTTTTCACCGCCAGCGTCGCGGTCCCGCTGATGAAACTGTTCGGGCTGGCCTGGCTGATCCTGTCGGCGCAGCGCGGCGTGGACTGGGGCCTGCCCGATCATACCCGCCTGTATCGCCTGATCGACCTGGTCGGGCGCTGGTCCACCGTCGACGTGATCGTGGCCGCGCTGTTGACCGCGCTGGTGACCCTGGGCAACATCGCCGAAGTGCTGCCCGGCCTGGGCGTGCTGGCGTTCGGCGGAGTGGTGTTCGTGACCTTGCTTGCCACCGAATTCTTCGATCCCCGGCTGTTGTGGGACGCGGCTGGAGAAAATAATGCCTGACCCTTACGAACCTCCTGTCTCCACCTTTCACAAGCGGCGCTTTCCCCTGGTCTGGCTGGTGCCGGTCGTCGCCCTTTTGGCGGCGGGCTGGCTGGGCTGGCGGACTCTGGCCGGACGCGGTCCGATGATCGAGATCTCGCTGGCCAGCGCCGAGGGCATCGAGGCCGGCAAGACCAAGATCAAGCATCACGACATCGAGCTGGGCACCGTGGAAACGGTCGATCCGTCCGAGGATCTGTCGCGTGTCACCCTGCATGCCCGCATGAACGTCCATGCCAAGTCCCACCTGACCGAGGGCACGCGCTTCTGGGTGGTGCGGCCGCGCCTGTCCGCCGAGGGAATCAGCGGTCTCTCGACCCTGATCTCGGGCTCCTATATCGAAATGGACCCCGGACAGGGCGCCTCCGAGCGCCATTTCACCGCGCTGGAAGACCCGCCGGTGATCAGTGCCGACGCGCCCGGCACTCATTTCGTGCTGAAGACCGGGCGGCTGGGCTCGATCATCCAGGGCGCGCCGATCTCGTTCCGCGGCATCAAGGTCGGCCAGGTGCTGGGCTATCAGCTGTCCGACGAGGATGGTACCGCCACCGTGCAGATCTTCGTGCAGAAGCCGCACGATACGCTGGTGCATGAGGGATCACGCTTCTGGAACGCCTCGGGCTTTACCGTCGAATTGGGCAGCGCGGGCCTGCGCATGCAGACCGAATCGATCCAGGCCATCCTGACCGGCGGCATCGCCTTCGACGTTCCGCCCGGCGGCGAGAGCGGCGAGATCGCCAAGGCCAATTCGGTCTTCGAGCTGTATCCCAATGTCGACAAGGCGCGCGATGCGCTGTTCACCCGCAAGATCCCGTTCCTGCTGCATTTCCAGGGTAGCCTGGACGGGCTGGCGCCGGGCGCGCCGGTGCGTCTGCAGGGCATTCAGATCGGCAACGTCACCGACATTCATCTCGAATATGACGCCAAGACCGACCGCGAGACCGTGCCGGTGCTGATCGACGTCGAGCCGCAGCGCGTGCGCCTGCTCAACGAGCCGGACCTCAAGGAGACGGAGTTCCGGCCGCATTCCTATGCCACCTTCCGCCGTTTCGTGCAGCGCGGGCTGCGGGCGCGCCTCGCCTCGGGTAGTCTGATCACCGGCCAGAAGCTGATCGCGTTGGATTTCATGCCCGACGCGCCCAAGGCCGAGATGATCGAAACCGGGCCGATCCCCGAGATTCCGACCGTTTCCGCCTCCGACATCGATTCGGTGATGCAATCGGCCAAGGGTGTGCTGGTCAGCGTCAAATCGGCGGTGGACGGGCTGGACGGGATCATCCGATCGCCCGAGCTGAAGCACGCGGTGACCGCGCTCGACCATACCATGACGAATTTCGACGCGATCAGCCGCGAAGCCCAGCCGCAGATCGGGCCGATGCTGGCCGAACTGCGCGCCGCGTCGCATTCGGCGGATATGGCGCTGAAGCAGGCGGCGGAGTCGCTCGGCACCGTCAGCGGCGCGCTGTCCTCGGACGCGTCCGGCGGCGATCTGGCCGGCACGCTGACCGAACTGCGCAACGCGGCGGCATCGCTGCATCAATTGACCGATTACCTGGAAAGCCATCCGGAATCGCTGATCAGGGGCAAGAAATGAAGAAAAGCCCGATAGTGGCCGTCGCTCTGCTGCTGACCGCCTGCGCCGGCAGCCCGGACAATCGCTACTACACCTTGTCGGCGGCCGCGCCCGCGCAGGTCTCTTCCGGCGGCCGGCCCGCGGTCCATCTGGCGGCTTTACGGCTGCCCGAACTCTATGACCGGCCGCAGATGGTGACGCGCACCGGACCGCAATCGGTCGATATTGACGAATATGACCGCTGGGCCGAGCCGCTGGAGCGCATGGCCACCCGCATTCTGGCCCAGGATCTCGCCGCCCGCCGCACGGGCGGCGCTGAATCGCCGTCCGCCTTTGTCCTGGTGGATGAGTTCGCCGCCGACCGCTCGGGGACCGCGCGGCTGTCCGGCAGCTGGAAGATTACCGAGACCGACGGCACAACGCGCAGCCGCGCTTTCTCTTTGGCTGAACCGCTGTCGGGCGGCGATCCCGCTGCCGCGGCGGCGGCGATGAGCGCGCTGCTCGGCAAGCTGGCCGACGAGATCGACCGGAACTAGGGAATCTTCACTTCCGTCGCCGCCCTGTCGAGGGCGGACTTGGTGTTTGCCAGGGCATTTTCCAGCTGCTCGCGGTTCTGCCGCTGGGTGGCCGGCGGATCGTGCGAGTCCGGGATATGGGCCAGCGCGTCGAGGGTGTTGCGGGCGACCGCCCGCAGGCTGGGGGAACCCTCGCCGCTGATCTTGTCGAGCGCGGCGATTTCCCTGTCCGGATTGTTCTGGAACCTGGTCTTCAGATAATCCTCGATGTCGATTCCGCCCGCGGTGAAATGGGCGTAGAGACCGCTATCCGCCGAGCTGACCGTGGACAGGATGTCATAGGCGAGCATACCCATGGAAAAATCGGAAATGGCCTTGCCGTGCTGGGCGTCGCGCAGCATGTCGCTGACCGAGCCCGAATAGTCCTGCAGCGATTTCTGAAACTCCAGGGCCTCGTCATGGTCTTCCAGGGTGATCATGCGGCTGGGACTGCTGCACGCGGTCACGGCGACCAGCATGGCAACGGCACAGAAACGCACCCCCCCGATGAAAGACCTTCCGACCATCCCGTTGCCCCTCCTCGGCGATGTCACACTATTGTCGCACGAGGCCGTCGTTTATGAGAGTCCGAGTTCTATCAATCGCATAACGTCCAGCGCCTGCTCGCCGGGTACCGGATTGGCGCCCGTCCCGGCAATGGCGTCGCGCACGCCCATATAGAAGCGGCGATAGTCGCCGGCGTCCAAAGTCAGCGGCGCGGACCGGGTGGTGTCGCCCTCTCCCGCCACGGTCAGGAACACGGCGCCGTCATCCTCGCCCCAGCCGGCATCGCCGGGGATGCGGCCGATCTTGAGCGCGTCCTCCTGGCGGTCCAGGCCATGCTTGACCAGGCTGCCTTTGGTGCCGTGAACGGCCAGGCGGAAACGGCTGTCGGCCACCAGGCAGCTGCTGTGCAGGATGACGCGGACGTCCGGATAGCGCAGCACGGCATGGAAATAGTCCGGCGCCTTGGCGCCGTCGCGCTGTTTCTGGATGTCGGCGGTGAGCGAGTCCGGCTTGCCGAACAGCACCAGCGCCTGGTCGATGAGGTGCGGCGCCAGATCATACCAGGTGCCGGCGCCCGGCACGTCCCGTTCGCGCCAGCGGTCGCGCACGATCGGGCGGAAGCGGTCGTAATGCGAGGTGAATTGCCGCACCTTGCCCAGGGTTCCCTCGCCGATCAGCCTTTGCAGGGTAAGGAAATCGGCGTCCCAGCGGCGGTTATGAAACACCGAGAGCAGCCGGTTGGCGCTCTTGGCATGGGCGATGACCGACTCCGCCTCTTGCACGGTCAGGGTGAAAGGCTTGTCGACGACGACATGCTTGCTGGCCTCCAGCGCCTGATGCGCCTGGGGAGCGTGCAGCTCGTTGGGCGTGGCGATCACCACCAGATCGATCTCGGGATCGGCCAAAGCGGCGGCGAGATCGGCCTGAACCTTGGTGTTCGGGTAATCGGCCCGCACCGTGTCGGGCTTGCTCGATACGATGGTGTGCAGGGTCAGGCCGGGCGTCGCCGCGATCAGCGGCGCATGAAAGGTCTTGCCGACATAGCCATAGCCGACCAGCGCGACATTCAAGCTCATAGGCTCAGCACCAATCCGTCATAGCCGGGCTCGACACCCTCGGGCAGCTCGCGCCGCAGGGTGTCGTAATCGAGGCGCGGGCTCATATGGGTGATCACCATATGCTTGGGCTTCAGCCGCTCGCGCCATTCCAGCGCCTTGCCGACATGGGCGTGGGTGGAATGGGGAATGTCGAGCAGACAGCCGACGATCCACAGATCCAGCCCTTCCAGCTGCGCCATCGATTCCTCGGGCAGATGCAGTACGTCGGTCGAATAGGCCATGGCGCCGATCCGATAGCCGGTGGTGCGCGAATAGCCGTGATCCTGCTCGAAGGAAATGGCGGGAATGCCGGCCGCTTCGAAGGGGCCATCCACGCAGTGCGGGATCAGCCAGGGCTTGTAGATGCCATATTTGGTCGGGTCCAGCGGCGCGAACACATAGTCGAAACGCTCGCTGATCTCATCCAGCGTGTGCTGGGCGGCATAGACCGGCACCGAGGCGTTCATGGCGCGGTTGATCTCGCGCATATCGTCGATGCCATGCAGATGGTCGGCATGACCATGCGTGAAAAGAACGGCGTCTATATGCCTGATTTCAGAGGATAAAAGCTGCTCACGCAGATCGGGGCTCGTATCGACCAGAATGGTCTTTCCGGCCTCCTCGATCAGGATCGACGGACGGCGGCGGCGGTTCTTCGGATTGGCCGGATCGCAGCGTCCCCAGCCGGAGCTGATCATCGGCACGCCGCCGGCCGCGCCGCTGCCGAGAATAGTGACTTTCACCGCGGGACCTTCGTGAACAGCGTGAAGAAATTATCGGTGGTGACGTCGGCCAGCGCCGGCGGAGTCAGGCCCTTGATGTCGGCCAGCACGGCGGCGGTCTGCGCCACATAGGCCGGTTCACAGCGCTTGCCGCGATGAGGGATCGGCGCCAGGAACGGCGAATCGGTCTCGACCAGCAGACGGTCGAGCGGCACGTCCTTGGCGATGGCGCGCAGATCCTCGGATTTCTTGAAGGTCAGGATGCCGGACAGCGAGATGTAGAGCCCGAGCTCCAGAGCCTTCTCGCCCAGGGCGCGGCCCGAGCTGAAACAATGGACCAGGCCGGGAAACGCGCCCTTGGCGACTTCCTCTTCCAGGATGGCGGCCATGTCATCGTCGGCGTCGCGAGTGTGGATGATGATCGGCAGCTTGGCCATGCGCGCCGCCTGGATATGGGCTCGGAAGCTGCGCTTTTGGGCTTCGCGCGGGCTGTGCTCATAATAGTAATCGAGCCCGGTTTCGCCGAAACCCACCACTTTCGGATGCTTAGCCAACTCGACCAACTGCTCGGCGGTGACCTCGGTCTCCTCGCCCGCCTCGTGCGGATGGATGCCGACGGTGCAATAGACATTGTCGAAGCGCTCGGCCACCGCCAAAACCCGCGGGAATCGCGACAAATGGGTACAGATGGTCAGCATGAGGCCGACATTGGCCTCGGCCGCCCGGCTCATGATCTGTTCGAAATCCTCGGCGAATTCCGGGAAATCGAGATGGCAGTGGCTATCGACGAGCATGTTAAGACGCCGCCTCCTCCGTTTCGACATGGCGCGGGAACACGCCCTGCGGCGCCGGCAGCGCGGTTCCGCCGACCAGCGCATCGTCGAAATGGACGAAGGCGCGCTTATCGGCCGGCACGGCCAGCTGGTCCAGCATGCGGGCGATCGAGTCCGGCATCACCGGCTGCAGCAGCAGGGCGACGCGGCGCACGGTTTCGGCCAGCACATAGAGAACCGTGCCCATGCGGGCCAGATCCGTCTTTTTCAGCGACCACGGCGCCTGGACGTCGATATAGCCGTTGGCGGCCCGCACCACGACCATGATGGCCTCCAGCGCGTCGTGGAACTGCTGCTGGTCGAGCGCTTCGCGCACCGTGCCCAGCAGCGCCTTGGCCTGGCCGAGCAGCGCCTCGTCCTCTGCGGTGAAGGCGCCGGGAACCGGCAGATTGCCGTCGCAATTCTTGGCGATGATCGACAGCGAGCGCTGCGCCAGATTACCCAGGCCATTGGCCAGCTCGGCATTGACGCGGTTGACCATGGCGCGGTTCGAGAAATCGCCGTCATTGCCGAACGGCACTTCACGCAGCAGGAAATAACGGGTCTGGTCGAGGCCGAATTTCTCGACCAGCTTCACCGGATCGATGGTGTTGCCTAAGCTCTTCGAGATCTTCTGGCCCTCATTGGTCCACCAGCCATGGGCGAACACCCGCTTGGGCGGCGCCAGGTCGGCGGCCATCAGGAAAGCCGGCCAATAGACGGCGTGGAAGCGAACGATGTCCTTGCCGACCATGTGCAGATCGGCCGGCCAGAACTTGGCGTAGTCGCCGCCCTGGTCGGGGAAGCCCAGCGCGGTGATGTAATTGGTCAGCGCGTCGAGCCAGACATACATGATATGGGCCGGATCGTTCGGCACCGGCACGCCCCAGGTGAACGAGGTGCGCGAGATCGACAGATCCTGCAGCCCGCCCTTGACGAAGCTGATCACCTCGTTGCGGCGGCTGGCCGGGCCGATGAAGTCCGGATTGGCCTCGTAGAAGGCCAGCAGCTTGTCGCCCCATTCGGACAGCTTGAAGAAATAGCTGGGTTCCTTGACCCATTCGACCGGAGCGCCTGTCGGGGCGATCTTGGAGCCGTCGGCGGCGGTCTGCAGCTCGTCCTCGCCCCAGAAGGCCTCGTCGCGCACCGAGTACCAGCCCTCATAGCCGCCTAAGTAAATGGCGCCGCGCTCGACCAGACGGTCCCACAGGGCCTGCACCGACTTCTTGTGGCGCTCTTCGGTGGTGCGGATGAAATCGTCGTTGGAATAGTTCATCAGGCCGGCCAGGTCGCGGAAATTCTTCGACACCCTGTCGGTGAAGTCCTGCGGCGCGATGCCGGCGGCCTGAGCCGATTTCTCGACCTTCTGGCCATGCTCGTCGGTACCGGTCAGGAATTTGACGTCGAAGCCGTCCAGGCGCTTGAAGCGCGCCAGCACGTCGCAGGCCAGAGTCGTGTAGGCGTGCCCGACATGGGGGGCATCGTTCACGTAATAGATCGGCGTGGTGACGTAATAGGAGCGGGAATTCCCCGACATTGGACAAACTCCGGAAATCGATCGGGCTTTGTCCCATAGGGGCCGGCCGCGATCAAGGTCTTCAAGATGGAGGTTCCCATCAGGATCGGCATATACTTGCCGCAAGATGCGGAACCAGGCACAGCGTCGCGCAGCAGGTTATTGGGTCATGATCCAGCTGATGGCTGGTGCTATCGCCCTGCCCATATCCTTGTCCGCGCGGGCGGACGCCCCCTCGATAATCTTCATGGTGCCCGCCAACGAATCCATGCCTCTGGCCGGATACGAAAACGGACATCTGGCAGCCGGCCTGTACAAGGATCTCGGCGAGACCATCGCCGGGCGGCTGGGCCTTCGGGCCGATTACGTCGTGGTGCCGTCGGCGCGGCTCGGCGAGGGAATGGCGGCGGGACATGCCGACGCTTTATGCTATGTGCAGCCCGCCTGGCTCGAAGGCGCCTTCGATTGGAGCGTGCCGCTGCTCGACGATGCCGAACTGGTCATCGCCGAAGCCGGCGCGCCTCCGGTCAGACGGATCACGGACCTTGCCGATCAGCGCGTCGGCACGGTCATCAGATATCATTATCCCGAGCTTCAAAATCAGCTCGGCTCCCATTTCCTGCGCGACGATTCGCAGGATATGGGGATGAGTATCCGCCGTGTCGCGGCCGGCAGGCTCAAATATGCCGTCGTCGAAAAGCTGCTCTATGATTATTTGACGCGCGGCGCGCCCGATTCGCGGGTGCGGGTCGATATGAGCTATGCTCCCATCACCAGGATGTGCGCGTTTTCGCGCAGGTCGGGAATCCCCTTCCAGCGCTTCGACGCGGCTGTGAAGGCGGTGGTGGCCGACGGCACGATGGAACGGATACTCGAATCCTATCGGTGACGATGTACACTAGTTGACATTGGTCGGGGCCTGCGTACACTAGTGTACCAATGACGGAAGATCAGAAGCTATCGCGACAGGCCCTTTATAATCGCCGCAAACGTCTGGAAAGCGGCGGGGCGGTCTATGTCGTGCCGAGGGACAAGGCGGCGATGGATGTCGCCGTCGAGGAAGCCGGCATAAGTCAGGCCGAATGGCTGCGCGATGCCATCGATGAGAAAATCGATCGTGAAATTCCCGAATTGATGACGTGGAGAGCCACGTCGGGTGGCAAAAGGAGATCCCCCATGTTCGAGTTCTTTGCCGCATTCGGCCTGATCAAGACCAAGAAGATCGCCAAGGAATTGGCCGGCCTGTTGGCCATGACCGACAAGGACGCCGCCGGCCAGGCGGATCTGGCGGTCAAGGAGAAGACCCTGGATGCGGCCGGCAAGCTGCTGATGGAGCTGCGTCAGTCGCATGCCCACGAGGTCGGCGAGTTCGAGAAGCTGGACACGCTGTACAAGCAATATCTCGCCGCCGCCGAAAAGCTGCAGGCGCGGATGCAGGACGCCGCCACCTCCGACGCCGATAAGGGCCAGATCGAAGCCGGCCTCAACGAGCTGGTCGACAAGCTGGAGAAGATGGCGCCCGAGCTGGAACAGCATCGCCGCGACGTCGATGATTCCGCCGGCCTGCTCAAGGAAGCGACCGAGGCTTACGAGGAAAAGGCGGCCGATCTCAAGACCGCCAAGATCCAGCTCGACGAGGCGCAGCGGTCGCTGACCCGTGCCCAGATCGACGCCCAGCGGGCCCGCGAACAGGCCGAGAAGGCCGCCCGCATCGCCGGACTGCGATCGGATGATCAGGCCAGCGGCGTCAATGTCGCCTTGTCGGCCATGAACGATCAGGCCGCCAAGCTGCGCGCCAATGCCGAGGCCAACCGCCTCAAGGCTCAGGTGCTGGCCAAGACCCCGGCGGCGCCCGAGAACCAGTTCGTCGCCGAGGCCCTGGCCCAGGCGTCCGACAATAAACCGGCTCAGTCGGTGCTCGACCGTCTGGCCGCTCTCAAGAAGTAACGATAATGACCCGCTCCGGCCGGATGGCCGCACTGGCGGCGGCGGTTTCCGCCGCCGCCCTCCTCTCGGCCTGCGACGACAAGCAGCCGCAGCGCCATTCGCAGGTCGGCACGCCGCAGGGCCAGCAGCAGCAGGTGGTCTATCGCAATCTCGACGCCTGCCTGGCGCAGGCGACCGACATGACGATGGTCCAGGCCTGCCGCGACGGTTATGCCCAGGCCATGGAGAAAATGGCCGAGGCGCCGAAATACGAGACCCAGGCGACCTGCGAGGACGTCTACGGCCCCGGCAATTGCGTGCCGCGCGGCAGCGTGGTGCATGAGGGCGGCGGCTCCTTCATTCCTTTCATGATGGGCTACATGATCGGCGGCGGCTTCGGCCGCTCGACGGCCTATTACCCCGTCTATGTGGATCGCGGCGGCACCACTTTCGCCGGCGGCTATGGCGGCGGCGCCAACACTGTCGTCAGCACGCCGTCCTGGCAGGGCGGCGCGCCGACGGCGGTCCGTTCCTCTTCTTCCTCGGTGGTCCGCGGCGGCTTCGGCAGCACCGCGATGGCCAGCGCCCACGCCACCTCCGGAGGCTAAGGTTCAATGCAGCGCGAACTCATCACCGCCCGTCCCGACTGGCAGTCGGCGGTCGAGGCGGTCGGCTTCGATTTTCACACCTTCGACGCCGCGCCCTATTGGTGCGAGGACAATTTCTGGGCTTTCACCTCGGCCGAGATCGACGGGTTGGAGCAGGTCGGCAACGAGCTGCACAAGATGTGCATGCAGGCCGTCCAGCAGGTCATCGACGACCGCCGCCTGGCCCTGTTCGGCATTTCCGGCCTGGCCGAGGATCTGGTCAAGCACAGCTGGGAGCGGCGTGATCCGCATCTCTATGGCCGCGTCGACCTGGCCTATGACGGCTCCGGCCCGCCCAAACTGCTGGAGTACAACGCCGATACTCCGACCTCGCTATTCGAGGCGGCGATCGTGCAATGGTATTGGAAACAGGCCTGCTATCCGCAGATGGACCAGTTCAACAGCCTGGAGGAAGGGCTGATCGAACGGTTCCGCGCGCTGATGCGCGGCATTCCCAGCCAGGACCCGCGCCGGCACCTGCATCTGTCCTGCGTGATGCCCAATGTCGAGGATGAGGGAAACCTCAAATATATCGAGGCCTGCGCCATCGATGCCGGCTTCACCACCACCCGCATCGATATCGCCGATATCGGCTGGGACAAGGGCCGCGAGAAGTTCGTCGATCTAGACGAGAAAGTGATCGCCCGCCTGTTCAAGCTCTACCCCTGGGAATGGATGGTGAAGGAAAGCTTCGGCTTCAACATCCCCATCGCCGGCACCCAATTCATCGAGCCGGCCTGGAAGATGGTGCTGTCGAACAAGGCCATCCTGGCGCAGCTGTGGGAGATGTTCCCGCAGCATGATTACCTGCTGCCCGCCTCTTTCGAGCGCGAGAAGATCATGGCGCAATCGCCGCTGGGCGTGGTGCGCAAGGCCCTGCTCGGCCGCGAAGGCGCCAACATCACCATCTACGACGCCCAGGGCAACGTTATGGAAAGCCAGGACGGCGATTACGGCGCCGAAGGCTATGTCTGGCAGGCCCGCGCGCCGCTGGCCCGTGCCGGCGCCCGGGGGTCCGCGGTGCTGGGCGTCTGGATCATCGGCGACGAGGCGCGCGGCATGGGCATCCGCGAGGCCGAGGGCCTGATCACCACCGATATGTGCCATTTCGTTCCCCATGTATTTTCTTGAACGAGGATTTGAGACATCATGATTTCAGCCTTGATTCCCCTGGATAATCTTATTTCCTTCGCCGCTCATTTCGCGGTCGCTTCGGTCATGCTGGTGATCTTCGCGGCGCTGTGGCTCAAGGCCACGCCGTTCGACGATATCGGCCTGATCCGCGAGGGTAATGCCGCCTCGGCCATCTCGTTTGCCGGCGCGCTGATCGGCTTCGCCATTCCGGTCGCCGGCGTGGTGCGGGCCTCGTCCTCGCTGTGGGAGGTGCTGCCCTGGAGCGCCATCGCCCTGGTGGCTCAGCTGTTGGGATTGTGGGTGGTTACCAGAATCATGCACGGTCTGGTCAAGCCGATCGAGCGCGGCGAGACGGCGGCCGGCATCTTCGTGGCCGGCGTCGCCGTCACCATCGGCATCCTCAACGCCGCCTGCATGGGGGGCTGAAACCAAGACAACAGGCCGTTACCATTTAACTACACGATATAACCCGGTTTCCCGGCGGCCTTCTCTACCATCAGGAGGAGGTCACGGGAGACGGGAGAGTTGGACAGTCTATCGTCGCATGCCGCGGCGCGGGTCGAGGAATTGCAGCGCGTCCTGGCCGGGGACCCGTTCCAGGCGGAAACCCATTTCGTCCTCTCCATGCTCCACACCGAGCTGACGAAGCTCGAGGCCGCGACCCTCGATCTGAAGCGGACCATCGCCCTGGCACCCTTTGCCGCCTCGGCCTATAACAATCTCGCCAATCTGTTCGAACGCGCCGGCGATTTCGCCGAGGCCTATGGTCCGAGCCGCCGGGCGGTGCAGCTGGTACCCGCCGATCCCCTGTTCCAGTCCAACTTCGCCTCGTTCAGCTCCAAGGTCGACCACGCCGCCGATGCGGTGAACCATTATAGGGCGTCGCTGGCCCTCGCCCCCGCCGCGGTCAAGGCGAACAAGGATTTCGCCATCATCCTCGGTGAATTGGGACGCGGCGCCGAGGCGCGCGAGATCTTCCTGCGCGCGTCGGCCCTGATGCCCGACGCCGTCGACCTGGTCCGCAATTGCGTCGAGCTGGAGACCGTGACGCCGGATCACCCGGCGCGCGCGGCTTTGACGCGGCTGGCCGGGCGCCAGGATCGCATGAGCCTGCGCGATCGGATCGAGCTGAATTTCGCCCTCGGCAAAAGCCATGACGATCTCGGCGAAACCGCTGCCGCCTTCGCCTGCTGGACCAGGGCCAATCTGATGCTGCGCCAGGTGGTGCCCTATGACGAGGCGCAGGCGATGCGCAAATTCGACGCGGTCACCGGGCAATTCCCGGCGGCTGCCTTCGAAGAGGCGCAAGGTCGGGGCTTCGCCGGCGCCCGGCCCGTCTTCATCGTCGGCATGCCCCGCTGCGGCAGCACGCTGATCGAACAGATCCTGGCCAGCCATCCGGAGATAAATGCGGGCGGCGAGATCAATATTCTGGAAAGACTGATCGACCGCCATGGCGCCGAGGGCTATCGGGCGGTCGGCGAAGCCTATATGGCCCGATTGGCGCGCCTGCATCCCGGCGCCGTCCGCGTCACCGACAAGATGCTGGGCAATTATCTGCGCGTCGGCTTCATCGCCGCGGCGCTGCCCGATGCCAGGATCGTCCATGTCCGCCGCGATCCGCTCGACACCTGTCTGTCCAACTATTCGCGGCTGTTCGTGGAGAACCATCCCTACGCGTCGGATCTCGGGGAACTGGGCCGCTATTACCGCCGTTATGCCGAGCTGATGGCTCATTGGCGTGCAGCCCTGCCCGACGGGCGCATGATCGAGGTGGATTACGAGGCGGTGATCGGCGATCTGCCGGGCCAGGTCCGCCGCCTGCTCGATTTTCTCGATCTGCGGTGGGATGAACGCTGCCTGGCCTTCCATGAGACCGAACGTTTCGTGCGGACCGCCAGCCAGTGCCAGGTGCGCGAACCGCTCTATGACCGGGCGGTCGGGCGCTGGCATCGTTATGCCGGCCATGTCGGCGCGCTGATCGAGGGGCTTGGGCCGGAGGCCGGCAGGCATTATATGTTCGGCGCATAGTTTTTCTTCCGCGAAAGCCTCTTCCCATGTCCCTCCCCCGCCTCGCTTCTGCTCTGGTTCTGGCCGCCGCCCTGTCGGGTTGTGCCGTCGAGACCTGCAACGACCATCCCTGCACGCCCGACGAGAAGCTGATCGAGGCGGTCAAAGGCAATATCCGCCAGCATTCCGCCCTGCTGACCGACCAGATCCGGGTGCAGTCGCAGGATGGTACCGTCTATCTCTATGGCCGGGTTTCGACCAATGTCGAGCTGGTCCTGGTCGAGGATGTCGCGAAGTCGACTGCCGGTGTCAAAAAAGTGGTTAACCTCTGTACGATCGAGAACGTACAGCGGTAAAACAGAATTTAAAGTAATTTAATAGGGAACAACTTGGTGGTGGCGTAGAGTTTGTTTCATCAACATTTCGTCAAAGGATTGTCGAAATGAAGAAACAACTCTCACTGGCAAGCTTGGTTCTTGCCGCAACGGTGGCGGCTTGCGCCGCCCCGAACAGCGAAGACATGAAATTGTCTTCCGACGTCGAACACAGCATCAATTCTCACCCGGCCTTGCTGACCGACCTGCTGCATGTGCAGGCCCTCAATCATGTCGTCTATCTGAGCGGCGCTACGGATACCTGGCTCGAACGCACCGATGCGGAAGAATTCGCCCTCGCCGTCCCCGGCGTGACCCGCGTGGTCAATAATATCGAAGTGAAGGCACCGCCGATTTGACTACCGACAGGCTTTCTCGACGGCAAGGAAGGCGTTCAGGATTACTTGCTTGCCGTCGAGATTGACTGCGTCGCCGCGCTCGAACAGCGTCGAAATACGTTCCCACAGCGCGGTCCATCGCTCCAATCCGACCCGCGAGACGAGGCGGTGCTGCACCTCTCCCTCGCCCGCGACGACTTCCGAGCCCCGGCCGCCGGCGGCGCGGCGCGCGCCCTGGGCCAGCCAGCCCGAGAACAGCTCCCCGAACAGCGAGACACTGTCGGCCTGTCGGCCGATCTTCTCGGCGAAATCGTGCAGCGCACTGCCTTGCAGTTTCGGCAGGCCGGCGAGAAGCCCGACCATGACGTTGTACAGTTCCATGCCGCCTTGCTCGTGCAGCGCAAGCGCCCGGCCGATGCTGCCATCGGCCAGGGCGGCCAGGCCTTGCAGCTCGGATGCCGGCATGTCCGGATGGTGGCGGCGCAGCAGTTCGATCACCGCGTCATGGCTCAAGGGCGGCATCGCCAGCCGCCGGCAGCGCGAGCGGATGGTCGGCAAAAGCCGGCCCGGGCTATGGCCCACCAGCAGCATGAGCGCGTGTTTCGGCGGCTCTTCCAGCACTTTCAGGATGGCGTTGGCGCTGTTGCGGTTCATCTCGTCGGCGGCGTCGACGATCACCACGCGCCAGCCGCCCTCGGCCGCGGTCAGCGACATGAAGGAGCCGACATCGCGCACATCGTCCACGGTGATCTCGCTTTTGCGTTTGGTCTGCTTGTCGTCGGACCAGCCGCGCTCGATCAGCTTGAAATCGGCGTGGCCGCCCGAGGAGATGCGGCGGAACACCGGGTGATCGGGCGCCATCTGCAGGCTGGCCGCCGGCGCGGCATCGCCGAACAGCCCGCCGCCGGAGGATTCGCCGCCGCCCGCCAGCACGAAGCGGGCGATGCGGAAGGCCAAGGTCGCCTTGCCGATGCCCTTGGGACCGGTGATCAGCCAGGCATGGGCCAGGCGCCTGGACTCCCAGGCCTGCAGGAACGCCTTCTCGGCGGCGTCCTGGCCGGTCAGGTCCGGATTGTCGCGGGGGGCGAGAGGTTCGCTGCTCATGAGGCGTTCCCGGTGGAGCCGGCTGATGGAACCGCAGAGGCGCAGAAACGCAGAGGGATGGTGCGGTTCAAAGCGCCTGCGGCAATCGAAGCCTGGTAGATTGCCGCAGGCGCCGCCGCCCCGAGGCGCCTCTGCGTTTCTGCGCCTCTGCGGTTAATGAACGCCAGCCTCACGATAACCGCTCGTCAATCACGGCCAATATCGCACCAAAAACCTCATCCTCACCCCGATCCGCCGGCACCACGGCGCAGCGGTCGGGTTCGGCGGCGGCGATGGCCAGGAAGCCGTCGCGCAGGCGCTGGTGGAACCCGCCTTTCATCTTCTCATAGCGGTCTTCCTCGCCGCCCCGGCCGGCGGCGCGCGCCAGGCCGGTTTCGACCGGGAGATCGAGGATCAGGGTCAGGTCGGGTTTGAAATTCCCCACAGCGATCCTGTAGAGGTCGCGGATCGCCTCATGCGGCAATCCATGGCCGTAGCCCTGATAGGCCAGAGTCGAATCGGCGAAACGGTCGCACAGCACCCATTTTCCGGCTTCCAGCGCCGGCCAGACCGTGCTGCGCAAATGGTCGCGGCGCGCGGCGAAATGCAGCAGCGCCTCGGTCATGCCGTCCCAGCGGTCGGGATCGCCCGACACCAGCAGGCCGCGGATCTGTTCGGCACCCGGCGAGCCGCCCGGCTCGCGGGTGGTGATCACGTCGCGGCCGCGGGCGCGCAGGGTTTCGGCCAGCCGGCGCAGCTGGGTGCTCTTGCCGGCCCCTTCCCCGCCTTCGAAGGTGATGAAGCGGCCGGCAGTCATGCTGTTATCAGCCGCCGATCAGGCCGCTGAGCTTGCGGCGCAGCTTGCCCATGAAGCCCAGGGCCTCGACGTCGCTGGCGGCGACCAGGCTCACGGTCTGATCGGGACGGCCCGGCACGCTGATGATCGCCTTGCCGATCTCCTGGCCCTTCTTGACCGGCGCCTTCAGGTCGTCGAGATGGGTGACCGAGGTCTTCATGTCGTTATGGGCGATGCGCTGCAGGGTCAGGTCGACCTGCTGGGTGGTGACCATCTGCACGGTCAGGGCCTTGCCGTCGGCCACCGGCACGTCGCCCAGCACTTCGCCGGCCTTGTAGACATGATAATCGTCGAACTCGCGGAAGGCCCATTCGGCCAGCTTCTGCGATTCCTCGGCGCGCTGCTTGATGCTGCCCAGGCCGTTCAGCACCAGGATGATGCGGCGGCCATTGCGCTGCACCGAGCCCACTTCGCCATAGCCCGCCTCTTCGGTATGGCCGGTCTTCAGGCCGTCGGCGCCGGCGATTTCGCCCCAGATCAGCGGGTTGCGGTTGTCCTGCTTGATGTTGTTATAGGTGAAGGTCTTCTCGGAGAAGATCGGATAGTAATCCGGGAAATCATTGATCAGATGCGTGGCCAGGATCGACAGGTCGCGCGCCGTCATCTTGTGGTCCGGGGCCGGGACGCCGCTGGCGTTGCGGAAGGTCGAATGCTGCAGCCCGATCTCGCGGGCGCGCTTGGTTTCCTGCTCGGCGAAGGCTTCCTCGCTGCCGGCCAGGCCCTCGGCCAGGACGGAACAGGCGTCGTTGCCGGACTGGATGATGACGCCCTTCAGCAGCTCTTCGACCGTCGGGTTCGAGTTGAGCGGCAGGAACATCAGCGATTCGTCGGTCTTGTAATGCTTTTTCCAGGCGGTCTCGCTGACCGGCATGGTGTCGGTGAATTTGATGCGGCCCGATTTCAGGGCGTCGAACACCAGATAGACCGTCATCAGCTTGCTCATCGAGCTGGGGGTCATCAGCTCGTCGGCATTCTTCTCCAGCAGCGTCGAGCCGGTGTTGTAATCGACGATGATGGCCTGCTTGGCCGCGGTTTCGATGGTTTCGGCCGAAGCGCCGGTGGCGGCGGCCAGCAGGGGAAGAACCCGGAAAAGCAAAGAACTGCGCATGAAACGAACCTTGGACTAGGGAAAACTCAATCGACGATGACGCGGGCGTCCGGATAGCCCGAGGCTATCACTTTCTCCAGCAGAGCGTCGGCGTCGGCGACGCTGTTCAGCGGGCCCAGGCGAACCCGGAAGAACGGGCCGGCCTTGGTGTGGACCTGCGAAATCTGGGCCGGCCACACGCCGGACAGCGCGGAGCTGACCCGGTTGGCATTGTCATAGCGGGTGAAGGCGCCGGCCTGGATGAAGATCTGGGTGGAATGGGGCGCTGCCTGCTGCGGCGTCTGGGACGCCAGACGCAGGTCCTCCTCGGCGGGCGTCGAGGCGACCGCCTCGCCGGCTGGCGCGCTGGACGGCGCCGGGACCGGCTTGGACGAGCGGTTCTTCGGCGTCGCCTCGGCCTTGATGCCCTTGGGCGGCGCCAGGTTCTCGGCCTGCATGGCGACACTCGGCGCGGCGGCGATCGGCGGGGCGTCGCCGCCCTTCAGCTGCAGCGCCAAGGCGCGGCTTTCGTCGGCCATGATCTGCACGCGGACGCGGGCAGTGCCTTGCATGTCCATGCCCAGCAGCTCGGCGGCGTGCTTGGACAGATCGAGGATGCGGCCATGGGCGAACGGGCCGCGGTCATTGACCTTGACCTCGATCGAGCGGCCGTTTTCCAGATTGGTCACCTTGACGATCGACGGCATCGGCAGGGTGCGGTGCGCGGCGGTGACGCCGTTCTGGTCGAACACATCGCCATTGGCGGTATATTTGCCGTGGAAATCCGGCCCGTACCACGAGGCGATGCCGGTCTCGTCATAGGAATAATCCTCGGACGGATAATACCAGACGCCGTTGATCTGATAGGGCTTGCCCACCTTGTAGCCGCCGGCCGGTGCCGCCGTCTGGGCGTCCTTGACCTGATAGCCGTCGGGGGAGGCTTTCTGTCCGCCGCCGCAGCCCGCCAATAGCAGACAGCCGGCCACGATCCACAGCGGAGACCGCATCATCTGGGGCATACCCGATCCAAAATTAGCATATGTGGTAGATTATCGGCTTGCGACACGATCGGCAAGTGTTCCCGCCGCCAGCGCGAAGAAGAATGACCGGTTCCAGTGCAGCAGGGCGCGAAAATTGTCGCCGACCAGATAGATCTGGCCGGTTCCGCCGGTGCCGTCCTTGCCGGCGTCGGCGCGCAGCAGGGCCAGCTTCATTTCGGGCGGGCCGGTCAGCTTCTTGCCGTCGGCGCGCCGCACGCCGAGACGGCTCCAATCCTTCAGCGGGCGCGGACGGTCGAGGCCGAACAAAGCCGGCGCCAGGCCGCGCTTGGGCAGGCTGATGGCCATGCCCCAAGGCTCGCCGGGCTTCCAGCCGAGGCCGGACAGGTAATTGGCGGTCGAGGCCCAGACATCCTCCTGATTGCTCCAGATGTCGGCAGGGCCCTGCCCCGACGCAGACTGCGCGTAATTCAGATAGGTCGAGGGCATGAACTGGCACTGGCCCATCGCGCCGGCCCAGGAGCCGCGCATATTCTCGGGGCGCACGCCGTGCGACGCCATGGTCAGGGCCTTCATCAGCTCGCCGCGGAAATATTGGCTGCGCCGTCCGTCATAGGCCAGGGTCGCCAGTGCCTGGATCACCGAGAAGCTGCCCATGTTGCGGCCGTAATTGCTCTCGATGCCCCACATCGCCACCATCTGCTGGGGCGGCACGCCATAGCGGCGCGAGAGCTTCTTCAGCGCGGCACGGTTCTGCGCCAGCTGCTTTTTGCCGTCCTCGACCCGCTGCGGGCTGGCGGTGTGCGCCAGATAATCGTCCCAGGTCATGGTGAATTCGGGCTGCTTGCGGTCCAGCTCCAGCACCTTGTCGATCGGCTGGAGGCTGTCGAGCGCCCGGCCGGCCAGGGCGGGATCGATGCCGTTCGCGACGGCTTCGGCCTTGAAAGCGGTCAGCCAGTCGGCGAAGGAAAGGTCGGCGGCGCGGGCGGGAGACGACAGGCCCAGCAGCAGGGCGATCAACAAAATCGGTAAGCTACGCATGGCGTTCCTTGTGCCACGGCGCGGACCCGCCTGGCAACCGGCAACCAGCATTATGTTTGGACAGTCGCCGGAGGAGCGCAGCGTAGGACCCCGAGGGCGCGGGGGCGAAGGTCCCAAGGTTCCGGGCGGCGGCAAAGCCGACGTCTGGAATGAACCGGAGGGAGGCTACCCCGCTCACATATGAATCAGGGGCCCGGGAACAGGGCCCCTGTCCAGCCACGGGCTCGGTAATAAGCCATGCCGACCAGTTCATGCAGGGTGCGGCTGAGGAAATAGAGCCGCTCGATCGGAACGTCCTCGTTGGCCCATTCCTGTTCGCCGCCGGTCAGGTAATTGACCGGCCAGGGGATCACAGTCCAGCCCATCTGGCGGAACACGCCGACCGAGCGCGGCATATGCAGGGCCGAGGTAACCAGAATCCAGGTGCCCTGCCCGTGATCCGGCGCCAATTCCTTGCTGAACAAAGCGTTCTCATAGGTGTTGCGCGACCGGGTCTCGAGCAGCAGGCGGCTTTCATCGACGCCCATATCCTGCAAAGCCCGCCCGGCGAAATCGGATTCCCGTGCGGCCGTGCTCAGCGGGTCGGCGCTGCCGCCGGTGAACAGCACCTTGGCTTCGGGATGCAGATGGGCCAGGCGGGCGCCTTCGATCAAGCGCTCCGCCGCGTCATTGACGGTTGGACGGCCGCGCGCCTGGCTGACGGCGGGGCGGATCATGCCGCCCAGGATGATGATGCCGTCGATATGGTCGGGCAGTTTCGGCGCCTGCGGGAACCGGTTTTCCACCACGCCGGTTATCGCGGGTTGAACTGGAAGGAAGGTCAGGCTGGCCACGGTCAGCACGACGATGCTCAGGAATGTCCGCCCGCGCTGCCAGCGCCTGCTCCACAGCAGCGCGGTCCCGATCAAGAGGGAGAGCATCAGGAGGGTGCCGCTGGTGGTCAGCAGGCCGAGCAGCTTGGAGGCCAGATAATCCATGGCTTCAAGGAAATAGCGTCTGCGACGCCCCTCGGCAATAGATTGAATTGCCCCCCTCCCTGACCCCGCCGAAACTTGCTATGGTGAGGTTTGGTAAGACTCAATCTGGGCGGGATGCCAGCCTTATGATCCATCTGGCGAATATTCTGATCGCGACCGACGATTCCGCTTTTGGCGCGGATCTCCTCAACAAGCTCCACCGGAACCGTTATGAGGGGCAAGTGGTCGCCAGCCAGGAGGAAGCCATTGCCGCCGCGGTGCAGGAGCGCCCGGACATCGTGCTTCTGGGAAGCTCGATCCGGGGCGGCGACCCGATGACCCTGACGCGGATGCTGAAGGCGTCGCCCGAGACCGGCGATATTCCGGTGTGCCTGCTGGCCAGCGAAGCCTCGGCCGAACTGCAGAACCGCGCCTTGGCGGTCGGCATCGCCGACGTGCTGACGCCGCCGCTGTCCGAGACCAAGCTATTTTCCCGCCTGCGTCCGCTGGTGCGCCTGGCCTCGATGCAGACCGAGCTGGTGCAGCGCGGTCTGGTCGCCCAGAAGTTCGGTATCGCGATCGAGACCAAGCTCAATCGCCGCAAGGACGACAAGAGCGAGCGCATCCTGCTGATCGGCAAGCCTGCCGATTACCTGTCCAAGCATCTGCCGCACGCGACCATCTCGTCGGTCGTCGATCCCTATCAGGTCGAAGCCGAGCTGGAAAAAAACAGCTACGACGCGGCAATCGCCATTCCCAATGGCGATCCGGCCCGTTATCTCGATCTCTGTGTGCAGATCCGCAACAATCCGCGCCTGTTCAACCTGCCGGTGATCATGGTCGCCAAGGCAAATGAGATCGACGAGGACACCGCCTATCAGCACGGCGTCTCCGGCTATTTCAAGGAACCGGCCGACCCGTTCGAGCTGAACAACACCGCCTTGTTCATGGTGCGCCGGCAAAAGCTGCGCTGGCAGATTCGCGAGGCGCTGGGCGAGGCCGAGACTCCGCTGATCAAGGATGCCGCGACCGACGTGTTCAGCCGCGCCTTCTTCGACGCCTATGTCTCGCAGCGCGTCACTTACGCCCTCAATCATGGCCGCCCGTTGTCGATCGGCTTCTTCCGGGTGCCCGACGTCGAGAACATCCGCCAGCGTTTCGGCGAGGAACAGGCGAACCATCTGCGCCTTCAGGTGTCGCAATGGATATCCGGCCTGCTGCGGGTCGAGGACATGACCGCGCGCTATGAGGACAATGAATTCTGCGTTCTGCTGCCCGACAGCCCGCAGACCGAGGCCAGCCTGGTGATCAACCGCATCGCCGGCGTGCTGGCCTATACCGATTTCGCCGTGCGCGACGTCTATGAGCCGGTCAAGGTCTGGGTCCGCGCCGGCTATGCCGAGCTGATCGACGGCGATACGACCGAAAGCCTGATCGCGCGGGCGCGTCAGGCCATGGTGGCGTAAGAAAGGAGAGACAGAATGCGCATCGACATCGTTTTCGATGCCGTCTGCCCCTGGTGCTTCATCGGCAAGCACCGGATCGAGCGCGCTCTGGCCATGCGTCCCGACGTGACGCCGGAGATCCGCTGGCGGCCTTTTCTGCTGAATCCGGAGCTGCCGCCGGGCGGCATCGACCGCCAGGCCTATCTGGAACGTAAGTTCGGCAGCAATTACCGCATCCAGCGCATCCACGCCGCCGCCTTGCAGGCCGGCCAGGGCGAAGGCATCACCTTCAATTTCGACACTATCCGCCGCATGCCCAACAGCATGAACGCGCACCGCCTGATCAATTTCGCCGGCATCCACCAGAGCGAGATCGTCGAGGCGCTGTTCCAGGCCTATTTCGTCGAGTCCATCGATATCGGCGAGATCCCCAACCTGGTGAAGATCGCCACCGCCCACAGTCTCGACGGCCGCGAGGTCGACGATTACCTGCGCAGCGGCGCGGGCATCCTGCAGGTCGAAACCGAGAACGCCCGCATGCACCGCCTGGGCGTTTCCGGCGTGCCCTGCTACATCTTCGAAGAGCATTACGCTATCGCGGGGGCTCAGGAGCCGGAGATCGTGGCGCGGCTTTTGGACATTGCGCGCGAAACACAGCTGGAAGCGGCTTCCCGGTAGTTTTATTCACCACGAAGGACACTAAGAGCACAAAGAAAGGCACGAAGAATTTCTCTTGGTGTGCCCTTCGTGTGCTTTGTGCTCTTTGTGGTGAAATAATTGGCTTCGCCTACTCCGCCATCTCCTGTTCGGCCAACGCGAACGGCACGATTCCCGTCCGGTTGAATCGCGCGAAGAAAGCCGGAAAGTCGAAGGGATCGCCCTTTTCCTCGGCGCGGTGGGAGGCGGCGGCGATCAGATGTTCGAAGCCGAGTTTGCCCGTGATGTAGCTGGTGCCGTAGCCGGGCTGGCGGAGATAGAGCAATTGCTCGAAGCCGACCAGATCACTGGTGGCGTCCGACCATCCGCGCGGCGTCCAGCGGGCATGAAAGCGGCCGGCTTCGTCGAGCTTGATTTCATTGGCCTGGACGCGCAGCGAGGCAAGGCCGCGGGCGGCGCGGTTGGCCAGCATGGTCCAGACGATTTCGCGGCCGCGCGGATCATCGTCATAGAGCCCGGCCTGCATCAGCCATTCCTCCATGGCGGTGGCCAAGCCTTCCGAGCGCGTGTCGAACATGTTGAAGAGAATGGGCAGGCGGCGGATCGGGCTGTCGTTCGGCTCGTGCCTGAGGCGGGCCAGTTCGATCCAATGATACTTGTGGGAATCGAGCCCGAGCGGATCGTAAGCCATTGTGTGGTCGAAGAAATTCCGCTTGTCGGGCGCGGCCCACTCGCCGGTCTGCTGTTGCATCGCCGAGCGGTAATAGTCTTTGTCCGGAACGATCCCCGCCCCGATCATGAAGTCGGTGATCCTGGCGATTTTCGCCGCGGCATAGGCGTTGAAGGCGGCTTCGTCATTGACGGGCTCCTGCTTGGGCAGGGCGCGGTTCCTGAATTCCTCGGTGCGTAATCCGGCCAGAGCCCTGTCGAGTTCGCGCTGAAGCAGAATCCTCTGTTCCTCCCAGGTAAGAGGAAGCAGATGGACGTTGCGCTCATACCAGTCGTAATTGGCTTTGCCGACGCCCGACGGGCCGGTCTTGCGCGGAGCTTCCGTGGCGACCCAGCGCTCGAAATCCACAGTGGCTGTGCGGGCGGCCTCTACGGCGGACACCAGCGCCGGCCCGGCGCCGGCCAGGCTGCCATGGACCGGCCCTTCCAGGGTTCGCATGGTCAGCGTGCCGGCCTGGAGCGCGGCCAGGTCCGCCGCCTGCTCGTGGAGGGCGCGGCCGGCATAGCGCCACAGATCGGCGGCATTGCCATCCTTGAGATTGGTCCTGGCATCGGCCAGAAGCGCGGGAATCGCGCCGATCTGGCAGGCCAGTTTCTTCTGGTCGTCCGCGGACAGCGGATAGCCATAGGCGAACAGGTCGATCACCGGTTCGGCAGCACTTCCCTCATGCGCGGGGACGTCGCTCTGCTCATCCTTGATCGTGGCGTAGAAGGAGGGATCGCGAGCCCAGGGCTGCAGCACCCGGAGATCGAAGTCGAGCCCGTTCATTTCCGCTTCGATCAGGCGGTAATCGTCCGCCTGCGCAGTGGTCCAGCCTTTGCGGTCGATGGCGGCAAGGCGGGTACGGAACAGCTTCAATCCGGCGGCTTTGCGCGCCAGCGCCGTCTTGCCGTAATCGGGGCGGCAATCATGGATCTCCGGCGCGGCGAAGGCCCGCCAGTCCTGGGCAAGGTCGACGAGCGACCGGTAATCGGAAGCCTTTGCCTGGCCGGTCAGCAGGAAAACGGCCAGCGGCACCGCGAGCAACAAACGCATAGATCCCTCCCCTTGCCCGGTTCTCATCGAGCGAACCGGATATTGCGCGAACGGTCGCTGGTGAAGATCAGCGCTTCCGGCGACAGATCGACCCGCCACATTCCGTCCAGGCTTATGAACTTTCCGGCCGTGGTCGGCCGCAGCGTGATCTCGCGGCCGGAGGACGAGCTCAGCACCAGCTTGTCGCCGGACACCCGCGCCGTCAGTTCGGCACGCGCCTCGTCGCTGTAATAGCGCCCGGTAAGCGCGGCGAGATCCTCGGTGGAGAGTTGCCATTCGCTGGCCGGCTCGGCTTTCGGCGCGTTGGGTGGCTGGAGCTTGGCCGTTTTCGAGAAGATCGCCTCCAGCTTGTTCCAGTCGAGCCCGCCTTTGACCGTCCCGCTATTGCACAAGGTGGCGATCGACAGATCGTTTCCGGGAAAACGGCCTATGAAGGCGCGATAGCCGGCGGTCGAGCCGGTATGGTCGATCGCCTCATCGCCATTGACGGTGGTGAGCGCCAGGCCCAGGGCGTAATGCGCCATATGTCCATCATTGAGGCGGGCATCCTGGGTCATCATCGGCACCCAGGACATGAAAGCCGCCGGCGGATGGGACAAAGCGCGGTTCCAGGCCAGCAGATCGCCGACCGTGGTCAGAAGTCCGGCATGGCCGATCACGTTCTCGAACGGCATGTCGAGACGCCAGCCTCCCGCGCCGTTGCCGTCATAGGCCTGGGCGCGGCCGGGCACGATGCGGGTGAAGTCGCCGCGCCAGGAAGTGTGCGTCATGCCGGCGGGCCGGAACAGATTGTCGCGGGTGAAGGCTTCCAGGCTCTGGCCGCTGACCCGCTCGACCACCAGCACCAGCAATACATAGTTGGAATTGCTGTAGAGATATTCGGCGCCGGGCACGAAGTTCAGCGTCTTCTGGCGGAAGATCGCCTGGGCGGCGTAATCCTCGGAAATCGCCCGGCTGGTGCGCGGCCATCCCTCCAGCTCGACGATGTCGCTCCATTCCTTGATGCCGCTGGTGTGATGCAGCAGATGGTTCAGCGTCACCTTCACACCGTAATCCGGCAGTTCGGGCAGATATTTGTGGGCGTCATCGTCGAGCGCCAATTTGCCCCGGGATGCCAGCACGGCGATCGAGGCCGCGGTGAATTGCTTCGAGATCGAGCCCGCCTCGAAGATGGTGTCGGGCGTAACAGGCCGGGCGCTTTCGAGATCGGCCATGCCATAAGCCTTGGTGAACAGGCGCTTGCCGCCCTGCTCCACCCCGACGGCGCAGCCGGGCGTGGTCTTACCGAACCGCGAAAACCATTGATCGACCGCTTTGGTCTGTTCGGGAGTAGCTGCGAGGGTAACGGCAGGAACCAGCGCCGCCAGCAGCGGCAAAACATATTTCATTTCAATACCCTGTCAGCAACAGCCCGAGCATCGAGCGCATCCCGGTCAGGAACTGGCCCATGCGGAGATTCTCGTCATAGGTATGCTGGTTATCGTCGGCATTGACGGTGGGAACCAGCAGGAACGGCAGCTTCAGCGGCTCGACGATATCGGCGGTCGGAACCGTGCCGCCCATCTGGCGCAGCTGGACCGGCGTCTGGTCCGAAGACGTCTTCAGCGCCTTGACGGCCCAATGGCCGATGCGCGAGTCCATGTCCTGGCGGGCGCCCTCGTCGCCTTTGCCGATCTTCAGCTGGGCGATCCTGGCGTGGGATGCGCGTTCCTCGTCGGTCGGATCGTGATCGACCAGGAAATAGCCCTGCTTGACGATGTAATCCTTCACCAGACCGGACAGATACGGCCCATCGGATTCCACCGTGGTGCGCAGATCGATCTCGGCGACGGCCTGGGCCGGCACGATGGTCGCCACCTTGTCGCCCACACCGCCCGCCGCCATGCCGCGCACATTGAGCGACGGATATTGCAGGGCTTCCTGATAGCTGGCCCCGACCTTGTCCGGCTCGGCGATGCCCAGGCGCTTCTTCAGCGCGGCTTCGTCGTCGGGCACTTCGGCCATGATCTTGCGGTCGGAGTCGGTCAGGCGGGTGTGGTCGTAATAGCCGGGAATGGTGACCCGCCCGTCATCATCCTTCATGCCGGCCAGCAGGCGGGCCAGGCGCTGCGCGGGATTGGGCGCGTAATTGCCGTAATGGCCGCTGTGCAGCGGAACCTTCGGCCCATAGACGGTCAGGGTCAGAGGCGTGACGCCGCGATTGCCGAACAGGATGGTCGGGTGGCCGCTCGGATGTTCGGCGGCATCGAACACCACCAGCGCGTCGGCCTTGAACAGCGCCGGATCGGCGGCGATGGCGGCGGGGATGCCGGCCGAGTTGGATTCTTCCTCGGAATCGAGCAGCAGCTTCACATCGACCGCCGGCAGCCTCTTCTTCTCGCGCAGCAGGTCGAAGCTGGCCAGGAACATGGCGATCGGGCCCTTATCGTCGGCGGCGGCACGGGCGAAGACGCGCAGTTCGGGATCGAAATCGGGGCGGAACAGCTCGCTCTTGTCGACCTCGGTCCACTTGCCGTCAGCGCCGCGCTTCTTGACCACCGGGCTCCACGGGTCCTTCTGCGACCATTGCGACGGGATCACCGGCTGGCCGTCGAAATGGATATAAAACAATATGGTAGGACGCTTTCCGGTATTGCCGTCATAGGACGCGAAGACCAGCGGCTTGCCCTTGTTCTCCAGCTCGCGGGCCTTGAAGCCGCGTTTTTCGAAGGCTTTGACCAGCCAGGCGGCGTTCTTCTGGATGTCCTCCGGCTTGATCGAGTCGGACGGCATCGAGAGAAGCTCGAAATAATCGGGGAACGAAGCGGCCGCAGCGTGGCGGATGGCTTGTTCGTCTATACCGTCGGGCAACGCGGCGCGGGCGGTTGCAGAGATCAAAACGCAGAGTGAAAAAATGGCGGCAAGGCGCATGGCAGGGTCTCCCTGCCGCCATTGTGCCCTAGAGACACTGCCGATCAAGTAGGATCGCCAGTGTCTCCAGGGGTTTATATGACACCTAAGCTCCGCTCGGGCTTAGGAGCATTTCGCGATTCTGAGGAATCGCAAAACGCTCTAGGCCGCTCTGATCTTCAGCAGGAAGTCGTCGACCTTGCGACGTAATTCCTGCGATTCCCCGGTCAAGGTCCCGGCAGCATTCAGCACGGTGCTGGCAGCGACGCCGGTGCTGCTGGCGGCTTCGGTCACGCCCGAGATATTGGACGACAACTCGCCGGTACCGGCCGAAGCTTCCATGACGTTGCGGGCGATTTCCTTGGTGGCGCTGTCCTGCTGCTCGATAGCCGCTGCGATCATGGTGGTGGCGCTTTCCACCTCGCTGATGCTGCCGCCGATGGTGCGGATGGATTCCGCGGACTGCGCGACTATGCTCTGGATGGCGTTGATCTGCACGGTGATGTCCTCGGTGGCGCGCCGGGTCTGGTTCGCCAGCTCTTTGACCTCGGTCGCCACCACCGCGAAACCCTTGCCGGCCTCGCCGGCGCGGGCGGCCTCGATCGTGGCGTTGAGGGCCAGCAGGTTGGTCTTGCCGGCGATCTGCTGGATCAGGCCGATCACATCGCCGATCTGCTGGGCCGATTTGGTGAGGCCGGCGAATTCGCGCGCCGTCGAATCGGATTCCTGCACGGTCCGGTCGACGATGCGCGACGAGGCCGTCACCTGGCGGGAAATCTCGGCTACCGACGAGGACAATTCCTCGGCCGCTGCCGAAACCGTCTGCACATTGCTGGCGGTCTGCTGGGCCGCGCTGGCGGCGCTGGTTGCCTGGCGTGAGGTCTCCTCGGCGGTGCCGGACAGCCTTTTTGCCGAATCCTCAAGTGTTTCAGCGGTCGTGGTCACCTGCTGCACGATGCCATAGACGGCATCCTGGAAATCGTCGGCCATCTGGCGCAGGGCGGATTTGCGCTCGACCTCGGAGGCGAGTTTCATCTCCTCCTGCTCCAGGCGCATGCGCTCAAGCGCCACGCCATTGGCGCGGAAGATCTCGACAGCGCGCGCCATTTGTCCGACTTCGTCGCGCCGGGCCGCTTCGGTGACGTCGATGGCCAGATCGCCGCCGGCCAGCAGGCCCATCTTGCCTTCCAGCGAGGCCAGCGGACGGCCAATATTGCGCGATACCAACAGGCCGAACAGGATGGTGACCACCAGCACCGCCAGGGCGGCCAGAGCCAGACGGGTCAGCACGACACGATATTGCGCCTCGAGGTCATCCATATAGAGCCCGGTGAACACGAACATGTCCCACGGGCCGAATTTCTTGAAATAGGTCAGTTTCTCGATCTGCTGGGTGCTGCCCGCCTTGGGAAACAGATATTGCATCGAGCCGCCTTCGCTGCCGCGCAGCATCTCGATCATGTCGTGGATAATCGGGCGGCCCCTCCCGTCTTTCACCTCGAGAGCGCTCACGCCTTCCTTGGCCTGATTGGGCGGAAACGCCAGGTAACGGCCGTCCATCCGCACGGTGGCGAGGTAATTGGCGTCGTCGCCATAACGGGTCGCATCGACGTCCTTGCGGAAAGCCTCGTAAGCCGCGTCCCGGGTGAGTTCCCCTTTGTTGACCCGAGCCTCCAGGGCCTCGGCGGTGCCGATCTGGACTTCGACCAGATTTTTAAGCCCGGCAACCCGCTCGGACACCATTTCGTGATGCAGGGAATTGGCTGCCAATAGAACCGTAAGCACAAGCGCCGCCGCGGACAATCCGACGAGCAGGGTCAGCTTGCGCGTGATCTTGATGTTATCGAGAAACTTCATCTCCACCTCCGCACAGCCATCCCCGGTTGTGCAGGAGGTTTGACAGGGCCGCCGTCATAGATAAAATGAATTATCTCTATGACGACAATTCCGTATTGGAATAGATCATGGATCTCAAGGCTCTACGATATTTTGTCGAAGTGGTTCGGCAAAAGAATTTTACCCGCGCAGCCGAGTTACTTCATGTAACACAGCCGACTCTGAGTAAAATGATCAGGCAGCTGGAAGAGGAATTGCGCTCAGACTTGCTGGTGCGCAGCAGCCGCGGCGTATGGACCACCGATGTCGGCGACATTCTCTATCGCCATGGCTGCCAGATCCTCGAACAGGTGCGTTCTGCGGTGGACGAGATAGCCGAGGTCGAGGGACTTACCCGAGGTGAATTGAGGCTGGGCCTGACGCCGATGATGGGTGCCGCCCGGTTTCCCGACGTACTGCGGACGTTTCGCAAGCGCTATCCCAATATCGCGCTGACCGCGATTGAATATGGCAGCAAGCGCATGGCGCAGTCGATCCTGGACGGCGAGGTCGAACTCGGCGTAATGGTCGAGCCGGTCGATCAAGTCCTGTTTGACGCGCGCCGGATTTATCGAGGCGAAGTCTGCCTGGTGGTCCCGGCTGAAAGCCCTTGGGCGCAGCACGATTCGGTCGCGATCGCCGCGCTGGCCGGCGAGAATTTCCTGATGCCCACCGACGACTTCATGCTGCCCCATATGGTCCGCAGCTATTGCCGCGCGGCCGGGTTCACGCCGAAAGAGGTCGGACATAGCGGCCAGTGGGAGGTATTGCAGGTCATGGTGGAGACCGGGATGGGGCTGGCGATGCTGCCGAGGGCGGTTTGCCGCCTGCTCGACCCTGGTAAGGTGGTGCCGGTGCGCCTCGATAGCCCATCCCTGACGATCGATGTGTCCCTGGCCTGGCGCCGCGGCGGATATCCGTCCTTCGCCGCCCGCGCCTGGATCGAGGTCAGCACCGAGCTGTTCTCGCAGGGAATTTGATCAGGCCGTCGTTAACCCGGCGATGGTTTCCATCATCTCGGTGACGCCCTTCAGGCGCGCCGCCGGATCGTCCCAGGCGCGCTGGAAGACCAGCTTGTGGTCGGGGCGCAATTTCACTGTGCCGAGCTGGCGGCTGATCCAGGTGACCAGGCCGAGCGGATTGACGAACTGGTTGTTGCGGAAGGTGACCACCGCGCCCTTCGGCCCGGCATCGACCTTCTCGACTCCGGCGGTCTTGCACAGCGCCTTGATGGTGACGATGCGCAGCAGGTTGTTCACCTCGGGCGGCAGCTTGCCGAAACGGTCGATCAGTTCGGCCGCCAGCGCCTCGATCTCGGCGCGGTCGGTAAGCGAGCCCAGACGGCGATAGAGCGCCAGGCGCACCGACAGATCGGCGACATAGGTCTCGGGGATCATCACCGCCATGCCGAGGGCGATCTGCGGCGACCAGTCGCTGTCGGGGATCTGTCCATCCCCTGCCCCTTCGCGGGCCGCGGCGACGGCCTCTTCCAGCAGGGTCTGATACAGCTCGACACCGACTTCGCGGATCTGGCCGGATTGCTCGTCACCCAGCAGATTGCCGGCGCCGCGGATGTCGAGATCGTGGCTGGCCAGGGTGAAGCCCGCCCCCAGGGAATCCAGGGTCTGCATGACCTGCAGGCGCTTTTCCGCCGATTTGGTCGGCGCCTGGTTGGGCGACAGGGTCAGATAGGCATAACCACGCGTCTTGCCGCGCCCGACGCGGCCGCGCAGCTGGTAGAGCTGGCCCAGGCCGAACATGTCGGCGCGGTGGATGACGATGGTGTTGACGCGCGGCATGTCGAGGCCGCTTTCGATGATGTTGGTCGACATCAGAACGTCGTAAGCGCCTTCGCCGAAGGCGTTCATGGTGTCTTCCAGCTCGGTCGGCGACATCTGGCCATGGGCGACGGCGACGCGGATCTCCGGCACCAGCTGTTCCAGGCGTTCCTGCACGCGCGCCATGTCCTGCAGGCGCGGGCAGACATAGAAGATCTGACCGCCGCGATATTTCTCGCGCAGGATGGCTTCGCGGATCACCACGCCGTCGAACGGCAGCACGAAGGTGCGTACCGCCAGGCGGTCGACCGGCGGCGTTGCGATGACGCTCATCTCGCGGATGCCCGACAGCGCCATCTGCAGGGTGCGCGGGATCGGGGTCGCGGTCAGGGTCAGCACATGGACGTCGGATTTCAGCGCCTTCAGCCGTTCCTTGTGGGCGACGCCGAAATGCTGCTCCTCGTCGATGATCAGCAGGCCGAGATCCTTGAATTCGATGGTCTTGGCCAGCAGCGCATGGGTGCCGACGACGATGTCGCACTGCCCGGCGGCCAGATCGGCCTTGGTCTGCGCGGCCTGCTTCGGGGAAACCAGGCGCGACAGCTGGGCGACCTTGACCGGCAGTCCGGCGAAGCGCTCGGCGAAAATGCGGTAATGCTGGCGGGCCAGCAGCGTGGTCGGCACCACCACGGCGACCTGGCGGCCAGATAGCGCGGCGACGAAGGCGGCGCGCAGAGCCACTTCGGTCTTGCCGAACCCGACATCGCCGCAAATCAGCCGGTCCATCGGGCGGCCCGAACCGAGATCGGACACCACGTCCGAGATCGCTTTCAGCTGATCGTCGGTCTCGGCATAGGGGAAGCGTGCGCAGAACTCGTCATAGAGCCCTTCGGACGGCGCCAGGCCTTCGGCCTTCTTCAGCTGCCTTTGCGCGGCGACGGCGATCAGCTGCTCCGCCATGTCGCGGATGCGCTGCTTGAGCTTGGCCTTGCGCGACTGCCAGGACGCGCCGCCAAGCTTGTCGAGCTGAGTGCCCGGGCTTTCGGTGCCATAGCGCGACAGCACGTCGATATTCTCGACCGGCACGAACAGCTTGTCATCGCCGGCATAGAGCACGCGCAAGCAGTCATGCGGCGCGCCGGCCACTTCGATGGTGACCAGCCCGTCATAGCGGCCGATGCCGTGATCGACATGCACCACCAGATCGCCCTCGGCCAAGGCGGAGGCCTCGGCCAGGAATTGCTCGGCGCGGCGCTTCTTCTTGCGCTGCGGGCGGGCCATGCGATCGCCCAGTATGTCCTGCTCGGCGATCACCGCCATCCGGTCGGTGACGAAGCCATGCTCGATGCCCAGCACGGTCAGTACCGGCTGGTCGGAGGATTCCGCTTCCGTCCAGCCGGAAACGATCTTCAGGCCTTTCAAGCCATGCTCGTCCAGCACGGCGCCCAGTCGGTCGGCCGAGCCTTCGCTCCAGGCCGCGAAAACCACCTTCTTGCCGGCGGCGCGCAACTCGGCGACGTGGCGGACCACACCGTCATAGACATTGGCGCCGGGAGTCGCCCGCAGCTCGGCGAAGTCGTGGCCCTGGCGGGCGCCTTCATCCACCATGTCCGCGGCACCGTCGGCCGGGGCGAACGGCCACAGCTGGCCGCCTTCGCGGGCATTGATTGCGCGGTTCCACTCATCCTCGTCGAGGTAGAGCATCCTGGGCGGCACCGGCCGATAGGGCATCTCGCCGCTGGCGGGCTCTTCAAGCCGGGCTTCGTAATATTCGGCGACCAGGGCGGCGCGCGCTTTGCGGGCGTCCTCCAGATTGGCGTCGAGGGTCACCTGGGCGTCGGGCAGATAGGCGAACAGATCGTCCAGCCCGTCATGAAACAAAGGCAGCCAATGCTCCATGCCGGCGAATTTGATGCCGGCCGACACCGCCTCATACAGCGGATCGTCGCCGGTGACCGGCCCGAACAGCTCGCGATAGCGGGTGCGGAAGCGCTGGATCGAGACCTCGTCGAGGGTCGCCTCGCCGGCCGGCAGCAAAGCGAATTCGGTCAGCTTGCCGGTCGAGCGCTGGCTCATCGGATCGAAGCTGCGGATTTCCTCGACATCGTCGCCGAACAGATCGATGCGCAAAGGCTCGGCCGAGCCCGGCGGGAACAGATCGATCAGGCCGCCGCGCAGGGCATATTCGCCCGGTTCCATCACCGTGTCCGAGCGGGTATAGCCGTGACGGTTCAGATAGGCCTGCAAGGAGTTCATATCGAGCGGACGCCCGATCGACACTTGCAGCGCGACGGCGGCAAAGCTCTCGATGGGCGCCAGACGCTGCATCGCCGCGGAAACCGTGGTCAGCACGATACGCGGACGACCGCCGGCGCCGCGCCCGGCTAACTTGGCTAACGTCTCGACCCGGCGCGCGACGATCTCGACATGGGGCGAGACGCGGTCATAGGGCATGCAGTCCCAGGCCGGGAATTCCAGGATCTCGGCGTCGGGAGCGAAGAATTTCAGCGCGTCCGACAGGCGCGCCATGCGGGCATCGTCGCGGGCGACATGCAGCAGATTGCCGCCCCTGGCCACCCGGCGCGCAAGGGCCAGCGCATCGGCGCCTTCCGGCGTTCCCGCGAGTATCTGTCGAGTCATTTATGTGCCCTCAGACGCCGGGCGCGGCCGCGGGCCGCCAGGCTACGCTCCGACTTCCCTCCTCGGCTACGCGCCTCGTCGTCGCTCCGCGGGCACGCAGTCGCGTGCCTATCGCGAACTCTCACTAGTCCGCTCATTTATGCGCGTGATCCAGGGTGAAGGATTTCAGCATCGCCATGACGTCGTTGTCATAGCGCTCCGGCACCGGCTTGGCGCCGGTCACCCACAGGAACAGGTCGGGGTCGTTGACGTCGAGCAGGTCCTGAAAGCGGTCCAGCTGCTCTTCGCTCAGGTCGGCCAGATGCTTCTCGGCGAAGCCGCCGAAGAAGATGTCGTTTTCGTTCGTGCCCATATGGCGGGCGCGGAACAGAAGTCTCTTGCGCGCTGTGTCCATGATCGGCGCGCACCATACACGAAGGGAATGGCACCGCCAAGTTGGTGGCCGCGCCGTTCCGCCGGGGGTACCATTGCAGCTCGGCCGTTGGCGTTCGGGATGACCGGTGGTGCCTGCATCGACTATTCATGACCTGAACTCCGCGGAAGCCCCGGCCGAGGACGCGCGGAGCGGCCTGGCCTGGAAAGCGCTGGGTGCCGTCCAGCGCCGGCGCGGCGGCCTCCTGGAGGCCCGCGAGGCGATGCGCCAAGCCGCGCTGCGGCTGCCGGAAGATGCGGAGGCGCAAAGCAATTTCGGGCTGGTGCTCGACGCCCTCGACCGGCCGGCGGAGGCGGCGGCGCAGCATGTCAAAGCGATCGCGCTCGCTCCCGGATTCGGAGGCGCCTACAGCAATCTGGGAATCTGTCTGCGCAAGCTGGGGCGGCCGTCCGAAGCGGTTATCCAATGCGGGCGCGGCGTGGTGATCGCGGCAGACAATGCGGAGGCGCAGAACGCCCTCGCCAATGCCCAGAGAGAGGCCGGCAATTTCGACGCGGCGGAAACCGGCTATCGCCGAGCCGTCGCCCTGTCGCCCGGATCGTCCTTCGCCTATGGCAATCAGGGCGCGGTCCTGGCCAGCCGCGGCAGGACGGCCGACGCGGTGCGCGCCTATCGCCGGGCGATCCTGCTCAGCCCCTGGGACGCCGACCCGCGCGGCAAGATGGGCTCGCTGCTGAAGGATCTCGGCCGAACCGCCGATGGCGCGGGCTTTTTGCGATCGGCCATGGCGCTGTCGCCGCAGGCGGCGGACGCCTACAATAATCATGGCATCCTCAGCCAGATCCTGGGCGCGCCGCAGGCGGCGAAGCGCGATTTCGAGCGGGCGCTTCGGCTGCGGCCTCATTTCGCGGAATGCTACAATAATTTCGCCCTGCTGCATCGTTTCCGCGCCGGCGAACGCCCTTTCTCCGATCTGGTTCGTTCATTCGAAACGGCACGGACACCCCGGGATCGCATGCATCTCGGCTTCGCTCTCGGCAAAGCGTGGGAGGATGTGGGCGACCCTGACCGGGCTTTCGCCTGTTACCGCGCGGCCAACCAGCTCAGGCGGCGGGACCTCGCCTACGACGTCGAACGGGACCGCGCGCTGGGCGCCCTGGTGATGGACAAATTCGCCGGGCTGCCCGCCATCGAGCCGATAGAAACGGGACGGGCCCGGCCGCTGATGATCGTCGGCATGACCCGTTCGGGATCGAGCCTGGTGGAACAGATCCTGGCGTCTCACAGCGCCGTCCACGGTGCGGGAGAGCTGGAAATTCTGCCTGAGCTGGCGGCCCGGCGCTTCCTGTCCCATCCCGACGATGATCTATCCGGCACCTGCCGGCAAATCGCTGCCGCCTATGGGGCCGGAATCGACGCTCTAAACCCCGGCCGTCCGGTCATCATCGACAAGATGCCGCGGAATTTCTTCTGGTTGGGGTTCGTTTTGCACGCGCGGCCGGATCTCAAGGTGATCCATACCATCCGCGATCCCCGCGCCGTGTGCTGGTCCAATTATCGCGGGTACTTCTCCCCGCCCAGCATGGGCTATGCCTATGATCTGCGGGATCTGGCGCTCTATTATCGCCTTCATGACCGGATGATGGGCTTTTGGAAGGACCTCTTTCCCGGGCGGATCTACAGCCTGTTCTATGAGGGCCTGACCGAGAGCCAGGAACAGGAGACCCGCGCTCTGCTCGATTTTTGCGGCCTGCCGTTCGAGGCGGCCTGTCTCGACTTCCAAAAGACCGAGCGGCCGGTGACGACCGCCAGCGCCGGTCAGGTCCGCAGGACGATGTATCAGGGCAGCTCAGATGCCTGGAAGCCTTTCGCCAGGCATCTGGAACCGCTTTTAACCGCGCTCGGCCTGCCGGAGGACCACCCTTGGCACGGGGTGCTGCCGCCATAGAGCCGCTTCAGATCACATAGAGGAAATGCTGCGCATCGGCGGGATGTTGCGCGGTGATCCGCACGTCGTTCAGGAACTCGCTCGAACTGGAGAAATCGGTCAGCACCTGGGCCCGCCCCGCCAAATCCGACACCGACTGGCCGATCACCGCCTGATAATAGGAAACGGCGCCCGCCTCCGGCGCCCGGTGCAGCAGAGCATTGTAGAGAGCCGTCACGAACTGCCCGTCTCCGGCGGCCGACGCCGCGAATTGATGTGCCGGGTTGTCGGCGCTCTCCGGCGACAGCAGGAATTGTTGCGCGAGCTGGTTCAGGGACAGGCCGGGCGTGTCGACGAGCGCCATTTCGTAATAGGCCAGGCCGGCGACGTCCGGTGTTCGTCCCAAAGCGGCGGCGTAGAGCGCGACCACATTGCCGCTGGTGGCGGCGCCCGTGGTGGCGGGAGCTTGAGCGATGAAATCCGTACCGTCGCTGAACTCCAGGGCGGTGATGCCGCTCAGATGGTCGACGCTGGCGCGCCCGGTGCCGACATCGGTGACGGTGAAGGAGACGCCATCGCCGGCAGGCATGATTTGATAGTGCGCCGCCCGGCCGGTGAAGGCCACGACCGTTCCCCGTCCCGGCGTTCCGGCCAAGGTCAGGTTAGCCGCGGTTCCATCGATGGCCAGAGTATAATTGCTGGTGACGTCCCGCAGCAGCGCCGCGTCGGCGGTCAATTGATCGGGCGTCAGCGCCAGGGCGGGAACCCCGTCGTCGAAGGCGATGGAGACGTCATGCCCGGTGGCGATGAGCCCGTTCAGCGTGCTGGCGTTGGCCAGGACGTTGTCGGCGCTGTCGCTGATCGCGATCGCGGCGACATGAGGAAGGGCGGCGACCGTCGCGGCGTCGGCGGCGATCACGCCGCTCACCTTCAGGCCATAAGAGCCGCCGATGACGCCGAGGGCGTCCGCGTCCGCCGTCAGCTGCGTCAGGGTCAGCGACAGCTGCGGCGTGCCGGAATCGCTCAGAACGATCGACAGGTCGTGATGCTGAGCCTGAACGGCCTCCAGCATGTCGAGGTGCGACGACACGTTCGCCGCACTGTCGGCGACGTCGATCGCCGCGACATTCCGCACGGCCGCGTCGGATTGCGCCTCGGCGGCGAGAGCGCCGGTCACGGTGAGCTTGTAAGGGGTGGCGATGCTCTCGATCACGGGCGAAGCCATGTCGAGCTGGTTCTGCGTCAGGGTTTCGCTCACCACGCCCGGATCGGTCAGGGTTATCGCTTCGCTTCCGAAGTAATTGACCGAGAAGGCGTAGGAAAGCTGCGGCAAATTATTGAAAACATTGGCAGCACTGTCGGCGATGGCGATCTGGCCGAATTCCGGCGGCGTGGAAAGCAGCATGGCCACGGTCTGGGGTGCGTGGTTCTCTGACATGGGCATCACGGCACAGGCTCCGATAAGGGTGTCTCCCCCCTCGGTGTTTCAGATCGGCCTGGGCCCGGCTTTATTCCCGGCGCCTGTCGAAAATATGCTGTTCCGATGGTCGGGCGGTTCGCAGGCGGAAGAACGGACTGGTCCCGTTCTTCCGCCTCGCAGACCTCAGATCACATAGAGGAAGTGCTGAGCATCGGCCGGATGCTGGGCGGTGATCTGCACGTCGCCGAGATATTCCGGCGAAGCGGAGAAATCGACCAGCACCTGGGCATGGCCGGCCAGCGCCGCGGCGGCATAAGCCGCCGTGCCGGGCGTCAGGCCGTTGGTGAATTGGGCGATGACGCTCTGATAAAAGGCCACCGCGCCGGCTTCGGGCGCCCGGTGCAGCAGGTTGGCATAGGTGTCGGTGACGAACTGGGCGTCGCCCGCCGCCGACTGCGCGTAATTATGGGCCGTATTGTTCACATATTCCGGCGAGGACAGGAAATTCTGCGCCAGCTGGCTCAGGGTCAGGCTCGGCGTCGTCGCGGCCAGCTGCTGATAATAGGCCAGGCCCGGCACGTCCGGCACCCGCCCCAGCACGGCGGCATAGATCTCGGTGACGTTGCCGGTGGTGATGCCCGTGTTGCTGGGGGCGTTCGCGATGAAATCGGTGAAATCGCTGAACTGCAGCGCGGTGACGGTACCGAGATGGTCGATGCTGGCGCGGCCGGTGCTCGTGTCGGTGACCGTGAAGTTCACCCCGTCTCCGGCGGGAGTGACCGTATACTGATCCGCCATTCCGCTGAATTTGACGATGGTTCCGTGCCCGGCGATGCCCGAGGCGGTGATGTTGGCCGCGGTGCCGTCGATCGTCAGAGTGTAGTTGGTGCCGATGTCTTTCAGCAGCTGGGCGTCGTTGGTCGCCTGCGCGGCACTGACCGACAGGCTGGGAATGCCGCTGTCGGTCAGCGTGATTCCGGTGATTTTTCCCGCGGCGAAAAGGCTTTGCAGAGCATCGAGGTCCGCATTGACGTTGGCCGCGCTGTCCGAGATCGCCACCTGTCCGCCCGGGGGCGAGGCCGTCGCCTGGGCCGCGGTCTCGACGGGCGCGGGCAAAGCGGTGAAGGTCAGGGTCTGCTGCGGCGTCGCATCGGTACTGATCTGCGTTCCGTCGGTGGTCAGTACGAACAGATCGGAGCTGAGCAGCGTGGCGTTGCCGCTCTGGATGTCGGCAGCCACCGCGGATTCGGAAAGAGATGTCACCGCCGCGGAGCCGTTGGCGGCCAGCAGGAGGTCGTTTCCACTCTGGCCGATCACGGTGAAATTCCAGGGAACCCCATTGGTCGTGTCATAGCCTCCACCGCCATAACCGCCGCTGCCGGTGCTGGTGAAATAGCCGGTGACCACGATATTGTTGTTGGCATCGTTGACCGAGGTGATCTTCAGGCTGTCGAAGCTGGCATAGGTTGCGGCGCCGGTCTTCGCGGTAACGGAGGTTACGGTTCCGTTGGATGCCGTTCCCGACAGATAGGTCAGGTTGGCCAGGGATTGGACGGTGGAAGTCTGGTTCAGCAGGCCGTCAAGATTGCCCGAACTGATGGTCATGATACGCACTCCCGAGAGGTTGGTTACTTTCCCCGGTGTGCTTGGGACGCCATGCTCCCGCGCTTTATTCCCGCCGTGCGATTGACAAACACGCCCCACAGCCTTTCAGTGGGCCGATGCGTCCCGAAGCCCTTTATCCCCTGTTCGCCCCCGTCACCACCCTGTCCGGCATCGGTCCGCGCCTTTCGGCGCTGGTCGCCAAGGCGGCGGGGCCGCATGTGGTCGATCTGCTGTGGCATCTGCCCTCCGGCCTGATCGATCGCCGCCAGATCGTGCCGATCGCGACGGCGCCGCTCGGGACGGTGGTCAGTCTGCGGGTGACGGTCGACCGGCACATGCCCGGCTCCTCCTCCCGCGCGCCCTATCGGGTTCAGGTCAACGACGAGACCGGCAGCCTGACCCTGGTCTTCTTCCATGTGCGCGGCGATTGGCTGTCCAAGGCCTTGCCGGTCGGAAGCCGGCGGATGATCAGCGGCGTGGTCGAAGAGTTCAACGATTCCCGGCAGATGGCCCATCCCGACCATATGGTGCCGCTGGAAGAGGAAGCCTCGGTCGCGACCGTCGAGCCGATCTATCCGCTGACCGGCGGATTGCCCGGCAAGGTGATGGTCAAGGCGGTGCGCCAGGCCGTTGCCTTGGCCCCCGAACTGCCCGAATGGCTCGACCCCGCCCTCCTCGTCCGGGAAAAATGGCCGTCCTGGCAGGAAGCCATCCGCCGCCAGCATGCGCCCGACAATACCGGCGATCTCGGCCTCAGCCCGCCCTGGCGCTGCCGCCTGGCCTATGACGAGCTGCTGTCGAACCAGCTGGCACTCGCTTTGGTGCGGGCGTCGCTCAAGCGCGGCGTCGGGCGGTCTCTGGCCGGCGACGGCGCGATCCGGCAAAAGATCATCGCCGGCCTGCCCTTCGCCCTGACCGGAGCGCAGGAACGCTCGGGCCGCGAGATCGCCGAGGATATGAATTCCGGCTCGCGCATGCTGCGGCTGCTGCAGGGCGATGTCGGCGCCGGCAAGACGGTGGTGGCGCTGCTGGCCATGGCCCAGGCGGTCGAGGCCGGTACCCAGGCGGCCCTGATGGCGCCGACGGAAATTCTGGCCCGCCAGCATCTCGCCACTCTGGAACGCATGGCCGCTCCCGCCGGGCTGCGCCTGGCCTTGCTGACCGGCCGCGACAAGGGCAAGGCCCGCCAGAAGATCCTCGACGCCCTGGCTGCCGGCGAGATCGACATCGTGGTCGGCACCCACGCGCTGTTCCAGGCCGATGTGGCGTTCCATGACCTCGGCCTGGCGGTGATCGACGAGCAGCACCGCTTCGGCGTGCAGCAGCGCCTCGACCTCGCCGCCAAAGGCCGCGCCGTCGATATGCTGGTGATGACCGCGACGCCGATCCCGCGCACGCTGACCTTGACCGCGTATGGCGACATGGATGTCTCCCGCCTCGACGAGAAGCCGCCGGGCCGCCAGCCGGTCGATACCCGCGTACTGCCTTTGGCCCGGCTGGAGGACGTCGCCGGCGGCATCGCCCGCGCCGTGGCGGGCGGCACCAAGGTCTATTGGGTCTGCCCGCTGATCGAGGAATCGGAAACCAGCGACCTCGCCGCCGCCGCGGATCGCCACGACTATCTGCGAACCCTGCTCGGCCCGCGGGTCGGGCTGCTGCACGGCAAGATGAAGGCGGCCGAGAAGGATGCGGTGATGGCCGCTTTCGCCGGCACCGAACTGGACGTGCTGGTGGCGACCACGGTGATCGAAGTCGGCGTCGACGTGCCGGCCGCCTCGATCATGGTGGTGGAACATGCGGAACGCTTCGGCCTGGCGCAATTGCACCAGCTGCGCGGCCGCATCGGGCGCGGTTCGGCGCGCTCGACCTGCATGCTGCTCTACGCGCCGCCTTTGGGCCAGATCGCCAAAGCGCGGCTGGAAATCCTGAAAGACAGCGAGGACGGTTTCCGCATCGCCGAGGAAGACCTGAAGCTGCGCGGCAGCGGCGAATTGCTGGGCGTCCGCCAGAGCGGCGTGCCCAATTGCCGGGTCGCCGACCTGCTCGCCCATGATGAATTGCTGGCCATGGCGCGCGACGACACCAAGCTGATCCTGGCTCAGGACCCGGACCTGGAATCCCCGCGCGGCAAGGCTTTACGGACGCTGCTGTATCTGTTCGAGCGGGATGCGGTGGTGAAGACGCTGAGGTCGGGGTGAACTGGCTGACAGTGTGCGGGCGGTTGGCGCTGTTTGTTTAAATCTGTGGATAAACAAATTACTGCGGCGGGCAGGTAACCGATTGGCCGGATCCATAGATCGCCTTGCTGTCGAACATTTGCGCGCTGCTGGTTTTGGTGGTGTCGTCGGTAAGGCGGATCTGTCCGTCCTGAGGCCGCTGCGTTTCGGGCGGGGTCTCGCCCTTCAGCGCCTTGGCGACGGCCATGCCGCCGCTCGTGGCGCAGTCGGTCTGCAGACGGTTGGCGGGATCATCCTGGAATTGCGGTCCGTCGCCGGTTTTCGGAAAGCCTTTCCATTCCGGCGGCGGCGCGAGCGCGGCGGTGCCGGCGGCGACGCCGATCATGCCGGCTGCCGCGGCGCCCAGGCCGTTGGCTTTCATCAGGACGTTGTCGGCCGATGCCATGGCGGGAATGAACAGAGCGGCCAGAAAAATCCAAACGCGCATCATGCGCCAATATTAGCAAAGTCCGGAGGTTGGGGCTAAGCTCTTCACATCATGTCACGACTTTCTCCCTGGCCCGTGGTCGCCGTCGGCGCGATCGTCTGGAAAGAAGACCGATTTCTGCTGATCCGCCGGGGGCAGCCGCCGCGCAAAGGCGGCTGGAGCATTCCGGGCGGACGACAGGAGGCCGGGGAAACCGTGCATGAGGCGGTGCACCGGGAAATCCGCGAGGAAGCCGGCATCGATATCGAGATTACCGGAATCGCCGCCGTGGTCGATCTGATCGACCGCGGCGAAGCCGTGATCAACCATCATTACACGGTGATCGACATGCTGGCCGAATGGCGCGCGGGCGAAGCCCGGGCCGGCGACGACGCCATGGACACCGCCTGGGTGGCGCTGGACGATATCGGCGCCTATGACCTGCCCGATTTGCAGGTCGAGGTGATCACCCAGGCCGCCCGCCAGCGACGGAGCGCAGCAGCATGAGTATTTCCCCCGCGGTTCTGGAAACGGCCGGCCGCCTGGTCGGCTTCGACAGCACCAGCCGCAAATCGAATTTGCAGGTCATCGATTACCTCAAGGACACCTTGTCCGCTTTAGGCGCCGATTGCCGTCTGACTCATGACGATTCCGGCAAGAAGGCTAATCTTTACGCCACTCTGGGCCCGACGGACCGGCCCGGCGTGATGTTGTCGGGCCATACCGACGTGGTACCGGTCGAGGGCCAGGCCTGGAGCGGCGATCCCTTCAAGCTGACCGAGCGCGACGGCAAATTGTTCGGGCGCGGTTCGGCGGACATGAAGTCCTTCATCGCCCTGGCCGTCGCCCTGGCGCCCGAATTTCTCGAGCGCGGCCTGAAAACGCCGCTGCATTTCGCTTTTTCCTATGACGAGGAAGTCGGCTGCATTGGCGTGCGGCGCCTGATCTCCGACCTGGCCGGACTGCCGATCAAGCCGCGTTTGTGCATCGTCGGCGAGCCGACCGGGATGAAAGTGGTGGCCGGCCATAAGGGCAAGCGCAATTTCTCGTGCTCGGTCCATGGCAAGGAATGCCATTCCGCCCTGGCCGAGGGCGTGAACGCCGTCGAAGCGGCGGCCGAAATGATCGCCCATATCAAGGAGATGCAGCGCGAAATTCGCCGGGATGGTCCGTTCGATCCGGCCTATGAGCCGCCCTACACCACGCTGCATACCGGCATCGTCGAGGGCGGCCGCGCTCTCAATATCGTGCCGGCGCACTGCAAGTTCGAATTCGAGATCCGCGCCCTGCCCCATCACGATGTCGAGATGCTGACCGACCGCATCACCGCTTACGCGCGCGAGCGCCTGGAGCCGGAAATGAAGGCGGTGCACCCGGCCGCCGGCTTCGATTTCACCATCATGAACGACACCGCCGGCTTCGACCTGCCCGACGATAACGAGGCGGTGCGGCTGGTGACCGAACTGACCGGAGACAACCGTACCGGTCGGGTCAGCTTCGGTACCGAAGCCGGGTTGTTCAATAATGCCGGCATTTCCACCGTGGTCTGCGGCCCTGGATTCATAGAACAGGCGCATAAACCGGACGAATTCATTTCGCTGGATCAGCTAGCGCAAGGACAGGCATTCCTGCGTCGTTTGATGAACCGATTGTGCGAGTGATGAATCTCCTTTGAAAGAAAGTGGTAATTTCCTTAAAGTAATCTTTCATAAACAGAGTTGTTTGAATGAGGGGTTAAAGGTGGCTGGACAGGACGACCGCAATCGGCTGAGGAAACTTGCCGGCAACATGTCGGAGGAAGACCGTAAGAAGCAGCTGGCCCAGTCGACGGAACAGCGCCGCGACATGGAGGAGACTCTCGGCAATACCATCGTCAACCAGGAAAAACTGGTCGATCTCGCCGAAAAGATCTGGGCTGCAGTTCCGGTTTCCCAGCGTCCGCGGTTCACCGCCGAGGATTGGCAGCGCGCCATCTATGACCGCTGCACCCCTGCTTTGCAGCGTGCCGAAGCAAAACTCGAAGAAAACAAAACCGACGAAAGAATGTTCGTCGCCAAGGTCAAGATTCTGCGTCAGATTTTCGCCGCTCAGGTGGTGCAAGCCATGCAGGCCGTCGCCGAGAAATATCGCGGCTGACCCTGCTCAACCCGGGAGATCTTGCGACTTCGTGACCCTCCCTGGGATGATTGACACCTTCCGGCGAATGGCTAGATTTGCAGAATGGCTCGCATTGAAATCGATTTCTCGAAACTCTCCATCCTGGTCGTCGACGATCAGGATTATGTTCGTACGATCATTGCGCAGCTATTGAAGCGCCTCGGCGTTTCCAAGGTGCTGGAATGCCCGAATGGCGCCTATGCCCTCGAAGTTCTGGAGCATAACAAGCCCGATCTCATCCTGTGCGACATCAAGATGGCGCCGGTCGACGGGCTGCAATTCCTGAAAGACGTGCGCAACGGCCTGGGCGGCAGCGATCCCAGCGTGCCGATCATCTTCCTGACCAGCGCCTCCGACCGCAGCACGGTCCAAGCCGCCATTACCCACGATGTCGACGGCTATATGGTGAAGCCGGTCTCGGCCGAAGATCTGAAATCCAAGATCATCGGCGTGCTCAACCGGCGTTTCGCGGAAAAGCATCGCTGACTACCCCCTGATCGAAGTCAGACCCCGTGCACCGCCTTGATGTCGCTGATGGCTCGTTTGACCTCGTCGAACGCTTCCGGCACCAGGGCCAGCCATTCCAGCGCCTCGGCGCCGTTGCCTTCCTTGCACAGACGCTCGATATTGCCGCACACGCCGGCCAGACGGAAAGCGCCGGTCATGCGCGCGGCGCCCTTGGCGGAATGGGCCGTCTCGACGCCTGCGGCGGTGTCGCCGGCGGCCAATTGGCGCGCCAGTTCGGTCAATAGCGGTTCGGTGCTGCTGATGAACAGATCGTAGGTTTCCAGCGCCATCTCGTCGATCTCGCCGAACGCTTCCTCCATCGGCACCGGATCGAGCACGGCGAGGTTGGTGTCGATGCTCTTCCTGTCACTCACCCTTTCTCTCCTTCAGGCGTTACACGCAGACGCCACAGGCGGTCTTCCCTCAGATAGGTCTCGGCCAGCCTGCGGATATCGGCCGGGGTCAGGCGCTGCATGTCCGGAATGGTTGTACGGACCAGATCGAGCCAGACCGGTTCAGTCTGCGCCCTCTGCAGGGTTCCCAGCCAGTATTCGTTGGTTTGCTGGCTCTTGCGCAAGGTTTCGATGCGCGGCTTGCGGGCGCGCTCGAATTCGTCGGCGGAAACCTCCTTTTCACGCAGATCGCGGGCGATGGCCGACAAGGTTTCGTCGAACGCCCCCATCTTCGCTTCCGGCGTCTCCGCATAGGCCAGGATGAAGCCATAGCCGGGGAAGTCCAGGGACGATTCCATGTCCGAGCCCGGCGAATAGCTGTCGCCCAGCTTGGTGCGGAACTCGTCGATCAGCCGGGCCTGCAGAATCAGCTGCAGAAGACGCACGGCGCGCGGCTGGTGGATATCCGTCATCCCGTCGGGGCCCGGCCAGGCGGCGACCGCCAATCCCTGGTCGGCACGGCCCTTGTGATGCAGCACGACCGGACCCGTTCCCGGCACTGGGAACGTCACGTGCCGGCTGGGGTCGGAGGGCTGCGTTTCGGGATCGCGGGCCGGCAGCGCGCCGAAGGTGGCGGCGGTCTCGGCGATGGCCTTGTCGACCGTGACGTCGCCGACGATGGCGATCTCGATCGGCTCGCGCGTCAGAACCGGTTCGATCAGCTGGCGCATATCGTCATAGCGCACCGCCTGGACCTCTTCGAGATCGGGCGAATGCCAGCGCGGATCGCCGCCATGCAGCAGTTGCGATCCGGCCCGCGAATAGACCCAGGCCGGATTGGCCTGCCATTGCGGAAAACCGTTGATCATGTTGTTGCGGACCAGCTCCAGCCCTTCGGGACGCCAGCCGGGCGCGGTGAAATAGGCCGCCAGCTCTTCCATCTGCAGCGCCAGATCCTGCGGCCGCGTCGCCCCCGAGAAGCGCACCGAGCCATCGGCCAGGCCCAGGCTGATACTGGTCTGATGGCCGGTGGTCAGGCGCTTGATCTCAGGCACGGTCAGATCGCGATAGCCGCCCAGCAGGAAGGCATTGCTGCCGATGGTCCAGGCCGGAACCGCCCCTTCGGGCGGCAGGTCGAGGCGGCCATGGCCGACATTGACCGACACCAGGATCTGATCGGCATGGAAATTGGTCGGCTTGACGGTCAGTCGCACGCCATTGGCGAAGCGCAGCATGGTGACGCCGAGATCGGCGACCTCATGGCGCTCGGCCACCTCGCCCGGCGTGCCGAAATTGGTGTAGGGCCAGGCTTCCGGCTGCGGCGCCTCGGTCTTTTGCGGCTCGGCTGGGCCGGTGGCGGCGTCGGCCAGCACCTGCTCGGCGCCCTCCATCGGCTGCGGACCGCCCAGGAACAGCAAGGGGCCGTTGCCGCTGAAATTCTTGCGCAGGGCGGTATTCACCTGCTCGATGCTGACCTGGGGGGCGATCTCGTCGAACAAAGCGAGGTCGCTCGCCGGCGTCACGAACACGGTGCCGCGGTCGATCGATCCGACGATATGATCGGCCAGATTGGCACTGCGCCGGGTCGAGGCCGAAGCGGCGGCCGTGTCGAGCCGGGTGCGCCAATTGGCGCGCTCGCGGTCCAGCTCCGCCTGGGTCACGCCCTTTTCCAGCAGCAGGCGCTGAGCCCGCAGAACATGCTCCAGACCGGTCTTCCAGCCCTGCTCGGTGGTGGCGACGCCCAGCGAAGCGACCTGGGCGGAACTCCCCAGCTGCTGGGCACCGCCACCGGCGCGCAGGAACGGCGGATTGGCGGACAGGCGCATATCGTCGAGGCGCTGATTGAAGATCAGCATGCCGAGCACGGAAACCAATTCGTCGCGCTCATGGGCGCGGGTATCCGGGCGCGTATCGGCCGGCTTGCTCCACATCATCGACAGCGAGGTCGGCGCTCCGGCCTCGACATGACTGGCGATCTCCTGGCCGCGCGGCTTGGGCGGCCCATAGACCGGTTCGCCGCCGGCCGGGCCGCGTCCGCGCCAATGGCTGAAGCGCAGCTTGATCTTCTTCTCGATGGCCTTGGGCAAGATGTCGCCGACCACGATCAAGGTCGCCCGCTCGGGCCGGTAATAGGCGTCGTAGAAGGCCCGCAGATCGGCGGATCTGGCCGTCTTCAGCACCTCGACCGAGCCGATCGGCGTGCGGGTGCCGAGAGGCTGGCCGGGGAAGTCGAACAGCAGTTGAGCCTTCTGCACCCGGGTGCCGGGCGTGTCGCCGACCCGTTCCTCGGACAGGACGACCGAACGCTCGGACTCGACCGCCGCTTCGGACAAGGTCAGCTCGCCGGCGGTCTCACGCATCAGCATCAGCGCGGTGTCGATGCCGGCGGGATCGTTCTTGGGCAGATCGATCTTATAGACGGTCTGCGACTGCTGGGTGAAGGCGTTGCTGTCGGCGCCCATGGCCGCGCCGAAGCGTTCGAGGATATGGAAGGCCTCGTTGTCCTTCACATGGGCCGAGCCCCGGAACGCCAGATGTTCGAGGAAGTGGGCCAGACCGCGCTGGGACTCGCTCTCCTGGAACGAGCCGGCATCGATGCGGAAGCGCAGCGACACCTGCCCCTTGGGCATCTGGTTGGCCATGATGGCGTAGCGCATGCCGTTGGGCAGCGTGCCGAAGGTAACGGCGGGATCGGCGGAAAGATCGCTTTCCGATTGGGGCCAGGGCGCCGAGGGCCTGGTCGCGGCGCGGCTTTCGGCTGCTGCCGGCATTGCCGCCAGCAGGACCATGACTGCCAGAACTCTTACCAGCCGCTCCATCTCATCCCCAATGCCGCGCATGCCCGCAAGGTATCGGCGGCTGACGGGTTTTTGTCAATCGACCGCCGTCACAGGGTGACAATTGGTACTGGCATCGCCAAATCCAGGTTTCGAGAAAGGAAAATCCATGACCTCACCGCTCAAGATCGCTTTCATCGGCCTGGGCCAGATGGGCGGCGGCATCGCCGCCAACCTGATCCGCGCCGGTTTCGACGTCACTCTGTACAACCGCACCCGCGAAAAGCTCAAACCGCTGCTGGAGATCGGCGGCAAGGCCGCCGACAGCGTCGCCGAGGCCTGTAAAGGCGCCGATATCCTGGTGACCATGCTGGCCGACGATGCCGCCCAGGAAGCCGTGACCCTCGGCCCGGACGGCGCCGCCGCCCATCTGCCCAAGGGCGCGCTGCATATCTGTCACAGCACCATCAGCGCCGCCACCGCGCGCCGCCTGGCCGAGGCCCATGAAATGGCCGCTCAGGCTTATCTGTCGGCGCCGGTGTTCGGACGCCCGGAAGCGGCCGCCGCGGCCAAATTGTTCATCCTGACCGGTGGCAAGCCCGAACATGCCGAGCGCGCCAAGCCCTTGTTCGACAAGATCGGCCAGCGCGTCTTCCCGATGGGCGACAAGCCGGAATCGGCCAATATCGCCAAGCTGGGCGGTAATATGCTGATTGCCACGGTGATCGAATCGCTGGGCGAGGTCCTGGCTCTGGCCGGCAAGGCGGGAATCGACCGCGCCGCCTATCTGGAGATGCTGACCTCGACCCTGTTCTCGGCGCCGATCTACAAGACTTACGGGGCGCTGATCGTCGAGGAAAAGTACGAGCCGGCCGGCTTCGCCGCCCCGCTCGGCCTCAAGGATATCAGGCTCGCCCTGGCCGCCGCCGAAGAACTGCGCGTGCCGCTGCCGATCGGCAGCCTGCTGCGCGACCGGTTCCTGACCTTGCTGGCCCAGCAGGGAGCCGAGGATCTCGATTGGTCGGCGGTGGCCCGCCTGGCCGCGCGGGATGCCGGGCTGAACTAACCTCTGACCGGCCTCATCAGCGCCATCAGAACGAAATCGATCCACTGACCATCGATAAAGAGGGCTTTGCGCAAGCGGCCCTCGATTTCGAAGCCCATCTTTTCGTAAAGGCGGATCGCCCGCTCGTTGGTGCCATAGACACCCAGCTGGATGCGGCTGAGATTGAGATGGCTCCAGCAATAATGGACGGCCAGCCGCAAAGCGTCGCTGCCATAGCCCTTGCCGCGGTCGGCGGCTTCGCCGATGCGCATGCCCAGCATGGCCGAATGGTGGACGGCGTCGATATTGGTGATCTGCAGATAGCCGACGATCACTTCAATACCGGTCTTGCGGATCGCGAAGAACACCCGCGACGGATCGCGGCCGACATTGAACCACAGCTCTTCCTGGTTTTTCCAGGTTGGTGGACGATAGGGCTCATTCAGGCGGGCGGCGTCGAGATCGTCGCCCCAGCGAAACAATGCCGCGAAATCCGCGGGCACGATCGGCCCGAGAATTACCTTTTCTCCCTGAAGCATATAGCCCGCACTCATCAGATTTAAGCTGAACAGAGCCTATCCGGCGCGCAGGCTCACTGTATTTCAGCCGTGTTTCAGTTTGTTTCTCAAGGCACGGTTTCCCGGGCGATCCGCGTCAGGGTCTGCGTCAGCGCCGACTGCGTCTCGCGGTCAAGCGCGAATTGCAGGCGGGTCCGGCCGCCCTCATTGCCGATCACGCGGCCGCGCACCACCGGCCCACCGGCCATCGACAGGCGGATTTCGCTGCCCGGCGCCGCGCCGGCATCGCGGTCGAGCTGGGCGCCGCCAACCGAGATGTCGATCAGCGTGACGGCAAGGTCCCTGCCCTGCACCCGCAGCGACGCCGCCATCGCCACCTGCACGCGCTCGAACTGGCGCCGGTCGCTGGCATGCTCGAAAGCGCTGAGGAAATCGCCGACGTCGCCCGCCAGCAATTCGGACTGGCTGATCAGCAGCGTGGCGGTCGATTGAACCTGTGACGCGGCGGTGCCGGTGCGGACCGCGCCGTCGCGCACCTGGACGATGCTGCGCGTAACCTCGGTGGTGCCGTTCGAGGCCTCGACCACATTGCGGGCGATCTCGCCGGTTGCGGCGCTCTGCTCCTCCACCGTGGCGGCGATGGCCGAGGCGGCCTCATTGATCGCCTCGATGGTCTTGCCGATCCCGCTGATCGCGGTGACCGCGCTGCCGGTCGCGGCCTGCACCGCGGCGATCTGGGCGGTGATGTCCTCGGTGGCGCGCGCGGTCTGGTTGGCCAGGGTCTTGACCTCGTTCGCCACGACGGCAAACCCTTTTCCGGCATCGCCGGCGCGGGCCGCCTCGATCGTGGCGTTCAGCGCCAGAAGGTTGGTCTGGCTGGCGATATTGTTGATCAGTTCCACCACGTCGCCGATATGACGGGTCGCCTCGGCCAGGCCGCCGACGATCTCGGTGGCGCGGCTGGCGTCGGCCGCGGCGGTGCGGGCGATCTCGACCGAACGCGCGACCTGCTTGGCGATTTCAGTCTCCGACGCCGCCAGTTCCTCGGCCGCCACGGCGACGGTCTGGACATTGGCCGCGGCCTGGGTCGCCGCCGCCGAGACCGAGGCCGATTGCTGGCTGGTCGCTTCGGCGATCTGGGTCATTTCGGCGGCCGCCTCGGCCAGTTCCCGCGCCGAGTTGGTCACCTGCATCAGCACGCCGCGGGCGCTTTCGTTGAAGTCCCGCGTCAGCAATTCCATCGCGCCCTGGCGTTTATCCTTCAGCTCGCGGTCGACCAGCAGGGTTTCGGCCTGAGACCTGCGTTGGCGCTCGGCCTCGCGGAACGCGACAACGGCCCGCGACATCTGGCCGACTTCGTCCCGGCGCAGCTCCTCCTCGATGGCGATTTCGACATTGCCGACCGAAAGCTGCGCTACCGCCTGGGTCAAATTGCCCAGCGGCACCGTCAGGCGCCGGGCGGCCCACAGCGACAGGGCCAGCATCAGCGGGGTGAAGGCCGCTGCCAGCACGACGAAAGTCAATGCCGCGCGCCAGGTCGCGGCGGAAACGTCGCCGGGCGGCGTTCCGGTGGAAAGCAAGGCCTCCCGCATGGTCAGCAGCGCGGCCAGAAAGATCGCGGCCATGCCCCAGAGGGCCGCCCCCATCAGGACCAGCGTCTTGTTGCGGGTGCTGACATCGTCGAACCAGCTCACTTCGGCCCCCCTCCGAAAAATGGCTACCAAGCATCCTATGGAAAGCCTTTGTTGGGAATAGTTCCAGTAAGATGGTGTAAAATTTGTACGATCATCGCTGAAAGGCTGCATGTGGGAAAGATGCTTACCCAGGCCGGCGTAATCCCGTACCGGGTCGCCGAGAAACAGGTGGAAGTCCTTCTGGTGACGTCCAGAGACACCGGCCGCTGGGTGATTCCCAAAGGGCATGTCGAAGACGGAATGACCCCGCAGGGTGCCGCCTGCCAGGAAGCGTGGGAGGAAGCCGGCGTCGAGGGCGAGATCACCACCACCATGCCGCTGGGCTTCGTGCCTTATCTCAAGCGGATGAAGAACGGCGACACCTGCGGCGCCTCGATCGCGGTGTTCCCGATGCTGGTCGGCAAGCAGAAGAAGAAATGGCAGGAGCGCGGCGAGCGCACCCGCACCTGGTTTCCGATCTCGGAAGCGGCCGGGCTGGTCGACGAGCCGGCCTTGTCGGCTCTGCTGCTGCGGCTGGAAGAGATCTTGCTGGGAGAGATCGAAGCACCATGATGCACCATGATGCCTGGGGGACATCGATGGTGAGCGCGCCGGGGCTCGAACCCGGGACCTACTGATTAAAAGTCAATTTTTAGGCGAAAATCACCCAAAAATGGCACCATAAAAACCCATCGGCTTTCATCGGTTTTAATCGGAATACACTAGGATTCATGCGGGTTTGCGGACATCCTGAGCTTGCAATTAAGAGGCAAGTCAGGTTAGAGCATGGTGCCACCGAAAGTGCCACCCGCCACGAGGAACCATGCTCACCGACACCAAGATACAAGCCGCCCTCAAGGACGCCACCAAAGAGACCATTCTGAGCGACGGAAGCGGAGGAAAGGGCGAAGGCTCGCTGAAGCTTCGTATCCGCCCCGCCTCCGGTGGCAAGTTCTCGGCGTCTTGGGTTGCTGATTGGAAGCGCGACGGCAAGCGCCACCGGGCCATGATCGGCACCTATCCCGAAGTCAGCTTGAAGGACGCCCGCGCCAAGTTCCAAGCCACCAGCAAGGACGGGACGGCCCAGGCCACAGACGAAGCGCCAGCGGAAGCCCCGGCGCGTACCGTGGGTGAGTTGTTTGCCGGCTATGTGGCGTCCATGCGGGCTGCTGGGAAGATCAGCGCCGACGACGTGGAAATCAGCCTAGGTAAAGCCGCCACCAGCTTGGGCAAGGACACGCCTGCTGGGGCCGTCACCACCACCGATGTGTCCAAGGCGCTGGCCGTGATCTACGAACGCGGCGCCCGACGCATGGCCGACCTCACCCGCTCCCACATCCACGCCGCGTTCAACTGGGGCATGGCCGCCGCCAATGACTACATGGTACCCGAAGCTGACCGCGTGCCCTGGGGCGTTGCCGCCAACCCCGCCGCCGGTATCCGCAAGGACGAAGGCGCCAGCACGCCGCGAGACCGCAATCTATCGCCTGCTGAAATTCATCATGTCTGGCAGGACACGCTTGTGGAGTTCCAGGGCTTCGCGGACCAGACGGGCAAAGTCATCCGGCTGGTGCTGCTGTGCGGCCAGCGCGTGCGGGAGACCTTACGTGTGGACGGCGCGGATGTAGACGTGGCGGCGAAGCTGTGGCGGATGCCGGCCCACAAGACCAAGGGGAAGAAGCAGCCCCATATCGTGCCGTTGCCGGACGAAGCCGTGGCGATTTTCCAAGAGTTAATCGACCAGTATGGCGACGGGCCGCTGATCCACGGCATCACCGAACAGTCATTAGGCCGGGCCGTGTCGCGCTGGTGCGAAGACAACAAGGACAAGGTGGCGCGCTTCACGCCCCGCGATCTTCGCCGGACGTGGAAGTCCCGAGCCGGCGACGGGCCGAAGATCAGCAAGGAAACCCGCGACCGCATACAGCAGCACGCAAAAATCGACACCTCCGGGCGGGTGTACGATCACGCCGACTATCTGCCGGAAATGACCGAGGCAATGGCGAAGTGGGCCAAGTGGCTGGCCAGGGTGGTGAAGGTGCCGCCTGCCCCGGTGGCGATTGCCGCCTAGAACGCGCTGCGCGATTCACTGGCGAGAGTTGGGGCCGTCCTGGCTGTGTCGGGGCGGCTTTTTCTTTGCCTGCGCTGGGTGAGTCTTAAACCGCGTTTTGGCGTTTCTGCCATGGCAGGAAATCCCGTCCGAGGACTTGAGAAGCGATCAGAAACAACATTGGGTCGTCAGCAACCGAGTATGAGTAACCGAACAAATGACCCTTAACGTTGTACGCCTTGACCAAATTTTGAGCCGCCTGGGCATTTCCCGCACTGGCCTGCGCAACATGATGATCCGAGGCGAATTCCCCCGCCCCACCGGCAAGCTTGGCCGCAATCTGGTATGGCCCACCACGGCGCTGGACGACTACATGGCCCGGCTGAACGGCCAGAAGGTGCCGGAATGATACACACCCCGAAGGCCGGCGACTTCCCGCACTTCCTGGCGCTGATCGCGGTCCATGAGAACCGGTCCCTCCGCTTCTGCATCGCCTGGGACGCGGTGGTTTGCTACTGGACCACGCTTCCCGAACCCGGCAAACCTGCCCGCACTAGCCTGGATCTGGTCAATGCCCTGATCGGCGCACAGGAAGGCCCGCTGCATTCGCGCCTCAAGCGGCCCGAAATCGTGCGGCTGATCAATGACGCTCAAGCCTTCCTTGGGATGGCGGTCAACATGCAGTTGAAGGCGCAGGGATGAGCAACGAACGCGATTACAAAGCCTACATGCCAGCCGTCGCCCGATATCTGCTGGGTGAACCGAACCCCGAGCATTCCACCGCGACGGAATGGCGATGGGGAACCCACGGCTCCAAGGCCGTAAATCTGGAAAAGGCCGCGTATCACGATCACGAAAGCGGCGACCAGGGCGGTGTCCTGTACATGGTTAAGCTGCTGGCGAAGGACTTCACCGCCACCACCGATCTGGGCGAATGGCTGGCCGGGCATGGGCTGGCGGCGAACGACAACCAGGCCAGCGACAACGCGCCGAAGAAGGACCGAGGGCGGCGAGTGGCGTCCTATGACTACCGGGACGCAGCCGGTGCGGTGGTGTTACGGGTCGAGCGGTGGGAGCCTAAGCGGTTTAGCCAATGCCGCCCGGACGGCAACGGCGGGTGGCTCTACCGGGATATTTACAAGAGCTTCACCCATGTTCCCTACCGCCTGCCCGAATTGCTGGCCGCCGATCCGTCCGCGCCGGTCTTCGTGGTTGAGGGCGAGAAGGACGCCGACAATCTGGCCAAGCTGGGCGCCTTGGCAACCTGCAACGCAGCCGGCGCCACCAAGTGGCCGGACGAACTGAGCCAGCATTTCCAGGGCCGTGACGTGGTGATCCTGCCGGACAACGACGAAATGGGTGGGAAACATGCCGACGTGGTGCGCTCCAAGCTGGCGGGCGTAGCGAAGTCCATCCGCACGGTGGAACTGCCCGGCCTGCCGCCCAAAGGTGACGTGTCGGACTGGATCGCGGCGGGCGGAACGCTCCACGATCTGCTGGCGCTGACCCCTCCGATCGCACCGGACAACGACAACAACGCGAGTCACATGGGCATGTATTCGGCGGCGGACATTCCCGCTAACTGGGTTCCGCCGTATGAACTGACCGAGGATTTGATACCCGCCATCGGGTACGGCTTCGTCTATGGCCCGAGCCATGCCGGTAAGACGTTCTATGTCATCGACCTGGGCTTACGCATCGCCACCGGACGCAAGTTCTTCGGGCGCCGCACCATGCCCATGGCCGTGGTCTACATCGCTGCCGAGGGAAGCATTGACCGCCGCATCAAGGCTTGGCAGGTGTTCAACGGCGAGGCGCTTGACCCGTTCTCCGATGCTGTCGAGGAACCGGACGTGAGCAATTTCCATATCATCCCGCAATCCGTCATCATGGTAGGCGGCCAAGCCGACCCGGACACCCTGGTACGTGAGATCAAGGCGGTTGAGGCCCGCACCGGCCAGAAAGTCGGGCTGGTCATTGGTGACACCCTGGCGGCCATGATCCCCGGCGCGGATGAGAACAACGCGGGCGAGATGGGCGGGGTGAACAAATTCAGCCGCCGCATCGCCGCCGCCTGCCAGTGCTTTTTCCTGATCGTTCATCACAGCGGGAAGAATGAAGAGAACGGGATGCGCGGTTCCGGCGCCTTCTACAATAACTCGGACGTGGTGATTAAGCTGGGCAAGACCACCGCCAAATTCGAGGGTTTCGGCATCGTAGTGGCCGAGGTGACGAAAAACCGTGACCTGGGACCGTCGAGCGATATGGCGTACATCCTGCCCACGGTCGAGGTGGGCCGTTCGCACCAATGGCCGGACAAGGCGATTACGACTTGCGTTGTCAAAGCCTGCCCACCGCCTGAGAAGCCCGACAAGGGCGACCGTCTGACCCCAGCGCAACAGAAGGTCTTGGACTACCTCAAGAGCCTGGGGCACCAGGGCGCAGGGCCTGGGGCTGTCGCCGCCGCTCTGGCCATGGACAAGAGCAATGCAGGAAAACGCCTGAAAGAGCTTGAGGCCCGTGAATTGGTCCGCTCTGTGGCAGGCATTTATCAAGCCATCAGTCAGAACGAGTAGGGCATGTGGTTAGGCGTGGTCGTGGTGGTTCCCCTATAGAGGGGGAACCACACCACACCACGCCTAACCCCACCGATGCCGGGGCGTGGTTGAGCGTGGTTCAACCACGGGAAGACCACTGCAACCATGGCACCCCAGAACGGTAAAACTCTCGTCATCACTGGTGGGGATTCGGTTTTGATGCGCTAAATGATTGTGGACATTGATAAGTTTTGCAGCGAACTGTTGATCGTGCCGTAACCGCTTAAATTGGAGGCAGGGTCATGGACGGTAATTTTCTCAAGGGAGTTGCTGCAATCCTGTGGCCAATCGTGACGGCCACGGCGATTTTTTTGTTCCGACTTGAGATCCGATCGCTGATTTCTCGCCTTCGCCGCGTCGGAAAAGGTGTCGCGGAGTTCAGCGAGAGCCGTATCGGCGTGCAGGCAATCACTATTCCGCTTGAAGAGGCACTTAAAAACGTCGCGCCCGGTGAAAAGCAGGAACCCTACATCGTTAAGGGGGTGGAAGAGGTCCGGATTGAGTTAAACAGAGTTCAGCCTGAGGACGCTCACGCCAGGGAATCTCTTTTATTGCTGAGACTGACTCAGAGGAAAACAGAGAGAGATTGGGCGATATTCTGGCTCAACATTTTTGCCTCTCAACGCAGTGCATTAGAGGCTATGGCGGCCGAAACCTCAGCGACTGACTTAACTAAATTCTATGATGCCCATGTCGAAGCATATGAAGCTTATGTCAAGACGCAAGCTTCTCCGGTCCCGGTAGGCACATTTGAAGTTTGGGTGAGATTCTTGGTGGTGAATAACGCCGCAATAGTCACCGGCAGGAACGGTACGATAACGGAACTTGGGCGGGGCTTCCTTGAGTTTGCCGCGCAACAGAACCTTCCGAGATTCCAGGGCTGGTAACAACCTTAAAACCCCAGAACGACAACGGCCCCGCCAGTGATGACGGGGCCGTTTTGCTCAAGGGTGGGTCTTGCGAGTGACTTCGTTGGGAAGACCGGCGCAGTGAATGGCAGTCCGCCGCGCTGGTGGCGGGACAGTTAGTTTTCGCGCTCCGCTAGTCGGACACCCGCTCCGCCGGACATGCTCGGCGTTCCATCCGGAATGAACTGGACGCCAGCAAGCACCAATGCCTGTTCTAGGGCTTCAAGGGTGGAGCGATGGCAATTTCCGTCATTCTCAAACCGGCTAATCGCGTTGGGATGCAAGCCGGATTTGGTGGCCAAATCTCTGATAGACCAGCCGACCAGGGCGCGGGCGGCCCTGCATTGCTCCGGTGTCACGCTATACCCCTCTATACGCCGACAGCGGCGCGGATGGCGACGGCGTTTTCGCCAAGCCGATCAGCGATATAGCTAAGAGACTTCTGGATTTCTTCACCGACATAAGACGATCCACTCAGCAAAACGAGCGTCTCCCCCAGTGCTTCAAGATCACTGATTCTCTCCTCGATATCAGTCCTATTCATTAGCCCAACTCCACACGCCTAAAGAGTGATTTTTTCACAGTATATAAATACAAATACATCGTTTCTCGATTGCGTCAAGGGCGGAAGTTTGGCCAACGCCGCGCAAAACGTGTGTCGGCCATTGCAGGCAGAAAAAAGGTACTTCCTGACGGGGTGCCGGGCGTGGGTGGCCATTCCCCGCGCCTTCCCAGGTGTGGGAGCCTATTTTAAGAGCACTTTTCATTTACATGCCCAGAAAGAAGCCTGTTATCAAGGGCTTAGGTATGTAAGGGACACAAAATCAGAGCGTCGGACACCCCTGTAAGCCGCTCTCTGCCTGGGTTTTCGCTTTCTGTCCCCAGGGTTTCTGCCACTTCCCGCGAAGCCGCCCGCCCTCCCTGGTGCCGATCTCCCGCGCCGACCGCTCCCCGGTAGACGGCGACTGAGCAATAATTTCCCAAAAAAAGCAGCAATTACGTGTTTGGCGGAAATCGGCCATTCAGTATTCATGGCGGTTAATGTTGGTTCACTGGAGTTCATTAACATACTGATTTTAATGAATAATTTGTGTGTACAGGGTGAGTTGTGATTGCGCACCATTAGCGCATGAACGGACGGCAACCTGCTGCCCGACGATGTGAGAAACCTCAAACAATGATGACAGCCGAACGCCTCAACGCGATCAAAGGGACCAAACACGTCCGCCTGTTCGATATCGAGGAAGATGCCGACACCACTACCCGCGAAATCACCATTTCGTTCTCTTCCGAGAACGACGAAGTGGAGACCCGCATGGGTATCGAAATCCTCGGGCACCAGCCGGGTGAAGTGGACATGGAGCGGCTAGCCGCTGGCGGCGCTCCGGTGCTGTGGATGCACAATTGGGATGACCAGCGCGGCGTCGTGGTCCGCGCTTGGATCGACAGCAATGCGGGCCGTGGCTATGCCGTGGTGCGCCTGTCCCGGTCGCCCCTGGGACAGCAGTTGTTGCAGGACATCAACGACGGCATCGTGACCAAAGTCTCTGTCGGCTACGAAGTCCGCGCCGGCCACGCTATCGACGATGACACTTACCGCGTTACCCGCTGGTGGCCCTACGAAATCAGCTTCGTCTCTATCCCGGCTGACAATTCCGTGGGTGTGGGCCGTTCCTACAGCCCGCAGGAACAGGCATTCATCGCCGAAATCCAGGCCGCCGGCCCCTCTCACCGCCTCGCTGCCCTGGTGCGCGGCCTTCCCGACTTTACCCATACCATCACTCAGGAAACCCGCTCCAAAATGATCGTTACCCCGACCACCACCACCCACGCCCCGTCGAACATCATCCGCGCCATGATCACCGAGGCCGAAAACGCGCCGTCGCTCCATTTCAGCTATGACGGCAACGGCGACGTTAAGCGCGTCACCCCGATTCCGCACGGCTCTCGCAACGAGCTTGATATCCGTTCGCTATCGTTCCCGGCCCTGACCGTGGGCGACCACAACACCTACATGCCGCGTGGCACCGAGGCCGGCAAGGCCACCACCATGGCAACCGAGATCGCGCGCCGGTCCGTCGTTGCCCAGGCTGGTGCCAATATCGTGGTTATCCCCTTCGCGCCGAATTCCCTCCCGGGCGAAGTCATGACCCGCACGAATTCCGGCCTGATCGTCGTGCAGCCGGCAAACGTGGCGCCGGTGGCCGATGGCGCTGAAATCCCCGTGTCCGATCTGCCGTTCCTCCGCGCCGATATCGACCGCGCCACCATCCCCATGCTGGGCGTGGAGTTCTCGCTGCCTCGCTCGGTCATGCGCCAATATTTCTACGGTGAACTGCCGGACATCCTGATGGCCAGCATCGGCATGGGCATCACCAACGCGCTGGACGCGCTGTTGCTCGGCGCGCTGGACGCTGCCAACCTGGGCGCGTTCTCGCTGGGCGCTGCCGCCGGCAAGTCGCTGACCTTCGGTGAACTGCGCGGCGTAATCGGCACCAGCGGGACCGGGGCGACCGTCAACGAGAACCGGGAACTGACCGTTTCCGGCGTCCTGGCCGAACTGTCGAGCGAGACCGCGAATACCTATATCGCCGCCTGGGACAGGATGGGCATCGCCCTCGCGTCGAACATCACCCTGATCACCAAGCGGGACAGTGCCGCCTCTGGTTCGGTGGCTGTCACCGCGCTGCTGAATGCCATGCCTCTGGTGCCGGATGCCTCCTACGCCTGGAAGGTGGCGTAACATGGTGCATCTGCCCGGCTTTCCCGTCAGGCAGGCCGAAGCCGGGGGCGAACACCCCCCGGCCAAGCGCCGCCGCAGTTGGAACCCCTTTGGTCGCCGCCGGTCGATGGAGTTTGAGAAGAGCCCAATTCAGGAAGAGGCCGAGGACATGCGCGGCCTGAACAGCGGAGCGACCACCGCCGCCCAGCTACAGCTTGCCGTCGCCATCAGCGGCGCCACGATCAATATCCGCGACTACGGCGACGAGCCCGACGAAACGCGGACCCTGATCACCACTAGTTTCGGGGCGTTCTTTATCGAGAACGTCAACTTCCCCGCCCTGGTGCGCAAGAAGTGGCCGGACCTGTCTGACAACGATATCGCCCAGGCCTGGGACCAGCTTTGCGACATCATGCGGATTGAGCGCCTCACCGCCATGAAAGCCGCCCGCCAGAGCAAGCCCGAACGCCGGCACTTCCACCGTGGACTTGACCTGTGAGGATCGAATGACCGACGAAACTAACCCGACGCGCCGTGTGGGCGTATTCCTCGACCGCGAAACTGAGGAGATGATTAACCAAAGCCGCCGCGACTATGCCCGCGAGACCGGCGTCAGCCTGTCCATGTCCGCCGCGATCATCAAAGCCAGCCGCGAAGGGCTGAAAGGCACCAGCAAATGAGCCTTTCCTGATCAAGATTGCGTGCCGGCCTGGGGGCTAACCTTCCCCTGTTTCGGAGGGCCGCCGGCCCGAATGACAAAAGCCCCGCCGTGGATACCCCGGCGGGGTTTTTCTTTGGCTTAAGGACACCGGGCAGCAGCTACCACCAGCAATTCGTCGTCGGTCAGCGGCGGATTGTCCGGATCGGCCAGGGCGTTTGCAGTGCGCTCCTCGTCCGTCATAGCGTCGATACGGGCGATTTCTTCCGGAGTCATCCTGGGCGGGTTGGCGGGGTCCAGGGTGCGTCTAACGATTGCCATCTGCTATCTTCCGCATCATTTGCGCAAAAAATATTAGCGGAAATTATGACCCGTCGGAATGCGCGTGATACGGGATGAAAACGGATGGAGTGCGGAGCATGGTGCCACCGAAAGTGCCACCCGCCACCGATCCGAAAAGGCGAGAAACCAAGGAAAACTTGGTGAGCGCGCCGGGGCTCGAACCCGGGACCTACTGATTAAAAGGCTCCTGATTATTCAATAAAATCAATGGTGTTTTTCGATGTTCCTGCCCTGTTCACCCCTAATGATATCAATGCCTTATGGGCGGGCTGAAAAACTTATCAGCCTATGCCCGGGTATTAAATGTACCCCCATAAAATAGGCTTGCCACCCGTATTTATTGGGGGTACATTTATCCTCATGAACATCACATTCGATCCCGCGAAAGACGCCATCAACACCGAGAAGCACGGCATGTCTTTGGCCGAGGCGAGCGAGATCGAGTGGGAGACCCTGTGGGCCTATGAGGACACGCGCGCCAACTATGGCGAAATCCGGATGATTGGCTTCGCTTATATCGGCCTTCGCCTTCACTGCGTGGTCTATACGGACCGTGGCGATGACCGCCGCGTGATCAGCCTGCGGAAAGCTAACAAGCGAGAGGAAAAGCGCTATGCCGCCGCTTAAACCGGGCCATATCAGCCCTACCGACGAGGAAGACGCCGCCATCACCGCGGCGATCGCCAGCGACCCCGATACTGAGGAGCTGACGGACGAAAACGCGAAGCGTCTTCAACCGGTCCGTCCGCGCGGCCGCCCGCGGCTGGACGCGCCAAAGGAAGCTGTTAAACTTCGCCTCGATCAGGACGTGCTCAAGGTCTTTCGCGCGACCGGCCCGGGCTGGCAATCGAGGATCAATCAGGTCCTGAAGGACAGCCTGGTACACCGCATCCCGTCCCCTGCCCGTCCAGATCCCGATCACGTGGCGAGGCCGGTCAAGAAACGCGGGTGATAGGGGGATATTCCTCACCGGCGCCACCCTCAGGTGCCGTCTCGCGAATGGCGTTCGCGCCGGCTAGCATATTCTCTATCCGCTCGATCCGCCCAGACATCTCCGTCAGGGCGGATCGCAGCCCTCCGAAGTCCCGACGCGCCTGCCGCCCGGCCGCAGCTGCGCTGACCGTTCCGGAGATCCCCAGCAGCGGAAGCAGCAGCAGTTGGATGTCGTTCGAGATGTACAGGACGTCGGTCGCGACCTTGGCGCTGACCAGCTGCAGCAGGCACAGCGCGAACAAAACCCAGAACGACCAAGGCGAGATGACGGTTGCGGTCACGGCAATAGCCATGCCTTCGCTCGCGCGACCCGCGCGGCGCCAAAGCTTTCGGATCAATGGAACCCCCGTAGATTAGTGATCGGCCTTCAGGGCGCCGCGCCCGTTCTTCGGCCCGGGATCGTCATCGTTGTCAGGAACGACCGGGTGAATCATGTTGCCGAGCAGCCTTACTCGCCGCCATTGGGTCATTCCATAGCCGAGCGTGCTGATCGCCTGGACATGGCACCCCATCTTACCGCAGTTGGCGCATCGCGCCCGCCTGGCCAGCATCACGAGCGACATTTCGGCGCCCACCTTACGAATCAGCGCCTCGATGTTCACCGTGTGCCAATGAAAGCACGGCCTGGTGCCGGCGATCCCGCCGACGCACCAAAATTGAATGTCAGTCGCGCCGTGCTTCATGAGGGTAGCGAGAGCGTCCTCGCCAAACCCGTACACCAGTATGGACATGGAACATAACTAGAACACGCAGCGCCTCATTTTCAAGTGTGGCGAGCCCAGAAACGACAAAAGGCCCGAGCGCCGAAGCGCCCGGGCCCTCTTGCTCCAGTTGTCGTCCCGATGATAGAGGCGATCGATCAGCTGCCGCAAGCTGCCGCATGCGCGCGCCGCCAGCCCGTCAGGTCGGCCGCCCAGATCGCCGGCCGCGCGACGCGATCGACGCCGGCCGGCAGCGGCAGCCGTATGGAGGCGTCTCTCTCGACGTCGGCGATCGACCGCTGCCAGGGCGACAGATCCCCTTTGGCGACATCCTGCTGCGGCATCTCGAACGCGACCGCCTCGCCCGTCGAACGATCGACAAGCACTTTCCAGAACGCGATCGGCACGTCGACCTGGTCGACGCCGATCTTCGCGTCGGTCGTACCGATCACCGGGCCGACATAGACCTGCAGATCACCACGCGACCAAGCCCAGGCGCGGACCGCCTCCTCGAGGCGCTCCCAGCCCTGCCGGTTGAGACCCGGCAGCTGGGGGGCCATGTTGGCCAGGCTGAAGCTATCGGACATCTCGCCGGCATCCCATGCGAAGTCCTGGGCCGGCGCTTGGTGCCCGATGTCGTAACCGGATTTCGCATAGTCGACCGGCCGAGCACGATGACCGGCCGGCAGTCCCTCGTCGGGATGGAAGTTGTTGCCCCGGTCGAGGCAGCCGAGCGTGTGCGGCCCGGTCAGATGGTAAGCCACCCAGCGAGGAACCAGGTCGACGTCGTCGACGGCGGTTGCATAGCCGGCGTGGCAGATCGGCGTGACGGTCAGATCCGGCGCCGTGGTCGGCGTGCCGTAGGGCAAATGCTGCTTGCAGGCCTCGAAGTCGTCAGCACGCGCCTCGACGGCCAACACCGCCCCCAGCAGGGCTGCGACGAGAATGAACTTATTCATGATGTCAGACCCCCTCGCCGACCCTGATCACCGTCCGCACCGAGCTGCTGAAGGGCCACGGAGCATAGATGAAGATGATCGGCGCGAATATGAATTGGAATGGGAAGAGGAACTTGGCGCCATTCACTGAGACGGCGCGGTATAGGTCGGCATCGGGGACAAGCCCGCGATCGCCAGGCCATACAGCTCGGAGTGATGCGGCGCCACCGGCCCCCACGGATCGCCCCCCGGCGCCGGCACGTCGATGTTGATCAACTCATAGGGGTGACCGCACCAGGGCGGCACCTCGGTCACCGGATCTCCCTTGTTCCGGTAGGCCCGCACAGGCACCCGGGCGAGCAGCTCGGCCTGTCGGCTCGAAATGCTGGTCCTGGGCGGCGCCAGCAGCATGACGGCGATCGGCGGCCGATCGGCCAGCACCAGGTCGCAGGCAAAATCGGTAGCTTCGCCGGCGCCGCGCGAATGGCCCACGACGATGACGTGCGGGCCGATGACGGTCAGGAGGTTTCCGCGCGCGGCAGCCAGGCCATCCTCGAAGTTCTCGCCGATCCAACCCACGCCCCGTTCAAAGGTCGGCAGCAGGTCGAAGTTGCGGAACCAGTCGAGCGGCGTGGTCGAGCCGCGGAAGGCGACGACGTCGATTTCGCCGAAGCGTTTCACGCCGACATAGGTCTCGTCGTCCTTCCGGCCCTGAAAGATCAGGTCGAAGGGAAAGTCGGGCTCATAGGTGCCATGGCAGACCTTGTAGAGGTCCAGCTCTGTGAGGACGGTCATTTCGGGTTGGGCTCCCTGCAGGCGGGCGAGAACTCGCCCTCGCGCCAAGCGACGTATCCTTTCGCCAGCTCGGTATCGAAGTTGAATACGGCCGCACCAAAGCCGAGGGCCGCCCCGCCGACAGCAAGGGCCGGCGGGGCGGCGGGCGCCGCGCATCCGGACAGGATGAGCGCGCCCGCCAGGATCGCGGCGCGGATCACTGCGCGACGCTCGACGCCGCCGGCGGCGACGCGGCAGAGCACAGCTTCGCGCCGGTCTGATCGACCAGATTGGCGATTCGCTGACCGTTGGCGTCGACTTCGGCCTGAATCACCGGCTGGGCGACCGTGCCGGCCTCGTCGACGACGCAGCCGGCCAACTTCAGAGCGGCCACATCGGCGGCGAGCTGCTGCTGAGCCTCGGCCGCGGTCGGCAGCTTACCGGTCTCGATGGCGGTGGTGGCGACACAACCGGACAGGAGAACCGCCGCGGCGGCCGTGAGGGCAAATGAAAAAGAGCGCATGTTGATCTCCCTGTGGCGAAAAACAGAAGGGCGGCCCTAAGCCGCCCTTCTGTTGCGATTGATTGATGAGTGCGGTTAGGACGCGGCGCCGATCTGCAGGCTGGTCAGCACGGGCTGATAGGCCGAGACCTGCTCGGTCTGGCTGATGCCGCCGGCGACGATGGTGATATTGGCGGTGCCCTCGGATTCCTGGGTCAGGACCAGATTGGCAGTGCCATTGGTGAAGGTACCGCCCGAGACGTTGACAACGCCCGGCTGATCCGAGCTGACGCTGACGTTCGGCACTTCGCCGAGGAACGGCCGCCCGTTCTGATCGAGCGCGGTAACGATCACCGTTTCGGCGGCGGTGGTGAGATAACGCATGGTGTCTCCATTGAGGCTGAAGGAAAAAGCCGCCAGATAAGGCGGGTCGCCGGAAGGAATTAAGCCGCCGGCGCGGCCAGCGAAGGGTTTACCTTCGCATCCGGTTTGATGAAGAGGGCCAGGGCGATCAGCCAGAACCCCTTGACCAAGACAAAGGGAACGTGCTGCCCATCGGGCAGAGCGCCAGCCAGGTCGATCAGCCAGAACGCCGTGGTGGTCAGCGCAACGGTGACGGCGTGCTTGGTGCTGCCTTCCTGCAGGCGGGCGAGGAACCAAACCGTAACGACCACGCGGTAGAGATAGAGGGCACCCAGGCCGAACAGGAAAATCACGAACAGCGCCGTAGAGAGCGGCGTCCAGAGCATGAGGATCGTCATCCAGTCCAAGTTTTTCATGAATTCAGCTCCCTGAAGCATTTGAGAGATTTCGAGGTCCAGCGCGCTCACGATTGCAGCGACTGGTATTCGCCGAGAAACTCGCGATAGAGCCACCCTTCGAGGAAGGTAGCGGCGTCGGGCAAGCTGGCGTATCGCACGCCGAGCTTGGCCTGGAACCGCGCGACCAGGTCGGGCAGGTTCGCCGAACTGGCGGCCCGGATGGTGATCGCCCCTATCACCCCGTCGGCGGTGATGTGCAGCGCCCCCTGCAGCAGCCGGCCACCGGTGCCGACACCGCAGTTGACGTCCGCCTCGAACAGCAGACTGTTGAGCGGCCAGGGCAGTTCGTCGCAGCGCGCCGTGTCCCAAACGTCGCGCTGCAGGATCGCTTGCGCATCCGCCTCGGTCAGGTTCGGGATGTCGAGGTTGGGGTAGTACCGCTTGGTGATCCCATACTTGGTCACGCCACCCGGATCATTCGAGTTATTGACCAGGCCACCCTCGATGCCGAAGGTGATCGGCCACGCGCGCAGAAAATCGCTCATCGCGGGCTCCCCTTCACGTAGGTTTGAAGTTTCGGATACAGCGGGTGATCGGGCAGATCGACCCTGGCGACGTCCTGCTGACGCATGATGCGCCGTCGGATGCAGACCTCGGTGGCCACGATCAGCCCGGGCATTTCCTTAGTGTCGAACTCGATGCAAAAGGTGTCGGTCGGCTTGAGCAGCTTGACCATGGGACGCTCCAATGAAAAAGCCGCCGCGGCGAGGCCGGGCGGCTTGATGTCGAGACGCGAACGGCGTTCGCGCTAATGCGGGATTTTCTTCAACAGATCGAGGCCTTGCCCGACGAGCTTGGCCAAGCCATTCCCGAAAAACAGCCCGGCCAGGCCGCCGCTGCCGCCGATCACGGTCAAGAGCGACAGCGAGAGCGTGCGGCGCCTGGGGGAGCCTTCGGCCGGCTGTTCGACGACGGCGATCCTGCTGGTCAGGTCGGCGATCGTCTTTTCCTGCGCTTCCATTCGCCGCTTGAACTCTTCCCATCTGCGGTCATCGTTCTCACAGCGCTCGTCGAACCGCCCAAGCAGCCCGGCCAGCTTCTTCGAGATGTCTTCAAGGATCTTGAATTGCCGCGACCTTTGTCTCTGCCCCTCCTCCATATCCCCCTTCAACTCCCCCACGAGGATTAGCAGCTGCTGCTCGCCGGTCTCGGCCATTTGTACCCCCTTATGCCGTCGCAGGCTGGCCAGCCAGGATCTGCGCGATTCTGGAGGGCTGGATGTAGGGTGTCGCGATATAGCTGCAGGTCGCGGTCCCGTCCTCGATGCCGGCACCGGTCCCGCTGGGCGCGGTCGCGCCGGTGGTGCCGGCCGCGCTGTAGGTGAAGACGGTATCTCCGACCGCCAGCGATGCGCCGGCAGCCACCGGAGTGTTTGCTACCCAGGCCGGGACGGTTGTCAGCGCACCGGAAAGATAGATGCCGGTGCCCGGATTCGGCCGCTGGTTGACCGCCGCGGCATATTCCAGCAGCGGCGTCACTACTGCCGGGTTGATCGGCGTATTTGTGCTGATCGCCGTCTGGACGCGGAACCAGCATTCCTGAATGACCGGGTCTGCCGAGTTCTTGATGGCCAACGCCTCCCCGACCTGGAAGGCGTCATAGAACACCATGGGGTCGAGGTCCGGCTGTACGGCAGCAGGAGCGGCAAAGACAGGCTCGCCATCTTCCACCGTGCAGGTGAAGCCGGGCTGAACGTTCACCTCGTCGGCGACCTGATATTCGACGGACCCGACCGGCCCGGACGGCTGCGCCATACTGGCGGAACTGTCCGGGATATGCGCGGTACCGACGACGACGCCATTTTCGACATAAGCGAATTTCATGGCCTTAGACCTCGACATAGGAAGAGAAGGCCCCGGCGGTTGTGCCCGTGGAGCCGATTACGATGGTGGTGGCCTCCGCGACATAAACCTGCGACAGGCCAGCCAGGGCCGTGGAAGTCAACGAGGCGTTGATAATCGTCCCGTTAACCGTAACGGCCGAACCGCCGTTCGCGGACCACCAATTGATTGCCACGTTGCAATCAACGGGGGCCGTGAAGGAGATCGAGGAATTCAGGACGCCACCGATCACGCCGCACGCTTTCGTCTGCGGCTGCGGCTGCATGGTGACCTGCTGGCCGACGACATTGATGGACGAGTACCCGACACCTTCCATCATGTAGGGCTGGAGCCAGCCCGTGGTGAGCTGCGCCTTGCCGCCGTACTGCACCTGAATGGAAGCCCCAGCGCCGGCGGCGCTATCAGAGACGCCGATGACCTGGGCCTTCTGCACGCTGTAGGCCCAGGCGTTGTTCCAAAGGGCATTCGTGGCGGCAGAGCACAGAGTAATATTCACCGTCATGCCGGGGCTGAACTGGTTCCCAGCATAGACGTAGCAATCGACGCCGCCGGAGCCGACGATGGGGGCGGTAATGGTGAAAGACGTCGTGGTCTGCGTCAGGGTCGGAGAGATCGGCACAGCCGCGTGAATGGTGCTGGTGCCGGCCACATAAACGAAGCACCCATCGTCCGGCTGGGGCGAGATCGTCAACATCGCGACGGTCGGAGAACCCGAAACGGTCGGATTGAAAGTGGCGCCGATCTGCGCACCATTGGCTCCAATTTTGGCCACATTGACGGTGGTCGTTCCGCCGCCCCAGGCCACGTAAACGCTGCCATTGGTGGACGGGCACATCATCGGCGGCTGACCTGTGGTCGAGGTCGTGCTTAGAGCAATATTGGCGCCTTGTTGCACAAGAGCTGCGTTATATACCTGGGCTGTCAGGCCGGTAGTGCTGGTGTTCGTGCAATTAATTGCTAGAGAAAAGCCGCCGCCGGAAAGGCCCACAATATTCAAAATTGGCGCGCTGCCATTGACCATGGCGATGGCATTCGGCACGGTTCCGTTGGCCGCGCCGGCATTGGTAAACGCCGACACCTGCGTCGTGATGGACGAGGTACCGAAGAAAACCACATACCCGCCACCGCTCAAACCGGCAATGGCCAGATTAGATTGAGGCGTGACCGTGGAGCCCAGGCTCGTAAGGGGGAGAACCTGCGCTCCTGCCGCAGAAATTACGCCATGGGAAACCCCGGCCTTACCAGTGTTGAACGTGCAATAGGCGAAATTGCCATTGCTCAGCGGAGCCATGGAGGTAGCGCCGGCAACGATAGGCGCCGTGGTGTTGACGGTACCTTGCAGGGCGCCGGCGGCATTGAAAACCTGAAAGGACAGAGTGGCGCCGCCGGCAAAATAACAGACAGCAAAACCGCCGCCGGTCAGGGCGCAAATATTGATGCTCCCTCCGGCGCCGCCACCACCCGCCGCAACGATTTTCGTCGGGGCGAGAACCTGAGCGCCAGCCTGGTTGACGATAGAGATGAAAACATTGCCGCTGGCGGTGGTGTCCGCATATGCGATTGCCACGTTTCCGTTTGCGAGCTGGCAGCTGATGCGAGACTGAGGGCTGGTCAGCTTCGACGGCCCAAGGAACCCGCTGCTTTGGTTCAGGCTTTGGCTACCGGAGACCACACCCGTAGCAGTCGCCGCCTGGAGCACAGGGCGCCAATTGGGCGCGGTCGCCGGGTTGTTGGGATCGGCAACGCCATAGACGGTATTGTCGGCCGCCAGCGCCACCATCTGGCCGGCGGTAAGCGTCTCCCCCGCAACCAGAGCGGCCATGGAGACGGAGGCGATGAGATCGGACGCAAAGCCCATTTAGCTGATCCTTATGGTGGTGCCGTCGTAATAGGCGGTGAAGGTCTCGCCCGGCGTATTCCATACGAGCGGGCCAGGCAATTGGCGGTTTGAACCGGGCTTGCAATAGGTCAAGCCGTTCAGATTGAGGGTGAAGTTATTGGTTCCCCAGGTTCCCCTCGGGTCACTGAAGACCATGGTTTGACCTTGCGCGAGACCCGCCTGGGTAATGGTGATGGGACCGCCCGACGTATCAACTGCATACGAACCTGCTCCGAGGGCACCACTGGCCGTTATGGCCTGTGGCGCCGGAGAGAATGTCGGGGATACCGTCTGAAACAGCACACGGATGTTTCCGGCGCCGTCAGAGATGAACAAAGCGCTTGTCCCGGCCGGCATCACGTAAGGCACCCCAGCGGCCTGGCCCCCGATGCTATCGGCCGCATTCGGAACGACCGAGGTCGATCCGCCAACGCAATCTACCGAGAAATTAAATCCGTCCCACAGCGTGGTTGTCTCAGCGACATCGAGGGTGCCGAAGCCGACGAAATTGACCGTGTGGCTGCTGGTTCCGGCCGCCCCGTTGACCTGCACCGTGCCGGTGAAGTTCTGGACAAGCTCATTGGTCTGAACGCCATTCGCCGTGACCCGAATGCTATTGTCGGCGGGGCTTAAGGTCAGGTTTCCCGTACCGTCGAGCTTCATGCCGGCGCCAATGCCGGCCTTGGCCAACACACTCAACTGAGACGGCACGATCGAGGAGATCATCGCTTTGCCGAGCACAGCATCGAAGGCGCCGGCCACGATGCTGTTGGCAAGAATGTCACCCTGCTGCAGGGCCGAGCCGTCATCGCGCGTCAGAGGGACATTTCCAGGCCCGAAACTGACTTGGCTGGCGCCGGTGTTCGCGTGCACCGCTCGGAACTTGAACTCGAAGCTCTCGGTATAGTTGGCCACCGGCGGCACCAACGCGACGACATAGGCATTCGCCGCACCCGTGTCGACCGCATAGTTGCCCGCCGTCGCTTCGACGATCGTCCGGATCGCCGTGGCGAGCTGATTATCGGCCGTCTTGGACGGAGCAATGCCCGCCGCCGCCAGCACGTTCAGCAGCTCAAGCATGATGGCATTCATGAAATCCGCCGGCACCACCGTCGGCGGAATATTGGGCACCTGGCCATCGGTGAAATAGCCAGGCGTGCCGGCAGCAGCCGGCGCCGGCAGCGTCGGCGACGCTGTCGCAACGTCAATCTGATACAAGGCGCGACCTCAAGTGTTGAAGGTGACGTAGGTATGACCCGGCTTCAGCTCGTTGAAGATCCCTTCAAGCGAGGTATCCGGCGCGGTCACCGACCAGGCGAAGAACTGATCGGTTGTGCCGAGCGTTTGCCCGCATTTGCTCTGCCCGCACCGAAACGGAGCCGAGCTGGTCACGGTCACCGTCACGCCGAGCTGTGCCGCGAAGGACTCGAAATAGGCAGCGGATTGGCCGCCGCCATTCGCGAACTTCACCACCACCTGTGCCTGCTGCTCCGCCAAGGTGTTGGCGGCCGGCAAGTTCGGATCGGGCAAAGCGAGCGTCGACTGCCATTCGGGCAGCAGCTGGTCGGTGGTCGCCGGGAAGGCGTCCAGCAGCAGATTATTCCCGGCTGCCGTGACCCTCTGGAAGCTCGGCGCCAGACCGGTGATGACCGATGTTTGCACCGAGGACGGATCTCTCGGCCACGCCCGCCCTGGCGGCATGAGCGCCTGAAGGGCTGACACGAAGTCCGTGACTGAAAAGGTCGGAGCACCCATCGCTTTACTCCCAGGTGATCGCGCCAAGCACCGGAACGGCGTTCGCGGCATTGACGATATCGGCCGCCGGCGCGACGATTCCGAACGCCTCGGTGCCTGCCGCCGCGGCGATCGCCGTCTCGATGTCGGTAATGAACACTGTCGAACCCAGGTCGCCTTTGGTAGCGAACACCGTGGAGATCGCCGCGGCCACGGCCGCCTGGGCGGTCGCGCCGATACCGGCCAGCCCCCTGATGGTGAAGGGAACCACATTGGCCGTCGGCGCACAGACATAGACCAGCGCCGTGACGGGCTGCCGCAGATAGATATGGTTCGCCACGGCGAGCTGGTCGCCGGCCGCCGCCGAGCCGCGCGGCTCGGCCGCCGCTACGCCATTTGTTCCCTGCGGTATGCCACCATGCGCCGCCTCGGTGATGTCCAGCATCACGTACACGATGACGGTTCCCACCCCCATGCCGTTCGGCACCACCCAGGCCCGGGTCACGCCAGGAACCTGCAGCGCCCAGGTCTCATAGTCCGACTGGGAACCACCTTGCGGCGGACTCTGGTAGACCTGCAGCATCCGGCTGCGCAGCGAATCATCCTGTTCCAGATCCGCGCCAGGCGTGATGCTTTCTGTGACCGTCCAGTTCGATTGCAGCCCGGCGATCGACGTGCCAAGCACCAGGATCGTCCCGACATCGCAGGTTCCGGCGGCGCCAGGAACAGAAGCGACGAATTGCACGGTCGCAGTACCATCCGCGGCCACCTGGACGTCGGACACCGTACTGTAGGCGGCCTGGTCACCACGGACCAACGGCGTGCCGGCCGGGATGTCCTTGCCCGGCTGACCGGTACCCACCATTGAGGCCTGGCCCTGGAAGGCGACTGCGATCTCGCGCGTTACTCCCCGCAGGCCAGCCCAGCCTTCGAGGAACTCCTCGGTCGCGGTGAAGGGCACAGCCTGCTGGGAGACGTAGTCGATGTACCCGTAATTCAGGTTCGCCATCTGCGCCAGGACCTTGCCCGTGATCTGCAGGTTGGAGACCCCTGCCACCCTTGACCTTGGGACCGTCCTCGGCCTCGAACTGGGGCCCGTCGCCCTTGGGCAGCGGCTTCACCTTCGGATCGACCAGGAAGCCGAGGAGACGCAGACGCTTCTGCGTCGCGAGTTCGCGCTTGTTGACCAGCACCTTCTCGGGCTGGGCGGCTGTGGCTTCTTCGTCCGACACGACAACAACCTCAACAACAACAGAAGGTGTTTTTTTATTTTCGACGGTCAGTCAGAACGGGCGCGCGAAATGCCCGTGTTCGCCGGGTCGCCAGGAAGGACCCATGACACCCCACCCCCCTGGCGACCCGACGTCTATCGCCGCGCGCTCGACAGCGCCCTCTTCATCGCGGCGCCGAACTCGATGGCGCCATAGGCAGCGATGACCCGCGCGGCACGCGGGCGATAGTCCAGGCGTTGATGAACCTCGACGCCGCTGGTCCATTCGACCAGCAGCTTGAGGCTGCCGCGCGCCCTGGCGCCGCTGGCATGGTTGGCTGCACGGGGCCGGGCGCCGCCATTTGCGTTCCCCGGCCGCTGCCAAATCCCGCTGATCGTGCGGCCATCTCTGAGTTTCACCTTGCCGAAGAAGACGTTGGGCTGCGCCTTCATGCGGGCGATCGCGCCCTTCGGCAGATTGCCGTATTGGTTGGTGCGCGCATCGATCGGCACCGGCAAGCCGACCTTGCCGCGCAGCAACTGGCGTCCGCCATTAAGGAACGGCTGCAGGTACTGCGCCTGAATATCCTTGGCGAAGACCAGCGCCGTCTGCGTCGCCTTGGTCGCGGCCTTGACGCCGATCGCTCGTTGCGTGAACGGCGTCGGATGATCGAAGGTCTCCGCGATCGCCCGCGTCTCTTCGGCCTGCACCCTCTTCGCCAAGGCGGTCAAGGTCAGAGCCGACGCATAAGGCAGTTGCTTGCGGGCGAGATCATCGAGCGCCCGCTGTAAGGGCCGGATGTCGGCGCGGATATCGAGCCTGAAAGACCCCGCCATCGCCGCCCCACAAAAGAAAGCGCCCACGATCTGGTAGGACCGTGGGCGCAGAAACCGAAATGTAGCGTTTTTATGAGCTAATTCTGTGTGGTCTGTCGAGAGGAATTTTTACTCGTGTTTACTTTTCGTTCTGCAAGGCCAGGATCAGGTCGACCAGCACCTCACGCTGGAGCTGGGCCAACTGCCAGCGCTGCCGGCTTTTCGGATCTTCCCGCGAGATCTCGTCCCACTTCTTCCGTCTCGGCAGCGCCCGGAAGATCACCACCTTGATCGCGAACCGATCGACCGGCTTGAGCGTCAGGAGCGTATCGATCACCAGGACGGCGCGGCTGATGGCCTTCGCCGACCGAAGGATCACCGTCCGGCTGTCGGCCGAGATCTCGGTGTCGACCAGACCGGCCAGGCCGCACTGACCTCCCCGAAGCGCCGCCGTCGCCGCATCACCGGGAAGCGCCAAGGTGATCCGGAGAGCTTCCCGAACCTCTTCCTCGATTGCCCGGAGCGCCTCGCCGGTCACCGAGCCGCCGCCGTTGCCGCCGGCCCGGGCTTTCGGCACCACCGGCATCGCCCGGCGATCGGCGCCGAACTCGTTTCCCACCACCGCCACCTTCAGCCCCTGACCATTCCGCACCGCCATTTGCCTCTCCTGTCTTGGCTGTCTAGGCGTTGGAAGTTCACCTAGACAGCGGAAACCCTTGCTTTTGCTGGCCTTGTCGAAGCTGTCTAGGTTGTCAGGGTAAAAGTCACATACCGCACACGCACGCTACACGTATGAGGAAAAAATCACCCCGACACCCCTGACAGTCCCGACACCCCCTTAATTTCCACGGCTCTCACGCTGTCTAGGCACCTCCTCGCCGCCTCGACAGCCCGGACAGATATCCTCAGTCCGTAAGCTCGAAATCCTCGCTCGGCTCGCCCGACGGTTGCGGCGCTTCCGGGTCGGAACCCCAGTCGATCGGCCAGCGGACCAGATCCTCGAAGTGCTGCCGGCACTCGGCCAGATCGGGAATGTGATAGCCCGAGACACGCTTGTAGGTTCGGCTCTTGTCGGCGTTGTGAAGCTCCTCGCCATTCGGCCCGTAAGCCTTCACCCACACCTTCTGCCCGCCCTTGAAACCGGCCGGCATCACCTTGCGCAGAGCGATCCCGAACTGCTCTTTCGAGGGGAGGCGCGCCTTGCTCTTGAGCATCTCCGAATAGGCCCGGAAACTGCGGAAAAGCGCGTCGGTACTAATCTCTCGCCGCCAATCCTCATGCTGCGAAAGAAGCCTTCCCTCTCTCAGGCGATCCATCCACCAGGCCTGTAGCTCGGTCATCGAGGCGATCTTCTGCTCGAACAACCCTGACGTGCTGGGGATCACCCGCACGTCGACGGACTTGAGATCGTAGGCCAGCAGATAGGCCAGCAGGTGCGAGCGCCCGCCCGCGTCCATCTCGGTGTCGATCTTCTCGAAGAACTTATGGTCCTGGCGGTTCTCGTTGCCGACGTCGAACACGGCGAAGCGCCGCTCGTCGAAGCTGGCCGGCACCACCCAATCGCTGTTCGAGGTGACGATGAGGCGGATCAGGTTGCGGATCGGCGTGGCGTCGACGCCCTTCTTTTCGAGCAGCTGGACGTGCGACGTGATCAGGCTTTTGAGCCGGCCGTCAGCGACGGGATCGCCGGCCCAGAAGCCCTCCTCGGCCTGCAGCAGCAGCGCATTGGCCATATGACCATTGAAGCCGCCCGTCAGGTGCTTGGGCTGATCGATGGTGACGTGATGCGAGCCCAGTAGCGAGCCGAAAACCTCGCCCACCTTCGACTTGCCGCTGCCCTTCTCGCCGCGTACCACCAGGGCCGTGCCCGGCTTCTTCGTCGGCTGCTGGAACATCTGGGCGAACCAGCCCCAGATCCACTTCTCATGGTCGACATTGCCCCGGGCGACGTTCCGTTTGATGTGATCGTGGAAGTTCGGGAAATGGTCGACGTGATCGAGCGGATTCCTGGCCTTGGGCGCCGGCTCGACGGCCCATCCGCGCCAGAGGTTGTACCACCCGGGCGGAACGCCTTCGGGAGCCATGGCGACCCCGTCATAGGTTTCACGGCGCGGGTGCTTCATCCACAGTGTCCCGATCCCGGCGACCCTGTCGGTCTCCCCGTCGAGGTATCGCTCGATATCGAACCGCATGCGGAAGGCGCTGACGGCCAGGAACTCGACGGCGGGCCGTCCGTCCCAATCCTGGGTATCGCGCAGCACCCAGCCGTCGCCGCCCATCAGCACGAAGGCATAGGACTTGTTGAGCTTTTCGACCGCGACCGAGATCTCGTCGTCAGGCTTCGGCGCCTGCCGGCGCGAATTCTGGCGAGCCTTCCCGCTTCGCTTTTTTGCCTCAGAAAGCGGTATCAAATCGCTCATATAACCCCCTCATTAACCATGATTTTTGGCCCCTGCATTCGAGGTGGCCGCACCGCCTTTTCCAGACGATCGCCGAGATCCACCGTCTCGGCAGCGAGTGTTGGGACGCCGCCGAAGGCGTCCCACGCGCGGGACCAGTCCACCAGCAGGACGGACCGGTCACCCTTTGACAGGCGCTTCAGCCAGGACATCGGCGAAGCCGACACCGAGACCGGCCGGGACAAGCCCCGCGACTCAAAGCCCCATGCCTCGGCGACGAGATCCGCGCCGAGGTGGTAAGCCGCGCCGGTCAGTACCGACAGCTCGCCGGTGTGCGGGTTCCATCCGATCAGATCGGCCGGGTTGTCGTCGGGGTTGGGCCCGCGCGGCCAGTCGGGCAGGATCACCAGCCCGACGTCGCCCATATTCGGCTCCCAGAGAGAGGGAGCGTCCGCCCACCCCCTGCCGGGCGGATATTTCCCCTTCATCACGCGCGCGCGGGCGAAACCTACGCCGCCCAGCTGGGCGACCAGGCCGTTCCAGTCGACGCCGTGTTTCATCAGCCAGGGCTGCAGATGCGCGTTCGCCGCCAGCGCTTGGCCCCAGATCAGGCCGACCATATCGCCGCCCGGCTTGGGCGCCGCGTTCTTGGTCGATCGGCCGCGAAGAATCGTCGGCAACGGCGTGCCGATCTCGTCGGCCAGGCGGCACCGGAATTCGTTGATCAGAGCCCGGCGCACGCCGTCATCGGCGACCAGGCTGGCGAAGGTGAACAGGCCTCGCTCGAAAGCAGCGATGCCCTCCGGGCTCGACGAGCTATGCCGCCGCGCGGCGATCGACCAGACCGCCTCGGTCAAGGGCCGCGCCTTGTTGATGAGCGCCCGCATCGGCGTCGCGCCCCGCTTGCGGATGAGGGTGTCCGGGTCATGAGATGCCGGCAAGCGCATGAAGCGCAGCTCGCGGCCCGGCGCGACCATCGGCAAGGCGCGCTCGGTCGCGCGCTCCATCGCCCTCTGCCCCGCAGTGTCGCCATCGAGGGCCAAGATACAGACCGGCGCCAAGCGCCAAGCGAGATCGAGCTGCAGCTCGGTGATGGAGGTACCGAGGGGCGCCACCGCGAACTCGATCCCGCCTTGATGCAGGGCGATCACGTCCATATACCCCTCGACGACGAGGGTCTGGCCGCAGTCGGCGGCTGCGTTGCGCGCGTGAGAAACGCCGAACAGCGACGCGCCCTTGTGGAATAGCGCGGTTTCAGGCGAATTGAGGTACTTAGGCTTCTCGTCACCCAGCGCCCGCGCGCCGAAGCCGATCACGCGCCCGCGCCGATCGGTGATCGGGAAGGTGACGCGGTTTCGGAATAGATCCCGCACGACGCCATCATCGCCGCGGCGTGCCAGCCCCAGCTCGATGGCGGCCTCCGGGCTGATGCCGAGCGCGCGAGCGACGGATCGGCCTGGCGGAGCAAACCCGAGGCGAAAGCGCGCCACGGTCTCAGCCGTGAGGCCTCGGCCGGCGAGATAATCGCGCCCGGGGGCGCCTCCGGCGCCGGCGAGTTGCTCCTCGTACCACGCGCAAGCCCTTTCGAGGGCATCCTGCAGGGACAAGATCCGCTGATCGCGCTCTCGATCCTCTTCGGTCGCCCGCGGCATGTCGAGGCCGGCCGCACCGGCGAGCTGCTCGACCGCCTCGATAAAGGTGAGCCCCTCGGAGAGCTTGACGAAATCGATCACGTCGCCGTGCTTCGAGCAGCCGAAGCAATGCCAGAATTCCTTGTCGTCGCTCACCGTGAAGCTGGGCGTCTTCTCGTTGTGAAATGGGCAGCAGCCGGCCCATTCGCGTCCCTGGCGCGAGAGCTTCACCCGCCGACCGACGATGGAGCTGACCGAGATCCGCGACCGGATCTCGTTGAGAAACGCTTCGGGCAAGCTCATTTGGGAGCGAACCTCCAAGCCTTCACCTTAGTCGGCGGCAGGCCGTCGCAGAGCAGCCGGAACCAGGCACCGCGAACGGCGTTCGCGCTGCGGTCCGGAAATTCGGCCGCGATCTTCGAAAAGCTGAACATGGCCCCGACCAGGCGCAGAAGCCGCCGGTCGTCAGCGTCGGACCAGATTGCTTCAGACGGTGGAGTGGCGGCTTGCATCGACCATCTCCTGCTGCCTGGCGGCCTCGGCCCGGTGCATCTCGGCGATCACCGGTCCTTCCTCCTGCTCGATATACGAGGCGACCTGAACCGCCACCGCGATCAGCGAGGGCTTGGTCGCGCCGGTGTCGCTGTCGCTCCAAGGCGACGAAGGCCGATCAGGGAAGAAGCTGGCCGCGAGATCCACGACGGCCTCGCCGCGCTGCAGAAGCCGGGAGACGAGAAAGGCCTCGTCCTCGGCGGCGATCGCCAGATGAGTGCCGAGCTTTCCGCCCTTGAGGAACAGCTCGCGGACCTTCCCCTCAGCATCCCAGCCGACGGTCAGCGTCCAAGGAAAGCCATTCCACTGGATCTCGCGGGTGGAATTGCGCCGGCGTGTCGGAAGCCGTTGACGGTCGATCACCGATCGCGCTCCACTTCATAGGCCAGGCCCCGGGCGCGGCCCGCGAGCCACATCAATCCCCGACCGAGGGCCATAGGGCCGCCGGCGATCCAGAACAGCATGTCGCCGCTCCATTGCAGGATGCGCACGATCGAGCGCCGCGGCCGGCGCCACCGAGATCCGGTCAGGGTATGAAGCGCAAGAAAGCGTGACGAAACGAACGTTCGGGACATGGTCAGTCCTCCTCTTTCGGCGCCGATCGCGCCGCATAGGTATTAGGGGCGGCCTTCGGGCCGAACGACTTGAGATGAAAAGGGGTGCAGTCGAAGACCGGCCGGTCCTCGCGATCGGCCCTCGACCTGATCGCGACACCAGTTTCATAGCCCGCGACCAGGTCCGCCTCGTCGGCGCCGAACGGGCAAGGTCCGACGGCACCGATCTTGACGGCTTCGATCCCGGCCCATTGGGCATGGATCTTGCGCGCGAAGGGCTCTTTGGCCGCGCGGGCGTCCCTGATCAGCTCGTCGAGCTTGTCGCGATTCATAGCAGTTGCCCCTGTCTCTGGAAGCCCGACGGCGGAAGCGTGACCCCGCGGCGCTGCAAGCCACCGCCGGAGGCAATTGGCCGCTCGACCTGGTGTGCCTGGAAATCCGACCAGACATGCTCGGCACACGCCCATTCGCCCGCCTTGCCGCGCCGCAGATCGACGCCTCGGCCAAAGCAACCGAACTGGCCGCAATCAGGCTTCCAGCAGGTGTGAACGAACGGAGCCACGTCAGAGCGCTCCGCCGAGGCGGCCATACCGCTCTTCGAACATCACCTCGGCCATCGTCGGGTGATCGGAGAACGCCCAGAGGCGCCCGGTCGGAACACGGGCGGCTATGGGGCCGCCGTCGGTCACCGATCCCTGCCAGCGGGGCTTCATGCCAAGCTCGACGCCGCGGAGAAACCCGGACACCAGATCCGGCTCGGTCGCATTGAAGGGGCAGATATAGTCGGCGCCAACCCGCACGGCCTGTAGGCCGGCCCAGATCGCGACTAGACGCCGCCCCTCCTCAGTCTGCTCGGATCGGGCATCAGCGGTAAGCTGATCGAGGACCGTCCAGCACACCGCTGGGGGCGGCACAGGCTGGGCGCAGAGTGCAACCGGCTGAGAGGGCGCCGGCCCGGCCGGTGCGCCCTTGATCTTCTCCCCCCACATCGCGGTTACTCCTGGCCCGAGCCGTTCAGGCGCGCCAGGTGGACCTGCAGCATGTCCTGATAGCGGTTCGCCCGGTCGATTACCTCGGCCACTTCCGCGATGCACCGCTTGAGTTCGTGCGCTTCACGGACGCCATCCTCGTCCATCTCGACGACCGACTTGGCGAAGTCGCCGACGCTGCCGGTCAGCTTCGCCACCATATGGGTCGGATCAAGGACCACCGTGGCCTGCTGCTCGCCGATCGGGACCAGCTCATAGCCGGCGTGACGGGCAAGCTGGCGGGTGACGATCGGATCGCCGACCTCAGCCTCCAGATCGAGGATCACGTCGGCGGCGAGATGCCATTCGTGGGTGGCCTGGGTGCAGGCGCCGATGGTGGTCTTGTTCACCCGCGTAATGCTCGCCGAGGCTTCGAGACCGCCTGCCCTTTCGACCAAGCGCCGCGCGGCGGCTTTAAGGGCCAGATAAGCAGCCTGGGGGTGCATACGCGCAGTCATCGGAATTTCTCCTTAACTTTCCAGATTCCAAGGCCGCCGGCGCATGAGAGGGTGTCTGCGCCACACGGATAACGGGTATTGAGGGATGACAAGGTCAGGAAGAGATTGCACAGGGACGAGTCGACGGCGCTGCGCGGGGAGCCTATCGTGGCGACCGAGCGGTTTTGAGCCGAACTGGTCACTCCTCGGAGACGTGGACCTCGCCGATCTCATGATCTTCCCCAGGAAAGCGAAGTTTGGCCGGGTCACCGCCCAGGAAGACGGCGAATTTCTTTGCGGTCTCGATCACCGTCTCGGCGGTGTCGGTCGACCTGGTGGCGCGGATGGCCAGGATCAGAGCTTCCTTGCGGATCTGGGCGGGCGTTTCGAGCGAATTGGTCTTGTTGAAGTTCATGCGGCACCTCGAAGGGAGAGAGCAAATTGTTCGACAGCGCTGAGATCGACATCCCCTGCCCGCAGTGCGGCCACAAGACGAAGAAGACCGTCGGCTGGATCAAGACGCATCACCACCATGTCTGCGGATGCGGCTTCCGGGTCGATCTGGACGCTGACGAGTTGCTTGCCGGGCTTGGCCAGGTCGGTAAGACGCTGGACAACCTCCGGCGAACGGTTGGCAAGATCGAGTAGGAGATGGCGAAACGCGCCGATGACCTCTGCAGTCTCGGCGGCGCCTTTGATGATCAACCCTTCGCAGGGCGGTCCACCTATGAGAAGATCGAGGCCGTTCGAGCGCATCATGCGGCCTGCCCTTCAAGGGCCGGAGCAGCGCCAAAAACGTCCGGCCGCAACCGATGGCGCGAAATGCCCGTCAGCGCCTCGATCCGAAGCACATATTCAGCGGGAACACGACGCCATTTTTTGACCGTGTGCCGCGAGAGCCCGACCTGAGAGGCAAGCCACTCAAGGGTATGCCTGTGGGTACGGAGGTATGAGCGCAGTTCTTCCATGCATCGAGATGTACCAACGTTTGGTTCATCTAGCAAGGGGCATGCACATCATCTTGTAGGGTTCGTTGGTACAGCCGTCCGAACCAGCAAAAGGTACAATGCGTCCATGAGCAAGAAAGGCCAGCAATTCCCCCCGCGCCCGCGACTAAAACTAATGCGCGAGCGCGCCCAGCTTTCGCAAGAAGCTGCGGGTGAAGCAATTGGCGCGCATAGAACCCAAATCGCCAAACTTGAGCGCGGCGAAGGAAATCTTACAGACGTACGGATGCGGCAACTTGCAAAAGCTTATGGCTGCGAACCATGGGAATTGTTTGAAGAAGCCCCACTTCTGACGCCAGAGGGCCGCGCCCTTCTACCTATACTTGAGCGCGGTGACGCCGATCAACTTCCCCAACTTCTTCAGTATGGTCTGGATCTGTTGAAGAAAGAGCGGCATCCGGCATGAGCGCACGCGCTCGATTTAGGAATGCCCTTTGGCCGGCAGGACTAAGCTCCTGAAAGACCTTCAGGATCTGGAAGATCTGCAGCCGTCTCACCTCATTCATGGCCGCCACTCCCCAATTTGGGGTATGCCGATCACAATGACCATCGTATAACAGCGCCTCTGAGAGGGGCGCCCTGAGAATCGATCTAACATGGGGGTAATCTTCGAGATTGCGCCTGATGCGCCCCGACCCGCTGGCCAGCGGTAGGGTGGGGCTGTGTGTACAGCAGTGCGGCATTCCCGTGCCGTGGTTCGACGAGCGAGGAACTCGTCACCCCCACCCGCCACAGGCGAGTAGGAGCGGCGACACCCTGGCACGACTAATGCGCGCTGTCCAGTCCTTGAATTGTGATCGGCATCACGCCATTTGCTCGCGCTGTGATCTACCTCACAAGGGGCGAAGACTTCCTCAAATAGTCCCGCCCTTACAGTCCGACGCTATGCTTCGCGCGCCTTCGGCCCTCTTCCAACACCAAAGGCCAGCCATTCCGGAGCTGTGCCTGTTACCTTCGCGATCGCTTCGAAAGTCGCCAACCGCGGTTCATTAACCTCGGTTTCCCAGGCCGCAACCGTCTGCTGTGACGCATGCAGCAGATCGCCCAGTTCGGCCTGGCTCAATGCCGCCGCGATCCGCGCTGTCGCAATCCTCTTTCCCCAGCTCATGCGACGATTTGACAGCGCCCACCGTTCACTCTCTAACCACGTATCATGGTAATTCCGCGCGATCTTCACATTTGATGACGGGCAACATCGGTTCGCGGCCCTAAATGTACCAACATTTGGTTCATTTAGGCGTTGCGCATATGAACCAACATTTGGTACATCATGTCTCCGGCGGTCGCAATTAGAGACCCCTGACACACCGTTGGAGACACGAAACCATGAGTGCCACCATCCACCAATTCCCTCAATTGAGCATAAAAGCTGAGGCCGCGCGCCGCGTCGCGGCCCATTTGATCGTCTCGGCCGAGGCGATTAAGCCCGATACCGAGGCTGTCCTCGGAGGCTTGATGCAGGCGACCTTCGAGGTCGCCACGAATTCCACCCAGCCCCATATCGGCCGCAAGACGGTCAATTCCCTGCGCCAGCTCGCCGACCTGATCGAGATGATCGATAAGGCCAAGAGCGTCCACTGATGCGCTTCGGCTTTCGCAGCGTCACCGCCGCCTATGGGCGGCTGACCCAGCCCCAGCTCAAGCTGGTGTCGAGACTGTGGAACGGTGAGGACGTCCGCGCCTACTCAGCCGGCGTCCACCACAGAACGCTCTACGCCCTCTTGGATAAGGGCATCCTCGCCTGCGCGGCCACGACCTGCAAACTCTCTCTAATCCCGCCCGCGAACGCCGTTCGCGCTGCGGAGGGAATTTGACCATGACCGAAGTTCGTCCTTTCGACCGCATCGTTGCCGCCCTCAAGGAACGCGGCATATCCGAGACCCAAGGTGCCAAGAACGCCGGTCTCAATCCCTCGGCAATTCCGAACGCGCGCCGCAACAACGGCAACATGGCGCTCCCGACCATCGAGGCCTTCGCCAAATCCCTCGGCTGTTCCGTGGCTTCCCTGCTCGGCAGCGAAGCTCAGGCTGCCGAGCAACCGGCCGCCGCGCCGACCGCCTCCCCCCTGTATCGGCTGGTCAAGGACGCTCTCCCGATCGAGAAGCGCCTGCAGGGCGCCCGCGCCCTTGTCGTCTACTTCGCCACCGACGTCGACCGCGAAGAGTTCGTCGACATCTTCCAGCAGGCCAAGCCGAACTGCCAGACCGTGAGGGTTCCATGACCGATACGCCAATCTACCCACATCTACAGGTCCAGGATGATGAACGCGACATCGAGGACGCCGTCGCCCTAATTGGCCCCGACGCTAAGCCGTCGGGGCGCCTTCGCTTCCTGACAGACATAGTGTCGGGACGTCTTCAGCAGGAATGGCGCGGCGAATATGGGCGTATCTGGCTCGATGTTCCGATGATCCAGCTCAAACACACCTTCCAAAACCACACGCACGTCACGGAGACGCTGAAATGACGAACGCCGTTCGCGACATCACTCTTCCGCCGGGCGCTGCTGAGCACCTGCGCGGCATGATCTACTCCCAGGGCCTATCGATCCTCAAGGTTCTGCACTCCTGCCGATCCATCATGGTGGACAGCCCGAGAGGACTGTATGAAATCGACAACCCGTTTCAATGGACGCCCATTGACGACATCGCGGAGGTTCTGACCCCACGAGTCCGCCTTGCACCGCCTCACCCCCAGGAACGGCGGCGGCGAGCCCCCGGTGCGCCCTGCAGTATCCGTTTGGTCGAGGGAGTGTCGGCATGAATATCGTCTGCAAAGGCTCGCTCCTCCTCGGCACCGCTTGCCAGAGCTGTGTCAAGTGCCAGGCCGAACGAGGAGATCTGGCCGATCAGAAGGAGCTGATCGCGGTCCTGAAAGACAACCTCGCTCTGTACCAAAGCCGCGACTCCCACCACCTCTGGCGCGGAGCGTGCCGTCACCTGTGGATAATGGACCCGGATCACATGACCCCTTGTCCGATCTGCACCGCCAAAAGTGAGAGCCTTCTGACGACCGCCGAAACCGACGTCTTGGATATGAGCAGCGAGCTGTGGAATGCGATTGTCCATCTGAGCGATCACCACCCTGCAGATCTCGCTGAGACCGCCCGCGACATTCACAATATTCAGAACCGAGTGATGGCGCGCGTCGCGCGCCGCAACCTCGCTTGGAAGAGGTCCGTGGATGCCAAAGCCCCCTGACAACTGGCCCGCCGGCGCGATCCCGCGCTGCCTCGACGTCAGCCAGGCCGCCTTCTATTGCGGCAACCTCTCGGAGACCAAGTTCCGCGACCTGGTCAAGGAAGATGCCAAAGGACGCCGGCCGATCCTTAAGCCCGTCCCGCTGAGCCCGGGCCGGATGGGATGGCTGCGCGAGCAGCTCGATGAATGGCTTGACCGCCAAGCCGGCCGGCAGCAGCCTGACGGCAACGCAAGCGATTGGATGGCATCCCTTGGTGAAGATTGACCTTCCCTACGCCTGGACGCAGACGGTCAAGGGCCGGAGCTACACCTATTATCGCCGCGACGGGCAGCGCATCCCCATAAAAGGGGTGCCTGGCACGCGGGAATGGCTCGATGCCTATTACCGCATCCACGAAAGCTTCGAGGCGCCTGCAGCACAGGGCACCAAGCCCGGGTCGCTCGGCGCCCTGGTGGAGCACTTCCTGTCGGCGCCGGAGTTCACGAAGCTGGCCAACAAGACCAAGGGCGACTACCGGACCCACCTGGACTACCTGAAAAGCAAGCACGGCCAGCTGCCGGTCGCGACGATGCCTCGCGACTTCGTCCTTGGCCTTCGCGACAAGATGGCGAAGACCCCGCGCAAGGCGGACTACCTGGTAGCGGTGCTGAAGCGCCTCCTCAATTTTGCCATCGACCGCCCCACTACCTACAGGCTCACTCATAACCCGGCAGCCAAGATCAAGTCGATCGCCTCGACGGAAGGTTGGGCTCCCTGGGAAGAGTGGCAGATCGCCAAATTCCGAGCCCATTGGAAACCGGACACGGTCGAACGCGTCGCCTTCGAGATGCTGCTTAACCTCGGCCAGCGCGGCGGCGATACCTGCGCTATGGTGCGCAACCAGTATTTCAACGGGTCCGTAGCGGTAAAGCAGGAGAAGACCCGGGCGCGCGTCTGGGTGCCTGCCTCTGACGAGCTGGCCGACGTTCTCGACGCCTGGCTAGCGAAGCACGACCACATCGCGATTCTAACCCTCGACAGCGGCGCGGCGATGAAGATCCACTACTTTCGCAAGATGATGGCCGCCGCGTTCCAGGCGGCCGGCATCGAGGGCGTAGTGATCCATGGTCTCCGCTACACCGCGGCAACGGTCCTGCACGAGGTCGGCTGTGATTGGGAGACGATCGGCTCGATCACCGGCCACGCGACCGCCCAGATGGTGAAGAAGTACACCGAGAAGAAGCGCCGGGCGAAACTGGCGATTGCCCGCCTCAACCGTGCCCGCGGAACGAAGCAAAAACGGTCGAGTGAAAAACCGGACTGAGGGGAGTGAAAAACTCACCAAGGCGTCGGGGCTGAAAGCCGCAGAAACCTTGGTGAGCGCGCCGGGGCTCGAACCCGGGACCTACTGATTAAAAGTCAGTTGCTCTACCGACTGAGCTACGCGCTCGCCTTGATCGGCGGGGGCACAACATAGTGTCGACGGTAGCGCAGGTCAATCAATGATTCGGCAGTGGCGGCAACATCGGTTTCGTCGGGTCCGGCGCGGTCTGGGCGGCGTTCATGGTCATGGCCAGAAAGTCGTAATAGCCGTTGGTGCCGGCCATATCGATCACGCCCTGCTCGCCGAATTTGGCGACGGCGCGGGCCCAGGTTTTGTCGTCGACTTTTTTATCGTGATGCAGCTGGGTCGAGAAATCCCAGGCGATCTCTTCCGCTTCGTCCATTCCTTGCGGACGTTCGCCTCGGGCGATCGCGTCGGTGATGGCTTGCGACAGGCCGGCTTTGACGGCGATCGGCTGATGGATCTGCCATTCCAGCTGCTGCGTCCATTCGCGCGCGGTGATCAGGATGACGAATTCGTTGATCTTCTGCGGCAAGGCATTGTGATAGCGCAGATAATCGCCCATCGACATGGCCTGCAGCATCAATTGCGGGCTGCGCAGCAACGGCACGAAAGGCCCGAAAACGGGCACTTTACGGTCTTCGAGGAAGGTTTTTGAGGCGTCGCGCTGCGCCTCGGTCTGCTGGGCCGCCGGGATCTCCGGCAGCCGGTCCTGTGCCCAGGCGGCTCCCGATAGCATCAACACCGTAATCGTGCAGAGGGCCGGGAACCGCATGAGACTTACCCCTTGATGTCGGACGCCATCTTCATCGAGACGATGCGGTCGGGAGCCACGACCACGCCGTCCTTGGCCTCGTCACCCTTCTTGATCTCGTCCACATGCTCCATGCCTTCGATCACCCGGCCCCAGATGGTGTATTTACCATTGAGCTTGGGCGAATCGGCCAGGCAGATGAAGAACTGGCTGTCGGCGCTGTCGAAACCGGACGCGCGGGCCATCGCCACCGTGCCGCGGACGAACGGATCGGCCGAGAATTCGGCCTGCAGCTTGAAGCCCGAGCCGCCCTGCCCCGACCCGGTCGGATCGCCTCCCTGGGCCATGAAGCCGTCGATGACGCGGTGCCACGGCGTGCCGTCATAAAAGCCCTGGCGCACCAGCTGCTTGACGCGGAACACTGTGTGCGGCGCCAGGTCCGGGCGCATGGCGATCACCACGCGGCCGGTCTTCAGCGTCAGCACGATGGTGTTCTCGGGGTCGGTGATCGGCTCGGCTTTCGCCAGAGTGGCGGACAGGCCGATGAACAGCGCGACCAGACAGGACAGAAGGCGCATGGGTTTCACATCATTCCTTGGCGTCGGCGGCGACCTGCATGCGGACGATCGAGTCCGGGTCCTTCACGGTGCCGTTGGCGAAGGAGCTGCCTTTTTTGATGTTGTCGACGAAATCCATGCCTTCGACGACCTCGCCCCAAATGGTGTATTGACCATCCAGGCTGCGCGCCTCGTCGAACATGATGAAGAACTGGCTGTCAGCGCTGTTCGGGCTCTGGCTGCGGGCCATCGAGCAGGTGCCGCGCACATGCTTGGCGACGCTCGGATGCGAGAATTCCTGCTCGAGCTTCTTGCCCGAACCGCCCATGCCCGACCCGGTCGGATCGCCGCCCTGAGCCATGAAACCCTCGATCACGCGGTGGAACACCACGCCATCATAGAACCCTTCGCGGGCCAGTTCCTTGATCCGCGCCACATGATTGGGCGCGAGATCGGGAAGCAGCTTGATCACTACGCGCCCGTCCTTGAGATCCAGATAGAGGGTGTTCTCCAGATCCAACTCGGTCTTGTCACTCATAATTCAAACTCCCTCTCCGCTTTCTCGGCAGCCCAGCGATCGAACAGCCTTTCCTGCACCAATGGTGAGACAAAGGATGAGATATCGCCCCCTAACCGGCCGATTTCCTTAACAAATCTAGATGAAATAAACTGACAGCGCTCGGACGCCATCAGGAACACGGTCTCAACGTCAGGATTGATCCGGCTGTTCATGCCGGCCATCTGGAATTCATATTCGAAATCGGAGACGGCGCGAAGCCCGCGAATGATGACGCCCGCCCCGCACGACACCGCGAAATTCATCAGCAGCGTGTCGAAGGGCTGAACCTCGATCGCGACGCCGGCGCTGGTCTTCCAGCCACCGATGTCGTCGCGCACCAGGGCGACCCGCTCATCCACCGAGAACATCGGCCCCTTGCCCGCATTGCTGGCCACGGCGACGATCAGCCGGTCGACGATGCGGGCGGCGCGCTGGATGATGTCCTGGTGCCCATAGGTGATGGGATCGAAGGTGCCAGGATAAATCCCGATACGCGGCTGCCCCATTATCAGGTCCCCCAAACGGCTCAGGCTTCGTCGGAACCCGCCGGCGATTCGGCGGAGCCTTCGACGGCCTCACCCTCCTCGCCCTCGGCCTCGGTGTCGTCGCCATTGCCGAGATCGGCCAGGCGCGCTACCGACATCACCTGCTCGTCTTCGGCGGTGCGCAGCATCATCACGCCCTGGGTCTTGCGGCCGACGACGCGGACGCTCTCGACCGACGTGCGGATCAGCTTGCCGGCATTGGTCACCAGCATGACGCCGTCCTCATGCAACACGGGGAACGACGCCACCACGGTCGGACCGGTTTTCTCGGTCAGTTCCATATTGGCGATGCCCGAGCCGCCACGGCCGGTGATGCGGTATTCGTAAGCCGACGTGCGCTTGCCGTAGCCATTGACGCTTACGGTGAGGATTTCCTGCTCCTCGGCCTTCATCTGTTCCATCTGCTCGGCCGGCAGGTCGCCGCGGGCATAGGCGTCGCGGGTCTCGGAATCGTAGCGCACATGGTGCAGCATCGACATCGAGATGACGCTGTCGCCCTCTTCCAGGCGGATGCCGCGCACGCCGGTCGAGGAGCGGCCGGCGAAGACGCGCACGTCGGTGACCGGGAAGCGGATGCACTTGCCACCCTTGGTGGCCAGCAGCACGTCCTCGTCCTCGGTGCAGGTGTGCACGCCGATCAGGTGGTCGCCCTCATCCAGCTTCATGGCGATCTTGCCGTTGGCGCGGATGTCGGTGAAATCGGACAGCAGGTTGCGGCGCACGCCGCCGGACTGCGTCGCGAACATGATGTGCAGGTTGCCCCAGTTCTCTTCGTCCTCGGGCAGCGGCATGACGGTCGAGATGGTTTCGTCCTGCTCCAGCGGCAGCAGGTTGATCATCGCCTTGCCCTTCGACTGCGGCGAGCCGAGCGGCAGGCGGTAGACCTTCATCTTGTAGGCGATGCCGTTCGACGAGAAGAAGATCATCGGCGTATGGGTGTTCGCCACGAACAGGTCGGTGACGAAATCCTCTTCCTTGACCGACATCGACGAGCGGCCCTTGCCGCCGCGGCGCTGGGCGCGGTATTCGGACAGCGGGACGCGCTTGATGTAGCCGGTGTTGGTCACCGTCACCACCATGTCCTCGCGGGCGATCAGATCCTCGATGTCGACTTCGAACTCGGATTCCTCGATCGTGGTCCGGCGCGGGGTGGCGAACTGGGCCTTCATCTCGACCAGCTCTTCGCGCAGGATTTCCAGCAGGCGGACGCGCGACGACAGGATCAGCAGATAGCCGGTGATCATCGTGCCGATCTCGGTCAGCTCTTCATGCAGCTTGTCGCGCTCCAGCCCGGTCAGGCGGTGCAGGCGCAAATCCAGGATGGCCTTGGCCTGGGTTTCGGACAGCGTGTATTTGCCGTCCTCGATGCCGCGGCCCGGCTCGTCGATCAGCGTGATCAGCGCTTCGACGTCGTCGGCCGGCCAGGCGCGCGACATCAGCTGTTCGCGGGCGGTGGCCGGATCGGGTGCGTTGCGGATCAGGGCGATCACTTCGTCGAGATTGGCCACCGCAAGAGCGAGGCCGACCAAGACGTGGGCGCGTTCGCGAGCCTTGCCGAGCTCGTACACGGTGCGCCGGGTGATGACTTCTTCGCGGAACTCGACGAACGCCTTGATGATCTCGGACAGGATCATCATCTGCGGGCGGCCGCCATTCAGCGCCAGCGCATTGACGCCGAAGCTGGTCTGCAGCTGCGAGAATCGGTAGAGCTGGGCCTGGACCACGTCCGGCACGGCGTCGCGCTTCAGCTCGATCACCACGCGCACGCCGTCGCGGTCCGATTCGTCGCGCAGATCGGCGATGCCTTCGATCTTCTTGTCGCGCACCAGTTCGGCGATCTGTTCGATCAGGCGCGACTTGTTGACCTGATAGGGGATCTCGGTGACGACGATCGCGGTGCGGTCCTTGCGGATTTCCTCGAAGGCGCAGCGGGCGCGCATCACCACCGAGCCGCGGCCGGTGGTGTAGGCCGAACGGGTGCCGGCGCGGCCGAGAATGATGCCGCCGGTCGGGAAGTCCGGCGCCGGCACCAATTCCATCAGCTCTTCCAGCGTGACGTTCGGATTGTCGACATAGGCGCAGCAGGCGTCGATCACTTCGCCGAGATTGTGCGGCGGGATGTTGGTGGCCATGCCGACGGCGATGCCACCGGCGCCATTGACCAGCAGGTTCGGATAGCGCGCCGGCAGAACCGTCGGTTCCTGCTCGCTATCGTCGTAGTTCGGCTGGAAATTGACGGTTTCCTTGTCGATGTCGTCCAGCAGCGAATGCGCCGCGCGCGACAGGCGCGCTTCGGTGTAACGCATCGCCGCCGGCGGATCGCCGTCCATCGAGCCGAAATTGCCCTGGCCGTCGATCAGCGGCAGGCGCATCGAGAAATCCTGCGCCATGCGGACCATGGCGTCGTAGATCGAGCTGTCGCCGTGCGGATGGTACTTACCCATCACTTCACCGACGATGCGGGCCGATTTGCGGAACGGCTTGTTAAAGTCGTAACCGCCTTCCTTCATCGCATGGAGAATACGGCGATGCACCGGCTTGAGGCCGTCGCGCACATCGGGCAGCGCACGGGAGACGATGACGCTCATCGCATAATCGAGATAGGAGCGTTTCATCTCCTCTTCGATGGTCACCGGCGTGATGTCGAAAGAAGGAGGCGTTGCGACTGTATTCAATGCAGGGTTCTCGGCGTTATGAGGCGCGATCTTGAGATCGTTGGAAACCGGCCCGGACGGGCTAGCGTTCGAGCGCGGACCCTAGCAGATATCGTAGGGTGTCACAAGGCAAACCCCCCATGGCTTGCTGGACGCTTGCTTACACTTCTTAAAAAAAACTTACACGGCGGTGGACAAGGGCGGTTGGTTTGATACCATCGGTTGTCCCTCAATGGAGAGCGGACTCAACCACGATATCGTCTGGCGATCACATGAAAGTGGGGGGTGTAGCAAAGAAGCTGCTGGTCATTCTCATTATCGCCGAACTCGGCTGCCTGGTGACGGCCGTCGGCGGATTGTGGATGAACCGGGACGCCATGCTGCGCGAGCGCAAGACCGAGCTGCGCTCGGTGCTCGACGCCGCCACCTCGGTTGTCGACCAGTTTCATGCCGAAGCCCTGTCGGGCCGCCTGTCGGAAGACCAGGCCAGGCAGCTTGCCCTCGATTCCCTCCGTCATATGCGCTATGCCCGCGACGGCTATCTGATCACCGTATCGGGCCAGGGTTTCGTCCTGGCGCACGGCGCCCATGCCGAATGGGAGGGCGGCGACACCCCCTTCTCGCTCAATGGCCGCCCGCCGGGCCAGTACGAGTTGCGCGCCCTGGTCGACATCGCCCAGGCCGGCGGCGGCTATTACCAGTTCGATTTCCCGCGCCCCGAGGGCGGCGCGCCGGTGCCCAAGCTGGCCTATGCCCGCTCCTACCTGCCGTGGAACTGGGTGATCATCACCGGCCTCTATCTCGACGACGTCGAAGCCGCCTTTCACCGCCAATGCCTGATCATGCTGGCCTTCCTGGTGCCGCTGACGATCCTGCTGTCGGCCCAGGTCATGCTGCTCAGCCGGTCGATCCTGCAGCCCTTGCAGCGTCTGGGCAAAGCCATGGGCGAGCGGTCCGGCGACGTGTCCGGCCAGTTCCGCGAGCCGGTCGAATGGAAGAGCGACGACGAGCTGGGCTCGGTGGTCGAAGCCTATAACGTGTTGCTGGCCCGCCAGGGCGAGACCGAGCGCCAGCTGGCCGAACGCCGCGCCCAGCTCGAGGATCTGGTCAAGACCCGCACCGCCGAGCTGGAGGTCGCGCGCCAGCAGGCCGAGCAGAGCAGCCGCGCCAAGACTGACTTCCTGGCCAATATCAGCCACGAGATCCGCACGCCGATGAACGCGGTGATCGGCCTGTCGCACCTGATCACCCGCACCCGGCTCGACGATCATCAGCGCGACTATGTCTCGAAGATCGACAGCGCCGCCAAATCGCTGCTGGGGATCATTGACGATATTCTCGATTTTTCGCGCATCGAGGCGCGGCATCTGTCGCTCGAGGTGGTCTCTTTCAAGCTCGACGACGTCATGCGCACTTTGTCCGACCTGATCGGCCTGCCCGCCGGCGCCAAGGGCCTGGAAGTGGTGTTCGACATCGACGACCGTATCCCTGGCCGCCTGCGCGGCGATCCGCTGCGGCTCAACCAAATCCTCACCAACCTCGCCAACAATGCGCTGAAATTCACCGAGAAGGGCGTCATCACCGTCGCCTGCAAGCTGGTCGGCACCAGCGAGCATGGGATGTTCCTGCGGTTTTCCGTCACCGACACCGGTATCGGTCTGACCGAGGCCCAGCAGAAGCAGCTCTTCACGCCCTTCACGCAAGCCGAGAGCTCACTGACCCGCCGATTCGGCGGCGCCGGTCTGGGTCTGGCGATCTGCAAGCAGCTGGTCGGCATGATGGGCGGCGAGATCGGCGTGGACAGCATCCCCGGCCGCGGCTCGACCTTCTGGTTCACCCTGCGCCTCGGCAAGGACAATGATCCGGCGGGGCAGGAGCCGCGTTCCATCAGCACCCTGTTTACCGGCCTCAAGGTGCTGGTGGCCGACGACAATCTGCTGGTCCGCCACACCATCTCCGCGATGCTGAGCGGCATGGGCTGCCGCGCCGATGCGGCCGCCAGCGGCCAGGCCGTGCTCGACATGCTGTCGGCGGCGGGCAAGGAACCCTATGACCTGCTGATGATCGACTGGATGATGCCGGACATGGACGGTGTCGAGACGATCCGCCGCCTGCATGCTCGCAACGATCTCAAGCAGCCCCGCATCATCATGGTCAGCGGTTATGGCCATGACGAGGTGCTGCCCCATGTGCTGTCGCTCGGGCTCGACGGCATGCTGTCCAAGCCCGTCAATCGCGGCCAATTGATCGAAACGCTCGAGCGGTGCTTCCGCATGACGGGCAAGATCACCACGCCAGGGAGCCAGATCATGTTCCCACCCGGAACCCGCGTCCTTTTGGTCGAGGACAATGAGATCAACCGCATGGTCGCCGAGGAAATCCTGACCAAGGCGGGCATCGAGATCACCGTTGCGCTGAACGGCCGCGAAGGCGTCGATGCGGTGATGGCCGAGCCGTTCGACGCGGTGCTGATGGATATCCAGATGCCGGTCCTGGACGGCTATGCCGCCACCCGCGAAATCCGCGGCAAGGCCCGGTTCGCCACCTTGCCGATCATCGCCATGACCGCCAACGCCACCGAAGCCGACCGGCTGCGGGCGATGGAAGCCGGCATGAGCGACCACATCGCCAAGCCGTTCGATCCGGAAAACCTGCTGATCATGCTGCAGCGCTGGACCAACCGCCCGACCGTGACGGCCGAGCCGACGCCGACATGAAACGGCTTGCCGCGGCTGTTCTGCTTGCGGCCTGGGCCGGCGCCGCGATGGCCGATCCCTCTCCCATCACCCTGCATGGGGTGGATTTTGCCTTCCACGACGTCGGCAGAATCAACAATGGCTGGGGCGCCTATTACACGCCGGGCCGCCAGGAGCCCGAGCAGTCCCATGACGAGATCATCGTCAATTACATGGACAAGGCCGACGCCCAGGGCAACGAGATCAACGCCAAGAACCTGGCCGAGCGGATGCTGGGCAGCATCAAGGCGGGCAACGGCAAGGTGATCCTGCCCTTCGCCGCGCCCGACAAGGCCTATAAGGACCGGCTGAGCTATTACGTCGCCTTCTATTATCTCTATCCGCAGGACGGCAACGGCGACATCTGGATCACCCGGATCGTGCAGGACGACGACCGGGCGCTCGGCGTCCTCTACAAGCACCGCATCGATGGCAGCGACGCGGCGGACATCGAGGCCCGTATCCTGGACTGGCTCAAGCAGAACATGGAAACGACGCCGGTCGGCACCCTAGTCATTCCGCCGGAACCACCGCACGGCTGACCGGCCCCGCCGCCCGCTCAGCATCCGGGCTTTTCGCCGATATTCACTTCCACGGTCACGTGCGAGAAGGTTTTGCACTCGCCGAGCAGCCGGTGATAGAAGGCCGGCGTGCGTTCGGCGTGGATACTCATCACCGACAGGACGGCGCCGAGATGGCCCGGCCCCAGGCGCCAGATGTGCAGGTCGACCAGCTGGTCGCCCACATTCTCGACCGCGACCTTGACCTTCTGCGCCACCGCGTCGTCGGGCCGAACATCCATCAGCACCGCGCCGGCGCCCTTGATCAGGACATAGGACCAGTTGGCGATCACCAGCGCGCCGACGATGCCGGCGATCGGGTCCATCCACACCCAGTTGAAATAGCGCGCCAGCAGCAGGCCGGCGATGGCCAGGACCGAGACGGCGGCGTCGGCCAGCACATGCACATAAGCCGCGCGCATATTGAAATCGCGGTTGTCCTTGCCGTGATCGTGGCCATGCGCCGCGTGATCATGGCCGTGGCTGTGCCCATGGCTGTGGCCGTGTCCATGCCCGTCATGATCGCCGCTCAGCAGCCAGGCGCTGACGATGTTGACCAGCAATCCGGCCACGGCGATCGGGATCGCCTCGCCGAAATTGATCTGCACCGGGTCGATCAGGCGTGTCACCGCCTCGTAGCCGATCAGGATGGCGATCATGCCCAGGATGATGGCGCTGCTGAAAGCGGCCAGATCGCCCAGCTTGCCGGTGCCGAACACGAAACGCGGATCGCGCGCATGGCGGCGGGCATAGGTGTAGGCCAGTGCGGCGATCAGCATGGCGCCGGCATGGGTCGACATATGCAGGCCGTCGGCGATCAGGGCCAACGAGCCGAAAATGGAGCCGCCGCCGATCTCGGCGAGCATCATGACCGAGCACAGCACGATGACGATCCAGGTCTTGCGCTCGTTGGCGCCATGCGCCGCGCCCAGGAAGACGTGATCGTTATAGGAGGCGAAAGGATGTTCGTAAAAGTCGCTCATGTCCGGCTCACTTGAAGTAACTGTGCACGATGTCGATCAGTTGCTCGCGGGGGTCGCCCACCTTTTCGGCGGGGTCCTCGTCGACCGGCATCAGATGGCTGCGGATATGATCCTCGAGCACGACCGTCAGGAGCCCGTTCATGGCGCCGCGGCAGGCGGTGATCTGCTGGAGGATGTCGACGCAGCTGGCTTCCTGCTCGACGGATCGTTCGATCGCGTCGAGCTGGCCGCGCAGGCGGCGGATTCGGTTGAGAAGCTTCTGCTTCTCCTGAGCGATATGTCCCATGCCGGGAAAATACTATACCCCCCTATGGTATATCAAGGGGCAAGAAAAGGCCCCGGCGGACGAACCGCCGGGGCGCGCCAAATCAATGGATCTGGGTAAAGTTCAGCGGCAGGAAGCGATAGCCTTTGCCGTCGGCGACCAGATGGCCGATGCCGGGGAACGACAGATGCGCGCCGGCCAGCAGATAGCCGCCCTTGGCCGCGTCGGCGAACAGCTTCTCGCGCTCGCCCTCCGCCGCCTTGCTATCGGTGTCGAAGCCGATCGTCACGGTCGGATCGGGGAACTGCACCGCGGCGACATGGATCAGGTCGCCGATCACCACCAGCTTCTGGCCCTGGCTTTCCACCACATAGGAGGTGTGGCCGGGCGTATGGCCGGCGCTGGCCAGCGCCTTGACGCCGGGCACCAGCTCGGTATTGCCGGTAAAGGGCTTGAACTTGCCGGCGGCGACGTAAGGCGCGAGCGCCGCCTTGGCGCCCTGGAAGAAGCCCTTCATCGCATCGGGCGCCTTCTTGGCGTTGTCATCGCTCAGCCAGTAATCGGATTCGCGCTTGTCGGCGCGCACCACCGCATTGGGGAAAGCCGCCTTGCCCTCGGCGATCAGGCCGCCGACATGGTCGGGGTGCATGTGGGTGATGTAGATCTCGTCCACCTGCTCGGGCTGATAGCCCGACGCCTTGAGGTTGGCCAGCATCTTGCCCAGGGTCGGGCCGAACAGGCCGCCTGCGCCGGTATCGACCAGCACCAGCTTGCTGCCGGTATTGATCAGGAAGGCGTTGAACGAGCTTTCCAGCGGGCTCTTGAGGAAATTCTTGGCGAGAATCTCGTCGACCTGCTCCTTGCTCAGGCCCTTCAGCAGCGTGTCGACCGGCAGGTCGGTGGTGCCGTCGCTGATCGCGGTGACTTCGAAGTCACCAAGCATGACGCGGTAGAAGGCCGGCGCATTGATCTTGGCCATCGGCGCCGACGCCAGGGCGTCCGCACCGGACAAGGCGGCGACGGAAAGACCGGCGGCGATCAAAGCGGCGCGCGCCGGTGCCAGCAAACCTTCGAATTTCATGATTATCCCCAAAATGGTGGTGGTTCCGCACCAAGGATGGGGATGCGAGGCAGCTTAAACAATGCCATCAGCCTGAAAAATAATCACATTCTCCGCCGAAGATAGACGCTCTGAAAATCGACCACGCGCTCGTCGAAGCTGCCCAGGCCGGCGATCTCGCGACGAGTGGTCAGGATGCCGCCATCCGGAGTGCGCAGGGCGCGCAACTCGATGCGGCGTCCGCCGGGCTGCGGCAGCACCAGGGTTTCGCCGTCGGCGGCGTAATGATGGTCCAGGATGCGGTCACAAACCTCGTCCTCCCGCGGGTCGCGGAACGGCTCGTCGGCGATGTCGAACAGCCGCGCGGTATAGAGGATGGCTGGGAACCCCCGGCCGCGGATATGGGCGTCGAGGGGAATGCGATAGGTGAGCCGGAAAGCGTCGTTGCAATAGAGCAGACGGTCTTCGTCGTCGAACAGTGCCACCGCCTCGGGCAGGCCGCCCAGAGCCTGGGCCAGACGGTAAGCCGGCCTGCGGCGGCCGGACACGAAATTATAGAAAGACTTCACCCAAGAAGACATCGTCATCACCCTCCCAGCACTCCGTCCAATCAAGCACGGCGGCGCGGGGGGCGCATTGATCTGGATCAGGACTGGATGTCGAAATCCGCATCGGCCTCGGTCAGTTCCAGCATCTTGATGATGCTGCTTTGCGGCGACTTCAGGCGAATCCGGGCTCCCGACGCCGCCGCGACCTCTTCCCGCGCAATATAGAGAAGGCCCAGCCCGACCGAATCGATCCGCGGCACATTGGCGAGATCGAAGGTGACCTGGCGTCCTTTGGCGGCGGCCAGCTTTTCCAGCACCGCGCGGAATTCCCCATTGGCCGAGAAATTCAGATCGCCCGACATGCGGACGACGATTCCCGCCGAGTCCTCGTCATACTGGAAGTTCATCATCTTCCCCCTTTCGCTAGATCGTCATCACCAGGGTACGCCCGCCATCCCGGCTGGCCACCGTTTTCGCCACCTTGCGGATCAGAGCCAGCCCCCGGCCATGCTTGGCGTGGGGAACCGATTCCTTTCTCAGGGTCGCGTCGAAATCATATCCCTCGCCACTGTCGTAAACGGTAATCCGCACCTCGTCGCCGGGCAAGGGGACCACCGTCACCTCGACCCGCTTGCCGGCCCGTGACGGATCGTTCAATCCATCCTGTACTGCTTGAACGAACGAATCCAATCCTTCGGGCGTTTCCCGTAAACCGCTCTTCACGCCGAGTCCGCCATGGATGATGGCGTTGGTGATGGCTTCGGACAGGCAATGCTCGACCGCCTCCCAGTCGCGGTTGCCGCCGAACCGCCGGCTGACGGCGGAACTCAGCAGCGACGCGGCACAGCAGGCCCAGGCACCGGCGACGCTCAGCGACAGGCAAAGACCGCCCTGCTCCGCCGCCTCCAGACATTCCGGCTTCACGTCGGCGATGCCATGGGCACCGATCTCGATGAAACCGTGATAAGGCGGCGCCAGTCCGATTTCCACCGCCTCGAGCCGCCGCGAGGTCAGCAGCAGCGGTGCCGAGGAGGGCGATTGCCGCGCCAGTTCCTGCACCGGCACGGCCAGGCGCCCGATCGCCACCGCCGTCAGATCGTCTTCGAGGGGTCTTTTGACGGTGTCGAAGAAGCGGGCGACCAGGCCGGGCACGTCGATGCCGTTCGGCGAATGGAAGCGCCGCACGATCGAGGTCAGCCTGTCCTCGCCCAGCATGGAACCGCCGGCGACGCGCGCCTCGGTCATGGCGTCGCTATAGAGAAACAGGCTGCTGCCCTCGGGAAAGGCGGTGACGCGGTTGGTGTAATGGGCGCTGGACGAGATGCCGAGAGGCTTGCCGCGCGAATCCAGCATCACATGCTTGCCGTTGCTGTCGAACAAGATCGGCTTCGGAGCGCCGCCTGCCGACCAGGTCAGCGTCGAGGCGCCGGAATCGACGACGCCGAGAAATACCGTCGCATATTGTCCGCGCGGCAGCATGTCGACCAGCACGCCGTTGAGGCGTCCGAGAGTGCCCGCCGGGTCGATGATCTGGCTGCCCAGCTGGCTCAGCAGGGCATGCAGGCGGAACACGTTCAGCGCGGCACCCACGCCATGGCCGGAGAAGTCGAACATGAAGAAGATGGTGCGCAGCGCATCCACTTCGGCACAGCCCCACAGATCGCCGCCGATCTGCGACGAGGGCTCGAAATAGGATTCCACCGACAGGCCGCGCGATTGCCGGTATTGCGCCAGCCGTTCGGCGGACGGCAGCAGGCCGAACTGCATCGCCCTGGCCAGCGCGTTCTCCTCGTCCATCCGCTTGTTTTCGGCGGCGAGGCTGGCGTTCAGGCGGTCGGAAATGGCCTTGCGGTCGAGATCGGCATGTTTGCGGCTGATGGCATAGCGGATGGCGCGGGTGATCACGCGCTCGCCCACCTCGCCCTTGATCAGATAATCCTGGGCGCCGACTTCGAGGGTCAGCTCCGCCACCGTCGGGTCGGTGTCGCCGGTCAGCACGACGATGGGCAGGTCCGGATCGGCGGACTGAAGCTGGGCAAGGGTCTGGATGCCGTACGAATCCGGCAGGCTGAGATCCAGCAAGGCGACGTCGAACCGCTCGCCCGAGGTCAGCCGCCGCGTCGCCTCGGCCAGCGTCATCTCGTGGACGACCTCGAAGCTGGGCGACGGTACGCGCTCCAGCGTGCGCGTCATGATGCGCGCCGTGACGCGGTCATCCTCGACCAATAAAAGCCGCAGCCGGGCCGGCAGCATGACTATCCCCTATTTTCTTATTATTGCCGGACCCGTTCCACGAACTGCTTGGCTTCCACGCTCAGTTCCTCGACCACCTCGCGCAGGGTGCTCGCGCTCCAGATCACGCGCACGGTGCCGGCACTGGACAAGGTCGAGGATTTGGCCAGGGCGGTCACGCTCTTCGAAACGGCCACGGCCTGGGCCGCCACTTCGTCGATATTGGCGGCGATTTCGCGGGTCGAGGCCTCCTGCTCCTGCACCGCGCCGGCGATGGCCGACGAGGATTCGTCGAGCGAGCGTATGGTGTTTACCACCGACTCGATCTTGCCCGACATGGCGCGGGTGGATTCCTGCACGGCGCTGATATTGCGGGCGATTTCGTCCGTTGCGCGCGCGGTCTGGTTGGCCAGGGTCTTCACCTCGCCGGCCACCACGGCGAAACCCTTGCCGGCATCGCCGGCGCGGGCGGCCTCGATGGTGGCGTTGAGCGCCAGCAGATTGGTCTGGCTGGCGATGTCGTTGATCAGCGACACCACTTCGCCGATCGATTTGACCGTAGCGGACAGCCCATCCATCTGCTCGGACATCGCCGCCACTTCGCCCACCGCCTGGCGCGAGGTCGCGGTCGAGGCGGAAACCTGGCGGGCGATCTCGTTGATGGCTTGCGACAATTCGCGGGTCGAAGAGGCGGCGGATGCGGCCCGGGCCGTGGTGATGGCGACAGCTTCGCCGACCTGCAGCGACTTGCTGCCGCTCTGCTGGGCGCGCGCCGCCATGGTCTGAGCGGTGGCGTCGATGCCCCGCGCGGCGTCCTGCACCGCGGCGACCTTGGCGCTGACGGTCTGCTCGAACACGTCGGAGAAGGCGTTGACGGCGCTGGCCTTTTCCTGGGCGGCGCGCTCGCGTTCCATCTCGATCTTGCGGGCCTCCTCCAGCCGCAATTTCTCCTGGGCGTCGGCGCGAAATCCTTCGACCGCCCGGGCCATGTCGCCGATATCGTCCGGCCGCGAGATCATCTCGATCCGGCGGTCGAGATCGCCGGAGGCGACCCGGCCGATTTCCTGAACCAGGGTCCGCAGCGGTCTGCCCAGCATGATCCGCGACAGAATCAGCGAAACGACGAAGCCGAACAGGGCCGCACAGGCGGCGGCCACCACCATCCAGACCCGGGTCTGCTCGGCGGCGGCGCTGAACTGCGCCATCGGAATGCCGACATAGAGAACGCCCAGCACGGAGCCGTCCGCGCCGACGATCGGATCATAACCGGTGATGTAGGGTTTACCGAGAATGTCCACCACGCCGCGGTAAGGTTTCTTGGCCGTGAACACGGATTCATAGGCGGCATTGCGCGCCAGTTGCGTGCCGATGGCGCGCGTGCCGTCGTCTTTCTTGACGTTGGTCGAAACGCGGGTGTCGCCTTTGAAGATCGTGGCGGTGCCGCCCCCCAGCTCGACCACCTGGTCGACGATGGCGAAATCGCCGTCCAGCACGGCGTTGCCGGCCATCAGCTTGCCGTCGGCGATCTTGAAGCCATCGCCCTTGAGCTTGACCTCATGCCAGGCGATTCGCATGTTGCGGTCGATGGCGCGGTTGGCGGATTTCATCGCTTCGTCGTCGGCGATGGTGATAGCCGCGGCCGAGACGGTAACCGCCACCAGGGTGGCGTTAAGCAGGGCCAACAGCGCGGATTTGGTCGAAATAGTGAATTTCATCCCGTACTCCGTTGTCCGTGACGAGCGATCGAGATTATGCCTAATAATAACCCCGCAATACTATTACGAGACGTGAGCCAGTGACAGGACGTATCGCAGCTTTACTGATGTATCTCGTTGTGCTCCCGATCGCTGCCGCGCCGCCCGAGCCGCCGGAGGTGCTTTATGGCGAGCTGTTTTCCGCTGCAGCCGAAAGCGGCGCGCTGGAGGGCAACCGCCTGATGACGACCGGCATCCCGAAGGAAGCGCCTGCCGATATAGTGACGCTCTACCGCCAGCAGAAGCCTTCGACGCCCGAGGCTCTGCGCGCTTTCGTCGAAAGCCATTTCACCCCGGCGCCTGCCGTATCCGAGCCCGCGATCCAGCAGGGATTGCCGCTGGCCCAGCATATCGATGCGCTATGGGACGTGCTGACTCGCCACGCCGACCAGGTGCCGGACCATTCCAGCCTGCTGCCCCTGCCCCATCCCTACATCGTGCCCGGCGGCCAGTTCGTCGAAATCTATTACTGGGATTCCTACTTCACCATGCTCGGCCTGGTGGAGAGCGGAAGGCGCGACCTGGCGCGCGGGATGCTGGATGATTTCGCTTATATCATAGATACTTACGGCCACATCCCGAACGGCAACCGCAGCTATTATCTGGGTCGCTCGCAGCCGCCTTTCTTCTACCAGATGGTCGAATTGCTGGCTGCCGATGAACCGGGCCGCTATCTGCCGCAATTGAAGGCCGAATATGCCTATTGGATGGATGGCGCCGAAGGGCTGCGCCCGGGCGAAGCGCGGCGGCGCGTGGTGGCACTGGAGAATGGGCTGCTGCTGAACCGCTATTACGACGATCGTGACACACCGCGCGACGAGGCCTATCGCCGCGACTGGCTGCTGGCGAAAAGCTCGGGCCGCGAGCCGGCCAAAGTCTATCGCGACATCCGCGCCGGCGCCGAAAGCGGCTGGGATTTCAGCTCGCGCTGGTTCGGCGACGGCAAGACCAAATCGACCATCGTTACCACGGAAATCCTGCCGGTCGACCTCAACAGCCTGATGTTCGGCCTGGAAAAGGCCATCTCCGACGCCTGCTCGCGCACCGGCGACACCGCCTGCGCCGCCGATTTCACCGCGCGGGCCAAGCGCCGGCAAGAGGCGATCAACCACCTGTTCTGGTCGGACAAGGACGGCTGGTACGTCGATTACCGCTGGACCGAACACCGGCAGATTCCCGGCTTGTCGGCTGCGGCGCTCTATCCCCTGTTCGTCCAGGCGGCCAGCGGCCTGCAGGCAGACGATGTGGCGCGCGCGGTACGGCGGAACCTGCTGCGGCCGGGCGGGTTGGTGACCACGCCGGTAACCACCGGCGAGCAATGGGATTCGCCGAACGGCTGGGCGCCGCTGCAATGGATCGCCGTGGACGGACTGCGCCGCTATGGCCAGGACGAGCTGGCCGCCGACATCGCCAGGCGCTGGCTGGCGGAGGTGTCCAAGGTCTATGCCGAGACCGGCAAGCTGTTCGAGAAATATGACGTGGTGTCGGACCGGCCGGGCGGCGGCGGCGAATATCCGCTGCAGGACGGGTTCGGCTGGACCAACGGGGTGACGCGCAAGTTGATAGGGCTCTATCCCGCGCAGCACCCTTGATGGCAGAGTATGACCAGGTGATCCGATGCTGGCCGGAGGGGTGCGTGTCGAGGATCTGTCTGTTCGCCGTGGCGCTGTTCGTCGCTCTCCTGTCCGCCCCGGCTCCGGGACGCGACATAAGGTTCTGCATGACCGAACGGGAATTCCTGCCGATCGCCTCGACGCTGATCGAGGCCCCCGGGCAGTATCTCGTCCGCCTTGCGGTGCAGAGCCTGGGCGACCGGGCGGTGTTTGTTCCCCTGCCCTGGCGGCGCTGTGTCGAAGGATTACGGCATGGCGATTATGACGGCGCGGTCGGCATGGCCGCCGCGGAGAGCTTCCTCTCCTTCATGCGGTTTCCGATGCTCGGCGAGCAGCTCGACGACACCAAGGCGCTGGGCGGTCTGCTCTATGTCGCGGCCCGTCTCAAGGGCGCCCGGGCGGACTGGGATGGCGAGCGGTTTCTCTATCTGCGCAAGCCGGTGATCTATAACGCACCGTCCCTGCTGGTGGCCGACAAGATGCGCCGCCTCGACGTCGGCAATGCCAATACCAGCCTCAGCGAAGAACAGATGCTGACCATGCTGGTGGCCGGGCGCGCCGACATCGCGGTCGGGCGCAAGAACGTGACGGAGGAACTGATCGCCGCGGATTCCTCGTTTCGCGAGAGGATCGAGATCTTGCCGGCGCCTTTCGTCGCGGCGCCCAGCTATCTGGCCTTCCGCAAGGCTTTCCCCGAACCCTCGCCCGGCTATGTTCAGCGCATCTGGGACGAGATCGGACGGTTGAAATCCGCCCCCGACTGGGCGGAGACGGAGCGCCGGCTGCTGGCGGCGCACAAGCCGCTCAAACCGTCCTGACCGGAGCGGACTCGCGGACGGCCAGCATGGCCAATCCGCCCAGCGCGACAATCCCGCAGATATACCAGGCCGGCGCCAGCTGATTGCCGGTCCAGTCGATCAGCGTCTTCACCACCACCTGGGCCGAACCGCCGAAGATCGAGGTCGAGACGGCATAGACGACGCCGATGGTGCCGGCGCGGATGGTCTTCGGCAGAGTCTCGGCGATCGTCGTCAAGGCCGGCACGACCAGCAGGGACTGCAAGCTGGCCAGCAGCGCGGTGGCGGTCAGCACCACGGCGATCCCGCCGAACCGTGTCATGGCCAGGAAGGACGGCGTGACCACCAGCAGGATCACCGCCGCCGCGGTCAGCATGACCGGCTTGCGCCCGAAGCGGTCGCACAGCATGCCGCTGACCGGATCGCCGATCGTCGCGCACAGCCCGACCAGCACGGTGGCGGCGAAAGCGGCGCCCGAACTCATCTTCAGGCTGTCCTGCACATAGGTCGTGATGTAGTCGATGCCGAAGATGTAGGTCGAAGTGGCCATGGTCATCAGCAGGGCCAGCAGTACGAAGCGCACCGGGATGCGCGTTCGGCGGACCGGCTCCACCTCCGGCAGGGTCTCCGGCAAGGACCGGCGCAGATAGAAGCCCATCGGGATCACCGCGGTCCCGAGCAGGAACGCCGCGCGCCAGCCCCAGGAATCCAGTTGGTCCGGCGTCAGCGTCTCGGACAGGACGAAGCCGACGATGCCGGCCACCAGCACGGCGAAATCCTGGGTCATGTACTGGATCGAGACATAGAGCCCGCGCCGGCCCGGCGGAGCCGCCTCGACCAGAAAAGCTGTCGAGGCGCCGACCTCGCCGCCCAGCGCAAAGCCTTGCAACAGGCGGAAAATCACCAGCAGGACCGGCGCCGCGGTGCCGATCTGCGCATAGGACGGCGTCAACGCGATGCCGAGCAGCGCCACGCCGATCAGCGAGAAGGACAGCACCATGGCCGGGCGGCGGCCGACCCGGTCGCCCATCATGCCCAGCACCAGCCCACCCAGCGGCCGGGTCAGGAACCCGACGCCGAACACCGCCAGGGAATACAGCAGCCCATGGCGCTCGGGAAAGAAACTATGGCCGATCTGGACAGCGAAGAAGGAATAGGTCAGGAAATCATAGAATTCCAGGGCATTGCCGATGCCGACCGCCGCCACTTTGCGCAGCGGCAGGTGAAACGATTCCTCCAAAACGGCCTCCCCCCTGATCCCATCCCATAGAACCATGGCGGGAGGCCGGCGCCAAGGTCGTCAGGCGGCGCGCACCGTATCGAGGAACTCACCGACAGCGCTTTTCAGTTCGGCGGAGCGGCGTGCCAGGCCCTCTGCCGAGCTGGAGACCTGACGGGCGCCGCCGCCGGCATCCGCCGCAGCGCGGGTGACCGAGACGATGTTGGCCGACACGGCCGCGGTGCCCTGGGCGGCCTGCTCGACATTGCGGGCGATTTCCTGGGTCGCCGCGCCCTGCTGCTCGACGGCGCTGGCGATCACGGTCGAGATCGCCCTGACCTCGCCCATCACGCCGATGATGCCGCGGATGGCCTGGATCGAACGGCGGCTCTCTTCCTGCACCGAGGCGATCAGCGACGCGATCTCGTCGGTGGCGCGGGCGGTCTGGGCGGCCAGATTCTTGACCTCGCCAGCCACCACGGCAAAGCCCTTGCCGGCCTCGCCGGCGCGGGCGGCCTCGATGGTGGCGTTCAGCGCCAGCAGGTTGGTCTGGCCGGCGACGCCGCCGATCAGCTTGACCACCTCGTCGATGCGGCCGGTCGCTTCGGCCAGCGACTGCACCATGGCATCGGCCCGCTCCGCCTCGCTCGAGGCGCGTTCGGTGACCTGCTCGGCCTCGAGAACCCGGCGCGAGATCTCGCCGATCGAGCTGGCCAGCTGCTCGGCGGCGCCGGCCACCGACTGCACATTGCCGGAAGCCTGCTGGGCCGCGGCGGCAACGCTCTGCGCCTCGGTCGCGGCGTCATCGGTCAGCGAGGTCATCGAATGCGAGGTCTTCTGCAGTTCCTCGACCGAATCGCCGACCACGCGCACAACGTTCAGCACCTGGGCTTCGAAGGCGTCGGCCATCTGCTGCAGGGTCTTGCTGCGTTCCTCGCGGGCCTGGGCCTCGGCTTCGGCAGTCTGGCGGTTCAGCTCCTCGATGCGCAGGGCATTGTCTTTGAAGACCTGGACGGCGCGCGCCATGTCGCCGATGTCGTCGCGGCGCTTCTGCATGCGCACCCGGATGCCGAGCTCGCCGCGGGCGATGCCGGTCATATCCTCCAGCACGCGGGCGAGCGGACGGCCGACGATGCGGCTGGACAGCAGCAGCGCGATCAGGAAGCCCAGCAGGCCGCACATCACGGCAGCGGCGATGGCCCAGTTGCGCGCGTCGGCGACGCCGGCATCGAAGGTCTCCATCGGAATGCCGACATAGACGATGCCGATCACCTTGCCGTCGGCCGCGATGATGGGGTCATAGGCGGTAACGTAAGAGCGGCCGAGAATATCCAGCACGCCGCGGAACGGCTTCTTCTGGGTGAAGACCGCCTCATAGGCGGCGTTCCTGGCCAGCTTGGTGCCGACGGCGCGGCCGCCATCCTCCTTCTTCACATTGGTGGCGACGCGGGTGTCGCCATTGAAGATGGTGGCGGTGCCGCCGCCCAGCTCGACGATCTTGTCGACCAGCATGAAATTGGCGTCGAGGCGCGTGCCGCCGGTCATCAGCTTGTCGTCGATCAGGCGGATGCCTTCGCCAGTGGGGTCCACTTCGTGCCAGGCGATCTTCATGTTGCGCTCGATTGCGCGGCTCGCATTCTTCAGCGATTCGCGCTCCGCGATGACGACGCCGGCGGTCGCCACGGTCGCGGCGACGATGATAGCGTTAACAAGCGCTAGCAGCGCGACTTTGGTCGAGATGGTGAATCGCATGGCGGTGGCCCCTGAAGAAATGAGAGGCGCTTATCTACTGAACCGGCCAGTTCAATCAACCGCGTCATGGCTGCATGGTGATTAACGCATAACGAAAAATTTACCGGGCCGGCGGCAGTTCCGGCAGATTCAGCTCGAGTAACCGGTTACATCGGAAATTTGTAATGGACTTGTCCATCGCCACTATCGTGGTCTCCTTTGCCGGCGTCTTCCTGATCGCTTTCATGAAGGGAGCGTTCGGTGGCGGGTTCGCCATTGTGGGGATTCCGCTTTTGTCGATGGTGATGGACCCGGTCACCGCCGGCGGCCTGCTGGCGCCGCTGTTCATCGCGATGGATCTGACCGCCCTGCGCTATTGGAAACCGTCCACCTGGTCCAAGCCGGACCTTGCGCTGCTCGTGCCCGGACTGGTCGTCGGCATCGGGCTCGGCTATCTGCTGTTTCGCTTGCTTGATCACCGCGCCATAGCGATCGTGATGGCGCTGGTGACGCTGACCTTTGTCGGGTTATGGCTCTCCAAGGGCGCGCAGGTAACGGTCAAACCGCGGTCGGGCCCAAAGGCGATCGCCGCCGGCCTCGCCTCGGGAATCACCACGATGGTGGCGCATTCCGGCGGGCCGCCGCTGGCGATGTATCTTCTGCCCCTGGGGCTCAGCAAGGAGATCTATGCGGGGACGACCAGCTTGTTCTTCACCGTCGGCAACGCGCTCAAAGCCGCGCCCTGGCTGCTGCTGGCAAGGCCGACGACCGATGTCTGGTTCCTGATGGCGATCTGTCTGCCGGCGATTCCCGCCGGGGTCTGGTTGGGCTGGCGGCTGCACGGCTCGCTCGATCAGCGCCAGATCTACCGCGCCTGCTATGGATTGCTGGTCATCACCGCGCTGAAACTGCTGTGGGACGGCGTGTCAGGCTATCTCGGATGAGGCCGGCCAGGCGCGTAAGGAGCAATAGAAAAGCGGCCTATATCGATGACATAGGCCGCTCGTTTACCAACAAAACAAAGGTGGGATTTAGAACGGGATCTCGTCGTCGAGATCCGCCGGCGGCTCCCAGCCGCCGCCACCGCCCGCCGGAGCGCGGGCCGGGGCGCGCGGCGCCGACGGGGCGCTGCCATAGTCGCTCTCGCCCATCGGGCCGGCATCGTAACCGCCGGCACCGCCGCCTTCGCGGCCGTCCAGCAGGGTCAGCTCGCCCTTGAAGCGGCTGATCACGATCTCGGTGCTGTACTTCTCGACACCCGACTGGTCGGTCCATTTGCGGGTCTGCAGGGCGCCCTCGACATAGACCTTGCTGCCCTTCTTCAGATAGCGTTCGGCCACATCGGCGATGCGGTCATTGAAGATCACCACGCGGTGCCACTCGGTCTTCTCCTTGCGGTCGCCCGAATTGCGGTCCTTCCAGCTTTCGGAGGTGGCCAGGTTCAGGTTGACGATCTTCGTACCGTCCTGGGCATGGCGGACTTCCGGGTCGCGGCCCAGATTGCCGATGAGAATGACCTTGTTGACGCTCCCCGCCATGACTTGCTCCAGTGCTTGTAAAAAATTCGAACTGCGCTATCTCATAGCGACAAAACAGCCTCTTGGCCAACTGTTCTTGACATGAACATAACGAGAACATATTTGTTGGTCAAGCTCATGCCCATCCTCAGACCTGTGGGATCGAATGACGTCGTACTTACGTGTCCGCGGCGCACGCCAGCATAATCTCAAGAACGTCGACATCGACATTCCCCGCGACCAGCTCGTGGTGATCACCGGCCTGTCGGGGTCGGGCAAGTCGTCCCTCGCCTTCGACACCATCTATGCCGAAGGCCAGCGCCGCTATGTCGAGAGCCTGTCGGCCTATGCGCGCCAGTTCCTCGAGCTGATGGGCAAGCCCGATGTCGACCTGATCGAAGGCCTGTCGCCGGCGATCTCCATCGAGCAGAAAACCACCTCGAAGAATCCGCGTTCCACCGTCGGCACGGTCACCGAGATCTACGATTATCTGCGCCTGCTGTTCGCCCGCATCGGCGTGCCGCATTCGCCCGCCACGGGTCTGCCGATCGAAAGCCAGACCGTCTCGCAGATGGTCGACAAGGTGCTGGCCCTGCCCGAGGGCACCAAGATGCTGCTGCTGGCGCCGATGGTGCGCGGCCGCAAGGGCGAATACCGCAAGGAATTGTACGAGCTGCAGCGCAAGGGCTTCCAGCGCGTCAAGGTCGACGGCACCGTCTATGCCATCGACGAGGTGCCGGCCCTCAACAAGAAGCTGAAGCACGACATCGAGGTGGTCGTCGACCGCATCGTGGTGAAGGACGGCATCGCCCAGCGCCTGGCCGACAGTTTCGAAACCGCGCTCGACCTGGGCGAAGGCCTGGCGATCGGCGAGATGGTCGATGGGGGCGAGCAGATTCTGTTCTCGGCCAAGTTCGCCTGCCCGGTCTCCGGCTTCACGATCGACGAGATCGAACCCCGGCTGTTCTCGTTCAATAATCCGTTCGGCGCCTGCCCGCATTGCGACGGCCTGGGCGTCACCATGCTGTTCGCCGACGATCTGGTGGTTCCGGACGACCGCAAGAGTTTGCGCGACGGTGCGGTGGTGCCGTGGAACTCGGTGCCGTCGGTCTATGTGCTGCAGACCTTCCAGGGCCTGGCCAGCCATTACGGCTTCTCGCTCGATACGCCGTTCGGCGACCTGCCGGAACAGGCGCGCAAGGCGATCCTGTTCGGCACCGGCGATGAAGTCATCACCATGCGCTATCAGGACAAGGGCCGCAGCTTTCAGAGCGAGCGCCCCTTCGAGGGCGTGCTGCCCAATCTGGAGCGCCGTTTCCGCGAGACCGACAGCAATTGGGTGCGCGAGGAATTGTCGCGCTTCCAGATCACCGCTCCGTGCGAGGCCTGCCATGGCGCCCGCCTCAAGCCCGAGGCGCTGGCGGTCAAGATCCACAAGCACGACATTTCGCAGCTGACCGAGATGTCGATCTCGTCGGCGCGCGACTGGTTCGCCGATCTGGAGAACCATCTGCGCGAGAAGGACCGCGAGATCGCCCGGCGAATCTTACGCGAAATCAACGACCGCCTGGGTTTCCTGGTCAATGTCGGCCTCGATTACCTGACCCTGTCGCGCAATTCCGGCACCTTGTCGGGCGGCGAATCCCAGCGTATCCGCCTCGCCTCGCAGATCGGCTCGGGCCTGACCGGCGTGATGTATGTGCTCGACGAGCCCTCGATCGGCCTGCATCAGCGCGACAATGACCGGCTGCTGGAAACCCTCAAGCGCCTGCGCGACCTCGGCAACACCGTCATCGTCGTCGAGCATGACGAGGACGCCATCCGCATCGCCGACTTCCTGGTCGATATGGGCCCGGGCGCCGGCATCCATGGCGGCGAGATCATCGCCCAGGGCACGCCGGCCGAAGTCATGGCGAACCCCAACAGCGTCACCGGCCAATATCTCAGCGGCCAGCGCGCCATCGCGGTGCCTGAGATACGCCGCAAGGGCAACGGCAAGGAACTGACCGTCGTCAAGGCGCATGGCAACAATCTCAAGGACGTCACCGTCTCCTTCCCGCTCGGCCGCTTCCTGGCGGTGACCGGCGTGTCGGGCGGCGGCAAATCGACCCTGGTGGTCGAGACGCTCTACAAGGCCCTGGTGCGCAAGCTGACGGGGGCGCGCGAACATGCGGCCCCGCATGAGCGGATCGACGGCATCGAACATATCGACAAGATCGTCGACATCGACCAATCGCCGATCGGCCGCACGCCGCGCTCGAACCCGGCCACCTATACCGGCGCCTTCGGTCCGATCCGTGACTGGTTCACCAACCTGCCGGAAGCCAAGGCGCGCGGCTACAAGGCCGGCCGCTTCAGCTTCAACGTCAAGGGCGGCCGCTGCGAGGCCTGCCAGGGCGACGGCGTCATCAAGATCGAGATGCATTTCCTGCCCGACGTCTATGTCCAATGCGACGTCTGCAAAGGCAAACGTTACAATCGCGAAACGTTGGAAATCACGTTCAAGGACAAGAGCATCGCCGATGTTCTCGACATGACGTGCGAAGAGGCTGCCGATTTCTTCAAGGCGGTTCCGGCCATCCGCGACAAGATGGAAACGCTGAAACGGGTCGGTCTGGGCTACATCCATCTCGGCCAGCAGGCCACCACCTTGTCGGGAGGCGAAGCGCAGCGCGTCAAGCTGGCCAAGGAACTGGCCCGCCGCGCCACCGGCGGCACGCTCTACATTCTCGACGAGCCGACCACCGGCCTGCATTTCGAGGATGTGAAGAAGCTGCTGGAAGTGCTGCATGCCCTGGTCGACGCCGGCAACACGGTGCTGGTGATCGAGCATAATCTCGAAGTGATCAAGACCGCCGACTGGATCATCGACCTCGGCCCCGACGGCGGCACCGGCGGCGGCCGCATCGTCGCCGAAGGCACGCCGGAGAAAGTCGCGGCCACCGAAGCCAGCCATACCGGGCGTTATCTGGCGCCCTATCTGCGGCCGAAGCCTAAGAAATAGAAGGAGTTCTCCTCTGCGACCTCTGTGGTGAAAAACTATTCCGACGCCAGATTGGCGTCATGAGTGTTCACCGACGTCACCCCGGAAATCTCACTCAGCCGCGCAGCCGGAAATCTCACTCAGCCGCGCAGCAAGCTTGACCACCGGCCTTAATCCTCGAATTTCCAGGATCAGGGTGACGATGCCTACATCCCCGCCCTGCTCGATCTGCGTCCGCATCACCGAGAATCCCTGATCGGCGCAGGCGACCAGCACCTCGCGCAAGATCCCCTTCCCGTCCTGATAGGACACTTGCAGCCGCGACGGCGCCCAGCGCGACTGCGGCAATCTGCGTTCGAGATAGGGGAATATCATCACGACGATGAAGTGGCCGGCGAACACCACCAGCGCCAGCACCGGCAAACCGGCGCCGCAGGCCATGCCGACCGCCGCCACGAGCCAGACGGTCGCCGCCGTGGTCAGGCCGCGCACCACATCCTTGCGCACGAAGATCACGCCGCCGCCGATGAAGCCGATGCCCGAGACGATTTGTGCCGCGACACGCGACGGATCGAGCACCACCTGGTTGGGCATGACGACGTTGGAAAAGCCGTATTTCGACACCAGCAGGATCAGGGCGGAGCCGAACCCGACCAGCGTGTAGGTGCGCAAACCGGCGCTTTTCTGACGGATCTCCCGCTCAAGCCCGATCAGCGCGGATAGCAGGAAGGCGAGCGCCAGCTCACCGACTTGCAGCCACCCCTGTCCCAAAGGTTCCGCATCGAACATCCGAAATCCCCTTCCAGACCACGACAGGAAATAAGGATATCGGACCGATATCGGTTCCTTGCAAGAATCAGATTGGTGGGAATGGGAGCCGATCCGATCTCCCCCCCGAAGCACGGATCGGCTCGCCGCGGCCGGGCCTAGGGAGCCCGACCGATCAGGTTCAGTTCAGAACTGCCAGAGCACGCGGACCATGCCGCTGACATCCTCGCCGTCCGCACGGCCCGCGGTGCCATCGACGTCGGCCACCACCGAGATCTGGCGGGTGGCCTGGACATTGATGCCGCCGCCGATCCGCGCCCAGTTCTGGCCGTTGCGCGGCAGCGAGGTGTCGATGGTCGCCTGCGGCAGGCTGGCCAGGCGGCTATAGACGTCGCGGCTGTTGGGCGCGAATTGATGGTCCCAATTGGCCCGCAGGGTCGGACGCCAGGTGATGCCGCCGGTTTCGAAGGCCTTCGAGACCTGCACGCCGATCTGGCTGACCACCGAATTGAAGCCCTGGTCGTCGACTTCCTGATTGAGCGCGACGGCGCCGGTTTCGGTATAGGCGTTGATGTCGATGCGGGCATAGCGCAGTTCGGCGGTCGGACCGTAGGTCAGGTCGCCCTCATGGAACATGTAGCCGCCCTCGAGCTTGACGCCGAGATCGGTGCCGTTGGTCGAGCCCTGCGCCACCTGGCCGGCGACGTAAGTGTTGCGGTTCAGCTTGTCATAATCCTGATAGGCGTAGAAACCCGACAGCGAACCGTACCAATTGTCGCCGAACAGGGCGCCGTAGACCGCCAGCGAATAGGTGCGGAGGTCGTCGTCGCCCATGCCGTCCTTGAGGGTGGTGCCGGTGGTGCCGAAGCCGGCCTGCAGACCGATCGCGACGCGGTCGCCGGCGCGCACGTCGGCGCCGGCCTGGACCGACCCATGGGTGTAGTTGAAGCCGGTCTCGGTGTCGCGGTCGCTGCGGTTACCCTCGCCGAAGCTGCCGCTGACGTAATAGGACACCGGGCTGTTCAGGTCGGCATGCGAGACCGCGCCGTTGGGACCGCTCAGCGTCAGGCCGCCGGCGCCCATCCACAGCGCGTTTACGCGGCTGGAGATCCCGTCGAAGATCTGCTGGGTGGCGATGTCGGCCATCTGGCCCTGGGCGCCGATCACCAGCGGCGCCTCGACCGTCGAGGTCACCGCCTGGGCGAACAGCTGCGAGATGCCGGTGGTCGGGTGCACCGAGTCCCAGAACAAATGGCTGCTGGGATCGGAACAGACGCCGGCCGAGGTCAGGCAGGCCTGGGTGACGTTGGTGACGCCATATTTGCTCGGATTGGCCTGGATGTCGGAAAACAGTCCGGCCGAGTCGATCAGATAGACATTGACGTGCAGCTGCTGGCCCAGCGAGCCCATGGCATTGGCCAGCGCGGTGTTGTGCGCGAAGGTCACCAGCGAACCGAGCTGGGCGGTCGAGGCGGAACCGTTGAGGCTGGGCGTGCCCCCGAGATTGGGCAGGGTCGGCACCACGAAGCTGCGGGCGCCGGCTTTGGCCAGGGCGGCGACGTCGGTGGTCAGGTTGGTGACGGTCGTCGTCACCTGCTGGGCGACGATGCCCTGGATCTGGCTGGTGCTGAGATTGGGTTGCGCGCCGATGGCCGTCGCCATGGCGAAATAGTCGTTGGCGCCGCCCCAAACCACATAGAGGCCCTTGCTGCTGACCGGCGCGCCGCTGGTGAGATAGGAACCGACCTGGCCCTGCACGCTGGTGTCGACCGGGAGGCTGTTGAGCAGCGGCGACAGATTGCCCCCGGAAACCGGTACGGCGCCGAGGGTCTCGTTCAGCTTGCCGCTATAGGCGCCGCCGACGGCGAAATCGAGGGTCGAGCTGGTGATGCCCAGCTTGGCGCCCAGCGTATCCGCATAGATCGGGCCGTTGCTGAAGCGGTAATTGTAATAAGGCGGCACGGGCACGCCGGCGGTGCCGGGCGGGATCGTCGCCAGCACCGAGGCGGGAACGATCTTGGCGATATTGCCGGTATCGGACAGGCTGTCGCCGAAGACGACCAGGGACGAGAATTCTTGAGCGGAGGCCGCATGCGCGGCCAGGCTGAGGCACAAGGCGGTGCCTGCCAGGAATTTCTTCATATCGCTTCCCCAATATTATGTGCTTTTGGTTGGGAAAAATCTGGCACGGCATTTCTTGCGATTGCAATGGTTTTATTGCAACGCCCACAGCAAGACACAAATACTCGCCAGCAAATATCTGCGAAATCGAAGAGCAATTTTCACCGGCGCCGCAGAGCCATCCTATCCCTTGGCTTAATGAACGGGGAAAAGAGCTGCCGCCCCTCGCCGCTTGGTTTACTGTGGCAAGAGGCGTCTCACACAGGGATTCGACGCGAATACAGAGAGGGAGAAAGCGTTATGACAAGCAGGTTGTCCTTGTCTCGTCTATCGGTAGTAAGCGCGGGGCTCGCCGCAATTCTGTACCTTTCCGGCAACAGTATCGCCCATGCGGATACAGCGGCACCTAACGTCACTATTCTCCACTGCCCTGCCCTGATCGACACTGTGTCCGGCAAGCTACTGGGTAAGACCAGCGTGGTCATCGAGGGCGAGCGGGTACAGAAGCTGGTTCCCGACTTCATCTCGCAGGATGGCGCGACATTGGTCGAGCTGGCCGGCCAGACCTGCATGCCGGGCCTGATCGACGCCCATACCCATATCAGCGGCCAGATCTCGCCGACCGTCTATATGGACCGGCTGACCAAGCACGAGGCGACCTGGACCCTGCGGTCGACGGTGTTCGCCCAGCGCACCCTGCTGGCCGGCTTCACCACCATCCGTAATCTGGGCGACACCAATTACGAGACCGTCGCGCTGCGCGATTCGATCAATGGCGGCTGGGTGACCGGTCCGCGCATCTACACTGCCGGCCCGGCCATCGGCACCACCGGCGGTCATGCCGATCCGAGCACCGGGCTGCGCTATGACCTGCAGGACCGCCCCGGCGAGGATGCCTCGATCATCAACGGCCCCGACCAGGCCTGGGCGGCGGTGCGCGAGCACTTCAAGCAGGGCGTCAACGTCATCAAGATCATGTCGACCGGCGGCGTGCTCGATCTGGGCGACAATGCCGATCATGTCGAGATGACCGAAGACGAAATCCGCGCGGTGGTCACCGCCGCCAAGGATTACGGCTTCGTGGTCGGCGTGCACGCCCATAGCGCCGAAGGCATCCGCCGCGCCATCGTCGGCGGCGTCGACAGCATCGAGCACGGCACCTATATGGACGATGCCGACATCAAGCTGATGAAGGAACACGGCACCTGGTACGTGCCGACCGTCTATACCGGCCAATATGTCGCCGAGATCGCCAAGACCCCGGGCAAGCTGCCGCCGCAGGTCGCGGCCAAGGCGCTCGAAGTCGGCCCGCACATCTTCCAGACCCTGGGCAACGCCATCAAGGCCGGCGTCAAGATCGCCTATGGCACCGATGCCGGCGTCTATCCGCATGGCGATAATTGGAAGGACTTCCCGCTGCTGGTCAAAGCCGGCATGCAGCCGATCGACGCCATCCGCACCGCGACCGTCAACGCCGCCAAGCTGCTGCGCAAGGACAAGGAGCTGGGCGATGTCTCGGCCGGCAAATATGCCGACGTGGTGGCGGTGCCGGGCAATCCGCTCGACGATATCGAGCTGATGGGCAAGGTCTCGTTCGTGATGAAGGCCGGTGTCGTCTACAAGCAGGATAGCAAGCCGGTCTTTCACCTCAGCACCAGCAATTAACCTGTCCCGGACGCGACTGCGGCCGCGCGCTTCCGCCGGCCGCAGTCGCGCAGGAGACATAGCTTTGCGCGGTAGCCCAGCCGGCCGGAGGCCGGCGCCCGGCGCTTGAGGGGCACATGAAATCCTGCTGTGGAAAATCCCCGACTTATCCACAGTGCCGCATATTTTTTGGGGATAATTTGTTTTTTTCATCGTCATCATCGGAAAAGCCGATTAGGCTTCCCCCCATGATGACGACCAAAAACGCCCTAATCCGGGGCTTCCTGATCGCCACCGCAGCCGCCGGGATGTTTCTCGGCGCCCCGGACTTCGCCCGGGCGGAAATGGTCAATTGCGTCCAGTTCGTGAAGAAGGTCTCGGCCGTTTCCCTGCGCGGAAACGCCTATGAATGGTGGGACGCCGCCAGCGGCACCTACGCCCGCGGCCACCGGCCCCAAAGCGGCGCCGTCATGGTGTTCTCCAAGAGCCATCATCTGCCTTTCGGCCATGTCGCCCTGGTTCAGAACCAGGTTGACGACCGTACCGTCCTGATCGACCATGCCAACTGGTCGCGCATCGGGGGGCATAAAGGTCATGTCGAACGCTCGGTCCGTGTCGTCGACGTCTCGCAGAACAATGACTGGAGCCAGGTCCGCGTCTGGTATGCGGGCCTCGCCGATGTCGGCAATACGATCTACAACCTGCGCGGCTTCGTCTATCCCAACTCCCCGCCGGCTCATGTCGGCAAGCCGATCTATCTGCACGCGCGCTAAAGGCCTTCTGGCCGCGCTGCTCATCCTTTGCGCCGTACCGGCCTTCGCCGCCGACGATCTGTCGGTCGTCGTGCTCGGTTCCGGCGGCCCCGGCGCGGTCGGACGCGCCTCCTCCTCCTTTCTGGTGCTGCTCGACGGCACGCCGCGCATCCTGGTGGATGCCGGCCCCGGCTCTTTCGCCCGCCTCGGCGAGACCGGCCTGCCGTTCGGCGCCGTCGACACCATCCTGCTGACCCATCTGCACGCCGATCACGCCGGAGAATTGCCCGGGCTGGTCAAAGCGCGCGCCGTCGCGGTGCGCTCGGACATCACATTTCGGGTGTTCGGACCGCGGGGACACGCCGCCGGTTCCGACGCCGCCTATTTCCCGTCCACCAGCCGCCTGATCGACTTGCTGTTCGGCAAACAGGGCGCGTTCAGCTATCTGACCGACTTCTCCGGCCATATCGATTTCTCGGTGAAGGACCTGGCCGCCACGCCGGTCAAGGGCGCCAAGCCCGAATCGATCCTGTCCGAGAACGGCCTCGAGATCCACGCCATCCCCGGCCATCACCGCGACGCGCCGGCGGTGATCTACCGCATCGACTATCGCGGCCACAGCGTCACCTTCACCGGCGACATCGATTCCAATGGCTGGCCGGATCTGGAAACGATCGCCAAAGGCACGAACCTGCTGGTGTTCAACACGGTGGTACTCGATCCGCCGGCCGCGCCGCCGATCCTCTATACGCTGCACACGGCGCCCACGGACATCGGACGTATCGCCAAGGACACCGGCGCCGGCAAAGTGCTGCTGGCCCATCTGTCGCCCGCCACCGACGGCAACCGCGCCGATGTCGAGGCCTCGATCCGCAAATCCTATGCCGGGCCGATCACCTTTGCCGAGGATAAGGCGAGGATCGACCCGTGATGCTCAGCGCCAGGCGGTCATGAGCCGGGCGCGCGTCGACAGCCCGTCTTTGCGCTGGAACAGATAGCGCTTGTTCAGCATCTCCGGCAGCAGCGCCTCGGCGCGGGAGAAACCGGCCTCAATCAGACGGTTCTTCAAGGTTTCCGGGTCGAAGGCCGAAATCCACGGCTCTCCCGCCTCGGCGACGCGCTGCATGATCATCTCGGTGACCGCCCGTTCGACCGGATTCAACTGATCGAGCGGCACGCGGAAATCGAACGTGACCGAGCTGCCGGCCGGCAAGCTGGCGATCCAGCGCAGCGTGTCGTAGACCGCCTCCTCGCGCAGATACATGGTCACGCCCAGCCAGGAGAAGCAGGTCGGCGCGGCGCGGTCGAAGCCGGCGGCGGCGAGACCGTCGGCCAGCGTGCCGCCTTCCTCGAAGTCGACCGACGCGAAGGTCAGGCCGTCCGGCACGGCGATGCCGGCCCTGGCCAGGCACTCGCGCTTCCAGGCCTGGGTCGAGGGATGGTCGATCTCGAAAACACGCAACTCGGGGAACGGATTGCGATAGGCGAAGGTGTCGAGGCCGGCGCCCAGCACGACATATTGCCGCACGCCGTCCGCCACCGCGCGGGCCAGTTCGTCTTCGGCGACCCGGCTGCGCACGATCAGCGAAGCGCGCAGGCCGCGGGAAATCTGGTCGTTATGAGCAAAGGGATCGGCCCGCATCGCCGCTTCGGCTTCCGGCCCGAGGATGGCCAGGGCCAGCGGATCGTCGAACACGATCGGATCGTCGAGCAGCCGGTGCGCCGCGCGCACGGTGGCGACCCGCAAAGCGGTGCCGCTGGGCGTTCCTCTTCTGACGATATTGCCGGACATGATCCGCCCCCTGGTGATGCGGGCCTCTCGTAAGAGTCCCGCATCACCAGGACTCTATACGTGGCCTTCGCCTCCGGCTCCGGCCCGCTCAAACGCCGCGCGGGCTCGGTGCACAAAAAAAGCCCGGAGATTTCTCTCCGGGCTCTTTCGTTCGTTCTGCCTGTTCGCTTAGCGCTTCGAGAACTGGAAGGAACGGCGGGCCTTGGCCTTACCGTACTTCTTACGCTCGACGACGCGGCTGTCGCGGGTCAGGAAGCCGCCGGCCTTCAGCGGGCTGCGCAGGGCAGGCTCGAAGAAGGTCAAAGCGCGCGAGATGCCGTGACGCACGGCACCCGCCTGGCCCGACAGACCACCACCGGCAACGGTGGCGACCACGTCGAACTGGTCGATGCGGCTGGCAACTTCGAAGGGCTGGTTGATCAGCATGCGCAGAACCGGGCGGGCGAAGTAAACTTCGAGGGCACGGCCATTGACGATGATCTTGCCGCTGCCGGGCTTGACCCAGACGCGGGCGACGGCGTTCTTGCGCTTGCCGGTCGCATAGGAGCGGCCCTGCGAGTCCTTCTTGGGCTCGCGGACGGGAGCGGCGGCCGAGACCGAAGCGGTCTGCAGGTTAGCCAGGGCGCTGAAATCTTCAGCCATGGAATTACGCGCTCCTCTTGTTCTTCGGGTTCATGCCGGCAACATCCAGCACTTCCGGCGACTGCGCGGCATGCGGATGCTCGGTGCCGGCATAGACGCGCAGATTGCGCATCTGGGCGCGGCCCAGCGGACCGCGGGTGATCATGCGCTCAACCGCCTTGGTGATGACGCGCTCGGGGAAGCGGCCGCCCAGCAGGGCGCCCATGGTACGGCCCTTGATGCCGCCCGGGTGACCGGTGTGCCAGTAGAAGACCTTGTCGGTCAGCTTGCGGCCGGTCAGCTTCACCTTCTCGGCATTGATGACGATGACATTGTCACCGCAATCCATGTGCGGGGTGTAAGTGGTCAGGTGCTTGCCGCGCAGGCGCATCGAAATGACGCTGGCGAGACGGCCGAGAAC
>JAJPHO010000113.1 GCA_021325215.1 Alphaproteobacteria bacterium
ACCGTGACCTCCGTGACCGAGAACGGCCTGGAAGTCACCGTGGACGGCATGTCCGGCTTCATCCGCAAGAACGAGCTGTCGCGTGACCGCTCCGAGCAGCGCCCCGACCGCTATGCGGTCGGCGAGAAGGTGGACGCCAAGATCACCGCTCTCGACAAGGCGACCCGCAAGCTGACCCTGTCGGTCAAGGCGCGCGAGCTCGACGAAGAGAAGCAGGCGATGGCCGAGTACGGTTCGTCCGACTCCGGCGCGTCGTTGGGCGACATCCTGGGTGCGGCGTTCAACCGCGCCAAGGAAGAGAAGGAGAGCCAGAACTAAGACTTCGGTCTAAGTTCAGGTTTCCCAGCCTTTGAAGATCGCCACGGTGGAATATCTGCCGTGGCGATTTTCTTTTGGTTTTCTTGACGTTTAGCCCTGGTTTTGGCAGGCTCGGGACCCTAAATGCGGAATACCGCGACAGGAGCTGAAAGAGCGCCATGACCAAGTCGGAGCTGATCGCCCGCCTGGCGGAAGCCAATCCCCACCTCTATCAGCGGGACGTCGAGCGGATCGTCACCACGATATTCGATGAGATCGCCGTCGCGCTGGCGCGCGGCGACCGGGTCGAGCTGCGTGGCTTCGGGGCCTTCTCGGTCAAGCGGCGCGAGGCCCGCCAGGGCCGCAATCCGCGCACCGGCGAACAGGTCGCCGTGACGGAAAAGGCCGTGCCCTTCTTCAAGACGGGCAAGCAATTGCGCGAGCGGCTGAACAACGCTTCGTAAGGCAGCAAAATGCGTTTCCTCAGACTGACCGTCGCCTTGATCGTGGCCGCGGTCGTGATCGATTTTGCCGTTTCCAACCGGGGAATGGTCGATCTGAGCTTCTGGCCCTTCGTCGAGGGATTGCAGATCTGGCTGTTTCTCGCGATATTGCTGCCGTTCCTGATCGGACTGGCATTGGGCTGGTTCGCTGCCGGCTGGCGCTCCTGGCGCCGTCGCCGTGCGGAGAAGAAGACAGCAGCATGAGCAAGAATCCGATTTTCTGCGCCGTCGACACCGTCGATGTCGGTGCCGCGCGCAACCTCGTGGGCAAAGTCTCCGGCCTGGTCGGCGGCGTCAAGCTCGGGCTCGAATTCTTCACGGCCAATGGCTGCGACGGCGTGCGCCGCGTGATGGACGGCGCCGACCTGCCGCTGTTCATCGACCTGAAGTTCCACGACATCCCGAACACCGCGGCCGGCGCGGTGCGCGGCATTTCCTGCCTTGCGCCCGCCTTCTTCACCATCCATGCCGGCGGCGGCGCCGCCATGATGAAGGCCGCGGTCGACGCCGCCGAAGGCAAGTCGAAGGTTCTCGCCGTCACTATTCTCACCAGCCTGTCGGAGAGCGACATGGCGCCGATGGGCATTGCCGGTTCGGTGGCCGATCAGGTGAAGCGCCTGGCCGACCTCGCCCGCGCCTCGGGTGTCGACGGCCTGGTCTGTTCGCCGCATGAAGTGGCGATGCTCAGGAAGCATCTCGGCTCGGACATGGCGCTGATGGTGCCGGGCATCCGCCCCAAGGGGTCCGCCGCCGACGATCAGGCGCGCACCCTCACCCCGGCCGAGGCTTTGAAGGTCGGCGCCGATTATCTGGTCATCGGCCGCCCGATCACCGCCGCCGCCGATCCGGCCGTGGCGGCGCGCGCCATTCTCGACAGTCTGACGGAGAGCGTGTGATGGCCAAAAACATCAAGGTCAAGATCTGCGGCCTGACCGATCCGGCCCATGCCGAGGATGCCGCCGATCTGGGCGCCAGCTTCGTCGGCGCGGTGTTCTACCAGAAGAGCCCGCGCTTCGTTTCGTTCGGCCGCGCCGCCGAGATCTTCGAATTCGTCCCGGCCAAGGTCGCCCGCGTCGGCCTGTTCGTCGACCCCGATGATTTTCTGCTGAACCAGGCGATGAACGAGATCCGGCTGGATTACCTCCAGCTGCACGGCAACGAGACCGTCGAGCGCGTCGAGCAGGTGCGCTTCGAATTCGGCATGCCGGTGATCAAGGCCCTGGCGATTTCGTCGGCGGCCGACATCGAGGCGGCCAAGGCCTATGACGGCGTCGCCGATTTCCTGCTGTTCGACGCCAAAGCCCCCGCGGGCGCTGAGCGTCCGGGCGGCAATGGCGTGGCCTTCGACTGGGCCCTTCTCAAAGACACACGATGGCAAAGCCCATGGTTCCTGGCCGGCGGATTGACGCCGGAAACCGTGGAGCAGGCCATCGCCGCCTCTGGCGCCAAGATGGTCGATGTCTCCTCCGGGGTGGAAAGCGCTCCGGGCGTGAAAGACTACGACAAGATGGCGGCGTTCATCGCCGCCGCCAAAGGACGAGAATGACATCCCTACCCAATTCCCTGCGTTCGGGCCCCGATGCGAACGGCCATTTCGGCATTTTCGGCGGACGCTACGTTTCCGAAACCCTGATGCCGCTGATCCTGTCGGTCGGCGAGGCCTATGAAGAGGCCAAGAAGGACCCCGAGTTCCACCGCGAGCTCGCCTATCAGCTGACCCATTTCGTCGGCCGGCCGAGCCCGCTCTATCATGCCAAGCGGCTGACCGAGTTCTTCGGCGGCGCCAAGATCTACCTCAAGCGCGAAGACCTCAATCACACCGGCGCGCACAAGGTGAACAACTGCATCGGTCAGGCGCTGGTGGCCAGGCGCATGGGCAAGAAGCGCATCATCGCCGAGACCGGCGCCGGCCAGCATGGCGTCGCGACCGCGACCGTCTGCGCGCTGTTCGGGCTGGATTGCGTGATCTTCATGGGCGCCACCGACGTCGCCCGCCAGGCGCCGAATGTCGAGCGCATGAAGCTGCTGGGCGCCAAGGTGGTGCCGGTGGTCTCAGGCGCTTCGACGCTGAAAGACGCGATGAACGACGCCATGCGCGACTGGGTCGCCAATGTCGACGACACCTACTACATGATCGGCACGGTCGCCGGTCCGCATCCCTATCCCGCCATGGTGCGCGATTTTCAGGCGGTGATCGGCGAAGAGACCCGCACCCAGATCCTGGAAGCCGAGGGCCGTCTGCCCGACAGCCTGGTCGCCTGCATCGGCGGCGGTTCGAACGCCATGGGCCTGTTCCATCCCTTCCTCGACGATGCCGGCATCGACATCTATGGCGTCGAAGCGGCCGGCCACGGGCTCGAGACCGGCCAGCATGCCGCCTCGCTGACCGGCGGGCGCCCGGGCGTGCTGCACGGCAACCGCACCTATCTGCTGCAGGACCAGGACGGCCAGATCGCCGAGGCCCATTCCATCTCGGCCGGCCTCGATTATCCCGGTATCGGCCCGGAACATGCCTGGCTGCATGAGACGGGCCGGGTGAAGTACGTCTCCGCCACCGATCAGGAGGCGCTGGACGCCTTCCTGTTCACCACCCGGCTGGAAGGCATCATCCCCGCCCTGGAATCCTCGCACGCCATCGCCTATGCGAAGAAGAAAGCCGCCGAGCTGCCCAAGAATCATCTGATGGTGATCAATCTCTCTGGCCGTGGCGACAAGGATCTGGCCACCGTCACCGCCGCGATCGGAGGGGTGAAATGAGCCGCATCGAAGCGCGTTTCGCCGCGCTGAAGAGGGCGGGCCGTGCCGGTCTGATCACCTTCGTGACCGCCGGCGATCCCGACCGCGATACCTCGCAGGCGATCCTCGACGGGCTGCCGGCCGCCGGTGCCGATCTGATCGAGCTGGGTGTGCCCTTTTCCGATCCCGCCGCCGACGGCCCGGTGATCGAACTGGCGGCTCAGCGCGCCCTCAAGAACGGCGCGACTTTGGCCCGTACCCTGGAAATGGTGCGGAATTTCCGCCAGAAGAACCACGACACGCCGATCATCCTGATGGGCTATTACAACCCGGTCTATGCCTATGGGACCGAGCGTTTCTGCGCCGATGCGGCCACCGCCGGCGTCGACGGCCTGATCATCGTCGATCTGCCGCCCGAGGAAGCCGCCGAACTGGCCGGCCCGGCCCGGGCCAAGGGAATCGACGTGATCTACCTGACCACGCCGACCTCGGACGATGTCCGCCTGCCGACAGTGCTGGAAAGCGCGTCGGGTTTCGTCTATCACGTCTCGATCGCCGGTATCACCGGCACCGCCTCGGCCAAATTGGACGCGGTGTCGGAGGCCCTGGCGCGGATCAGGCGTCATACCAAACTGCCGCTGGCGGTCGGGTTCGGCATCAAGACTGCTGCCCAGGTGGCCGAGATCGGCAAGCTGGCCGACGCCGCCGTGGTCGGCTCGGCGATCGTGCAAAAGCTGGCAGACCAGCTGGACGAGAATGGCAAGCCCAAGGATGGCGCCGCGCAGTCCGTGCTTGGTTTCGTGAGAGAATTGGCGGCTGGCCTGACCGCCTGACAGATTTTGGATATTCCCGGGCTCGGCGCCCTCGTGGCGCCGCGCGAAGGCGACCACAGCCCCAACGGGGCGTGGTCGACGAGGCGGAAGCCAAGTGGCCGGAGGCCACGCCCGGCGATTGAGGGAGATAAAATAGATGAGTTGGTTGACGGATTTCGTTCGCCCGAAGATCCAGAAGCTGGTCCGCCCGCGCGAGGTGCCGGACAATCTGTGGGACAAGTGCCCGCAATGCGGCCATATGATTTTCCACCGCGACATGGCCAAGACCCAGTCGGTCTGCCCCCATTGCGACCATCATCTGCGTCTGGCGGTGAAGGCGCGCCTCGAACTGCTGTTCGACCAGGGCGTCTATACCCGCGCCGATCTGCCGCGCACCCCGGCCGACCCGCTGAAGTTCAAGGACACCAAACGCTATGCCGACCGTCTGCGTGATTCGCAGACCAAGACCGGCGAGCAGGACGCCATCGTCGTCGCCCACGGCACCATCGGCGGCTGCCCGGCCGTGGTCGCGGCCTTCAATTTCGCCTTCATGGGCGGCTCGATGGGCGTCGCGGTCGGTGAAGGCATCGTCACCGCCGCCGAACTCGCCGTGTCCAAGGACGCCGCGCTGATCGTCATCCCGGCCTCGGGCGGCGCCCGCATGCAGGAAGGCATTCTCAGCCTGATGCAGATGGCCCGCACCACGGTGGCGGTCGACAAGGTCAAGGATGCCGGCCTGCCCTATATCGTGCTGCTGACCGACCCGACCACCGGCGGCGTCACCGCCTCCTTCGCCATGCTGGGCGATTTCCACATCTCCGAGCCGGGCGCGGTGATCGGCTTCGCCGGCGCCCGCGTCATCGAGGCGACCATCCGCGAAAAGCTGCCGCCGGGCTTCCAGCGCGCCGAATATCTGCTGGAGCACGGCATGGTCGACATGGTGGTGCACCGCCACCAGCTGGCCGCCCGCATCGGCACGCTGCTCAACATGCTGCGCAACAAGGGCGGCAGCTCGGCGCGCATCATGGCGCTGGACACGCCGGACCTGTATGCGGGCTATGGCGACGAAGCCAACTGACCGGATTCTCGAGCGTCTAAAGCACCTGCATCCTAAGGTCATCGACCTGGCCTTGGATCGGGTGCTCGGCCTGCTGCACGCGCTGGACGACCCGCATCTCGCTCTGCCGCCGACGCTCCATGTCGCCGGCACCAACGGCAAGGGCTCGACCCTGGCCTATCTGCGGGCCATGGCCGAAGCCAAGGGCAAGACCACGCACGTCTATATCTCGCCGCATCTGGTGCGCTTTTCCGAGCGCATCACGGTGGCGAGCCAAGAGATCGGCGAAGAGCCGCTGAGCGCGCTGCTGGAAGAGATCGAGCAGCGCAATGACGGCCAGCCGATCACCTTCTTCGAAATCACCACGGCGGCGGCATTCCTCGCCTTCGCCCGGACCAGGGCGGACTATTGCCTGCTGGAAACCGGCCTGGGCGGGCGCTATGACGCCACCAATGTGCTGGATAAGCCGGCGGCCAGCCTGATCGCCTCGATCTCGCTCGATCATCAGGCCTTCCTCGGCGATACCATCGCCAAGATCGCCGGCGAGAAGGCCGGCATCATCAAGCCCGGCGTGCCTGTCCTGTCGGTGAAGCAGGTGCCCGAGGCCATGGCCGTGATCGAAGCCGAAGCCGCCCGCCTGGGCGCGCCTTTGCTGGTCGAAGGCAAGGATTGGCAGGTCGAGCCGCGCGGCGACGGCCTGCGCTTCTCGATGGGCGGCCAGGACCACGACCTGCCCTTGCCCAGCCTGCCCGGCCGCCACAATGGCATAATGCCGGGCTGGCCGCCGCCGCCGCTCTCACCGTCGGCGGAGATTTCGACCTGGCCGGCGGGTTGCGCGCGGCCCGCTGGCCCGCCCGCCTGCAGCGCCTGACGAAGGGTCCGCTGGTCGATCTGCTGCCCCAAGGCTGGGAGCTGTGGCTGGATGGCGGGCACAATCCCGGCGCCGGCGAGATTCTGGCCGATCACGTCACCCGCCAATGGTCCGACAAGCCGCTCTATCTGGCGGTCGGCATGCTCAACACCAAGGACAGCGGCGGCTTCGTCGATCCGCTGGCCGATCTGGTCGAGGGCGGCGCGACGGTGGCCATTCCCGGCGAGGCCAACAGCCTGTCCGCCGAAGAGATGGCCCAGAAAGCGAAAGAAGCCGGACTGCCGCTGGCTCCGGCCGGTTCCCTGGCGGAGGCCGTCGGGCGCATCGCCCAGGGCTCGGGTCCGGCGCGGCTGCTGATCTGTGGCAGCCTATACCTGGCGGGAATCGTGCTGGCCGAGAATGGCTGACGGCGATTGTTAAGAAGAATTTATCATTAATTTAAGTGAGGGCGGGGGAAGCGCCTGATAGTCTTGGGTTCTTCTTTCGAGGAGAAGAATCATGAGATCCATGACTCTGCGCCTGCCCGCTCTCCTGGCGGCGACATTCCTGGCCTCCTGCGCTTCATCGCCCGCTCCCATGCCGCCGCCCGCCCGTGAAATGGGCGGCGATCCGGCCAAGCTCGACATCGCCAACGTCAAGCTCGGCATGGATGCGGACCAGGTGATGGCGGCGCTGCGGCAGAGTTTCGGCCAAACCATCATGGATTGGCGGGTCACCGATCAGAGCTATCTCGATGTCGTGCGGGTCAATAAAGACCTCAATTACCCCCGCAACAAGATCTTCTATTCGATGAACACGCCCGCTAAATCCAGCGACGATTTCTATATCAGTCACATATTCTACAATATTCAGGATGTCTATGTGGGGAAGACGAGCATTATCGTCGATCTCGCCAAGCCGCCGGGGCAGCCGAATGGTCCGGCCCGGGTCTATCAGGTTCTCGAGGTCACGCGCGCCGGACTGCAGGGCCCCGTCTTTACCGAGGTCTCCGAGCGGGCCGCGGGAAAATATGGCGTGCCGACCCAGGGCAACCGCTGGTGCGCCGGGCTGGTGGACGGCAAATGCCCGTCGGACAAGCCCTATCTGGCGCTCTATCTGATCAAGGAGCCGGTGCAGGCCATCAAATCGGTGCTCCAGCTTTACGATCCCACCTACCAGGCGGTCGGCCCCGAAGCGATCGGATCGATCGAGGATGTGGGCGCCCTCTCCTTCGAGCGGCATACCAGACCCTGAAATGAAAAACCGCGGCCCCACAAGAGGCCGCGGTTCTTTTTCAAAAGCCGGTTCGGCTCAGTCTTCAGCCGACAGAGCTGGCGGCGTTCGGGCCGACGACCGACTCGACCCATTCATAGAGCTTGCTCTTCGGCAGGGCGCCGACCTTGGTGGCGGCGACTTGGCCGTTCTTGAAGATCATCAGGGTCGGGATGCCGCGCACGCCGTACTTGCCGGGGGTCTGCGGATTGTCGTCGATGTTGATCTTGGTGACGGTCACCTTGGTGCCGAGATCCTTCGACAGATCTTCCAGAGCCGGCGCGATCTGCTTGCACGGGCCGCACCATTCCGCCCAGAAATCGACGAGGACCGCGCCCTCAGCCTTGAGAACGTCGGAATCGAAAGAAGTGTCGGTAACATGCTTCATGTTGAGATGCCTTTCCTGCGGAGCCCGCAAAACATGACGTAGAAACTGGTGTGGCGGCGCCGCGGCTTCAAGACTCGCGGGTCAGCCCTGCATAATGGTGATCCAAATGGTCGTCGATGACCGTCTGGATGAAATAATAGCCATGATCGTAGCCGGCATGCTCGCGGAAAATCAGCTGCTGGCCGGCTTTCTTGCAGGCCTTTTGCAGCAGGTCGGGACGCAGTTGCGAGCTGAGGAAATTGTCGTCGCTGCCCTGGTCGACCAGCCAGGCGCCCGCCGTCTTGCGCCCGCTTTCCAGCAGCGCCACCGTGTCGGCATTGCGCCAGGCGGCTTCGTTCTTGCCGAGATAGCGCGGCAGCGCCTTCTGGCCCCATGGCACCTGGGTCGGTGCGGCGATGGGGGCGAGCGCGCTGATCGTCTTGAACAATTCGGGATGTTTCAGGCCCAGGGTCAGCGCGCCATGGCCGCCCATCGAATGGCCCATCAGTCCGACGCGGGCCAGATCGAGCGGGAAATTGGTCACTATGGCGGTCAAGAGATCGCGGGTGACATAACTTTCCATGCGGAAATTGGTCGACCAGGGCAATTCGGTGGCATCGAGATAAAAGCCCGCCGCCTCGCCGAAATCCCAGGATTCGCGGATGCCCGGCAGGTCCAGCCCGCGCGGGCTGGTGTCGGGGGCGATCAGCATCAGGCCGAGTTCGGCGGCCTTCTTCTCGGCTCCCGCCTTGATCAGGAAGGTGGTGTCGTCGCAGGTCAGCCCGGCCAGATAGATCACCGCCGGAAACGGTCCCTGGCCCGGCGGCTCGAACACCGAAAAGGTCATGGTGGTGCCTGTGCTGGCGCTGCCATGGCGATAACGCCCGACCACGCCGCCGGCGCAGCGGTGCTTTTCGACCTCCGACAGGGTGGAGGCGCCCGCCATCAGAAGGTCACCACGCCGCGGTTCGACTTGCCGTCATGCATCAGATCGAAACCGTGATTGATCTGGTCCAGCGGCATGACATGGGTGATCAGGCTGTCGATGTCGATCTTGCCCTCCATGTACCAGTCGACGATCTTCGGCACGTCGCGGCGGCCCTTGGCGCCGCCGAACGCGGTGCCCTTCCAGACCCGACCGGTGACCAGCTGGAACGGGCGGGTCGAGATCTCCTGCCCGGCGCCGGCCACGCCGATGATGATGCTCTGGCCCCAGCCGCGATGGCAGCATTCCAGCGCCTGGCGCATCACCTGGGTGTTGCCGATGCATTCGAAGGAGTAATCCACCCCGCCATCGGACAAATCCTGGATGGCCTGCACCACCTTGTCGCGGCCGACGACGTCCGGATTGACGAAATGGGTCATGCCGAATTTGCGGGCGATCTCTTCGCGGGCCGGATTGATGTCCACCCCGATGATCTTGTCGGCGCCGACCATGCGGGCCGCCTGGATGACGTTGAGGCCGATGCCGCCCAGGCCGAACACGGCGACGGTCTCGCCGGCCTGTACCCGCGCCGTGTTGATCACGGCACCGACGCCGGTGGTGACACCGCAGCCGATGTAGCAGACCTTGTCGAACGGCGCGTCCGACCGGATCTTGGCCAGGGCGATCTCCGGCACGATGGTGTGCTGCGAGAAAGTCGAGCAGCCCATGTAGTGGAACACCGGATCGCCATTCAGGCGGAAGCGGCTGGAGCCGTCGGGCATCACGCCCTTGCCCTGGGTCGCGCGGATCGCGGTGCAGAGATTGGTCTTGCCCGACAGGCAGGATTTGCACTGGCGGCATTCCGGCGTGTAGAGCGGAATCACATGATCACCCGGCTTCAGGCTGGTGACGCCGGCGCCGATTTCGACCACCACGCCCGCGCCCTCATGGCCGAGAATGGCCGGGAACAGCCCTTCCGGATCGGCGCCCGACAGGGTGAAGGCGTCGGTGTGACAGAGGCCCGTCGCCTTGATCTCGACCAGCACCTCGCCTGCCCGCGGCGGCTCGACTTCGACCGTCTCGATCGACAGAGGCTTTCCGGCGGCGGTGGCAACGGCGGCGCGGGTACGAATCACGGACATCTCTCCTGATAGAAAATGAACAATGAGCCTATCAGCCGAGAGCCATCGCGGCCAGCGCATCGTCCAGCATGGCGGACTCGAGCGGGGTCCAGCGCGGCCCATCGGTCCACAAAAGCGCACAGCGGACGGTTCGGCCGGGATAGAGGCAGGCCAGCACGCCGCGATAGGCGGCCATCTGGCGGATATAGGCGGCGGGCGGCTCGGCCGGCGGCAGCCGGTCGGTCTTATAATCGACCACCAGCACGCTGTCGGACTTGACCACCAGCCGGTCGACTCGGCCCGATATGACGCGCCCGCCCAGCTGGCCGATCAGCGGCACTTCGGCGCGGCTGTCCGGACCGAACAGGTCCTTATGGGTCGGGTCGTCCATCACCCGGGCGACTTCCCCGGCGATCTCGGCCTGCTCGGTATAGGACAGGCCCCAGGCGGACCGTCCGAGGAAGCGGATCGCCGCTTGCGGCCGTTCGGCGGCGGGCAGATCGGGCAGGCTTTGCAGCAGCCGGTGGATCAGGCTGCCGCGCTTGCGCCCGCCCTGGCTGCCGCGGGTTTCGCCGGCCGGCGAGGAGCGGGCCGGCGGATCGGCTTCCGGACGCGACGGCGCCAGCGGACGCGGCGGGACCGGCTCGGTCGGGGCGGCCGCACCGGCCCAGGCGGGCAGCGGTGCCGCGGTCCGCGACGCGGCGGCGGCGCGCGAGACTTCGGTTTTGCCGGTTTGCGCCATGGTCAGGCGCAGCACGGTGGGATCGTGATCCTGGCGGGCCAGGAACGGCTCCTGCACCTCTTCGGCCAGGGGGCGCAGACCCTGCTCGATCAGCTTGTACCAGCAATCCTCGGGCGGTTCGTGGCGGGTGTTCCAGCCGCACACATAGAGCCGGTCCTCGGCGCGGGTCATCGCCACATAGAGCAGGCGGCGATATTCGGCGTCCCGCGCGCGGTCCTGCTCGTCCTGCGCCATCCGTCCGGCTTCGTTGAGGCCGCTGCGTCCCGCCGCCCACAACGGCAATCCGCCGTCCAGCCACAGCAATCCGGCCTGACGCTTGGGCTTCTGCAGGGTGTCGGGCAGGAACACGATCGGCGCCTGCAGGCCCTTGGCGCCGTGCACGGTCATGATGCGGATGGCGCCGCCGCCCTGGTCGAGGTCGCGCTTGATCTCGGTGCCGCCCTGGGCCAGCCAGTTGAGGAAGCCTTGCAGCGACGGCGGATGCATCTGCTCATAGGCCAGGGTCAGGCCGATGAATTCGTCCAGCGGGTCTTCCGCCTCCGGGCCAAGACGGGCCAGCAGCTTGCGCTTGCCGCCCCGATTCAGCACATGGCTGAACAGATCATGCGGTGTCCACAGATCGGCTTTGGCGGCGAGATCGGACAGAGTCGCGAAAGCCTGGGTGAAGCGGCTCTTGCGCAGCGCTTCCCACAGGCTGCCGGGCCGGTCCCAGGCCAGCTCGAACAGCTCTTCTTCGGAGAGGCCGATCAGCGGACCCTTCAGCACGGTCGCCAGGGTCAGATCGTCGTCGGGCAGCAGCAGGGTCTCGGCCAGGGCCATCAGATCCATGACGGCCAATTGCTCGGTCAGCACCATGCGGTCGGCGCCGGCCACCGCGACGCCGAGGCGCTTCAAGCTTTTGACCAGCTGATCGACGAAGGCGCCGCGCCGGCGCACCAGCACCAGCACGTCGCCGGCGCTGATCGCCCGGCCCTTCGACTCCAGCTGTTCGCCGGTCGCGATCATATGGTGGATGCGCGCCGCCATCAGCCGGGCCAGCCGGGCGCGCGGATTGTCGCCCTCGCGCCGCTCGACCGGCGGTTTCCAGGGTTCGTCTTCGTCCTGCGGCTTGGGCTGGACCGGCGCCCACATCTCGACCAGCCCGGCCATGCCCTGGCGGTTGACCAGATGTTTCACCTCGGCATCGGCGACGCCGCGCCCGCCCTCGCCGGCCAGCACCGCATCGACCGAGGCCAGCACGGCGGCGGTCGAGCGGAACGAAACGGTCAGCGCCACTTCGTCCCAGCGCCCGCCCGCCGCGGGAACCCGCGCTGCCAGCAAGGCGCGGCTGGCCTCGAATTCGCGCGGATCGGCGCGCTGGAAGGAATAGATCGACTGCTTTGCGTCGCCCACCGCGAACACGGTGCGGGTGCCCGCCTCGCGCCGCCCGGTGCCGGCGAAGAATTCGTCGGTCAAAGCGCGGATCACCGCCCATTGGTCTGGATTGGTGTCCTGCGCCTCGTCGATCAGCAGATGGTCGATGCCGCCATCGAGCTTGTAGAGCACCCACGCCGCGCCGCCATCGGCCTGCAGCACCGAGATGGTGGTCAGGATCAGATCGTCATAATCGAGCAAAGCGCGCCGGTCCTTGTGGCGCTGATAATTTTCGATCAGGCGCAGGGACAGGCGCAGCAGGGCGGCGGTCAATTCGGCGGCTTCGATGCCGCGCAGATCGTCGCACAGCTGGAAAACCCGTTCCGCCTCGGTCTGCAGGATGGCCAGCGTGCCGGGCCGCGACGCTTCGACATCCTTGGTGCAGAGGCGGGCGCGGATCTCGCCCTCGCCGGTCAGGAAGGCGCCCTGCCACTGCGCGAAATTGGCGGCGCGGCTGTCGGGATCGGCCAGCCAGGCGGCCATCCGTTCGCCGCGTTCGACGTCCGAGGCTTTGCCGGCCATCAAAGCGTGCATCGCCGCGCGGCAATCCTCGACCGGGAAATTGTCGTCGGCGCAGGCGCGGGACAGCAAGTTCTCAGCGGTATCGCCCGGCTTCAGGCCCAGCTGATGGCGAATTGCCCGGATGACCGATTCGACCGAGCCGCCATGCTCGGCCAAGGCGCGCAGCAGACGGCCGCGTTCATTGGCCAGCATCGCCATCACTTCGGGAAAGCGCGTTTCATGCAGCCGCGCCGTCACCAAAGCGAGATCCTCCTCGCCCTCGGCGGCGGACAGCATCTCTTCGCGCGCTTCCATCAGCAATTCGCCGGAATCGCGGTCGTCCATCACCTGGAAGTGCGGGGCGAGACCGGCTTCGAGCGGGAAACGGCGCAGCAGCGACTGGCAGAAGGCGTGGATGGTCTCGATGCGCATCCCGCCCGGCGTATCGAGCAGCCGGGCGAACAGGCGGCGCGCCCCGACCATCTGGTCGGATGACGGATCGGCGCCCAGAAGCGGCTTCAGCTCCTTGGCCAGCACCGCGTCATCGGTGGTGGCCCAGCCGGCCAGGCGGGCGGCGATGCGGTTGGCCATTTCCGAGGCTGCCGCCTTGGTGAAGGTCAGGCAGAGCAGGCGCTCGGGCGGCGTGCCGGCCAGCAGCAAGGCGAGCACGCGGTCGGTCAGCACCTTGGTCTTGCCGGTTCCGGCCGATGCGGCCACCCAGACCGAGGTTGAGGGATCGGCGGCGCGGCGCTGCGCGATGCCGGGATCGGGGAAGCCGTTCATTGATCCCCCCGAGCAATGTCGTTGGCGAGGACTGCTTTTTCACCACGAAGACACGAAGACACGAAGAAGGAAAACGCGCGGAGCGCAGTCATTTCTCCTTCCCGGGATCTCCTGGGAAACAAGGAAGGATTGTCTGCGGCGCTTTTCTTCCTTTTCCTTCGTGTCTTCGTGCCTTCGTGGTGAATCAATGAGGCGCCCGTAGCCTGCAGGCTGCTGGGACGGCGGAACGAAAGGGGATTCATTCCTCTTCCTCCCCGCCCGACCATTCGGTCAGCCGCGCCAGATGGCCGTAATCGCTGTATTTCGGTGCCCGGTCGGGATGCGGACGGGCCTCGTAGGGCGTGCTTTCATCGTCGAAGCGGCGCACCAGCTCGGTCAGACCGGAGAAAGCCTGATCGGTCAGTTCGGCGACATTCTTGCCCGCCGAACGCTCGTCGCCGCCCTCGAGCCCGCCCTTCAGCCGCCAGAACAGCAGCGAGCTGACCTCCGCCGGGCCGACATCGGGGAAACCGCCATGGCGGGCGATCATCGCCTCCAGCGGCAATTGCGGGGCGAAGCCGGCAGCCACTTCCTTCACGCTGGGCGGTGCGCCGGTCTTGTAATCGATGATGGCCAGGGTGCCGTCATCCAGCCGGTCGAGGCGGTCGGCCTTGGCGGTCAGGGTGAACGGGCCCGCGGGTGCGGCGATCTCGACCGAGCCTTTGATCTCGACGAAGCTCTCGCGGATATAAGCGCGGCGGCCGCGTTCCTTCTCGACCAGCCAGGCGGCGATGCTTTGGAAGCGCGGCCACCAGAAGGCCCACAAGCCGGGCCGCGCCGCGATGTCGGTCAGCTTCTCGCGCCCGATCTCGATCAGTTTCTCCAGCGCATCGGCCGGCAGCGGCCCCTTGGGGTATGTCTTGAGGAAATGCTCCAGCGCCTCATGCACCGCGCTGCCATAGTCGCGGGCGGCGGGATCGGCGTCGATCGGGTCGAGGGCGCGCAGGCGCAGAATCCGCTGGGCATAAAGGCCGTAGGGATCGCGCATCCACAATTCGATGGCGGTGACCGGCAATTCGCGCGGGCGGGCGGCGACCGGCGGCCTGGGCGACGGCGGGCGGGTTTCGTCCATCTGCTGCGCTTCATCGAGCGTGGCGGCCCAGGCCAGCCAATCGCCTTCCGGCCAGTCGCGGCGGCGCAGCAGCGCGTCGAGGCGCAGCAGCCAGCGCGACGGTACCGTCGGGGCGCCGCCGGAGCGGACCGAGCGGGTCATCACCACCTTGGGCGCGCAGATGCCCTGGGCGAAATCATGGGCGGCCAGACCGATGCGGCGTTCGGGCGGGGCCAGGCCGAAGCGGGCGCGCATCGGGCGGCTCATCCACGGATCGGCGGAGGGTTCGGGCGGCCAGGTGCCTTCATTGAGTCCACCCAGGATCAGCAGATCGGCCTGCTGCAGGCGGGCTTCCAGCGGACCCCAGATGGCCAGGCGCGGATGGCCGCCGAAGCTGGGGCGCACGGTGATGCCGTCCATCAATTGCTCGATCAGGCCAGGATAATGGCGGCCCTCCATCTCGGGCAGGGCGAAGCTGGCGTCGGCCAGATCGGCGGCGAATTGCCAGGCCGCCCGTCCGGCATCGCCGCGCCACAATTCGGCGCCGCCCGGCTCGTCGGGGGTCGAGGCCAGTCCCTGGGCCAGGGCGAGGTGCGCTTCCAGCAGCTTGGCCAGCGGCGGCTTCGCCTCGGCCATCAAGGTTTCCAGCGGCTCCGCCAGGCGTTGGAGGTGGCCGAGCCAGTCGACCAGTTCCTCATCCTTGCGGCACAGATCGATCATGCCTTGGACGCCTGGCGCCGGGCGCGGCCCACGCAGGGCCAGGCGCTCCAGCCGGCGCACCCGCGCCTTGAACTGGCCGGGCTGTTTGCCGCCCTGGGCCAGCGGATGTTTGAGGGCGGCCAAGGTGGCATGCGGTGCGAAGGCCTCGGCCACCATGCGGGCGGTCAAAGCGAGGAATCCGCCCGGCGGGGTAACGGTCAGCGAGCGGCCCGCCGAATCATCTATTTCGATATCGAAACGGCCGAGTTCCGCCGCGACTCTGCGCGCCAGGCCGCGATCCGGGGTAATCAAGGCAGCCCGGCGCGTGGGGGTTTCCAGCACTTCGCGCATCATCAAGGCGATGGCGGCGGCTTCCTCGCGCGGGCCGGGACAGTCGAGGCGCTCGACCTCGGCGAAGGCGGCAACCGCTTCGGCCGGATCGAGATGGCGCCAATCCTCGGTGGTCGAGGCTGGGCGCAGCGCTTCGGCGACCCAAACCGCGCGCGGGGTTTCCGAGCAGCCGGGCCACAGCGGCACCTCGGCGGGCATCAGATCGAGCGAGCGTACCAGCTGCAGCAGCGAATATTGCGGATGGGTGTGGTCGAGCTGGCTCTGTTCCGTCTCGGTCAGGCGCCGGTCGAGGCCGGGCAGCACCAGCCGTCCGTTGGGCAGGCGGGCGATGGCGGCCAGCAGCCGGGCGGTGGCCGGCTGGCTGCCGGTCGAGCCGGCGGCCAGGATCGGGAAGGGCGGCGGGTTGGCGGTCCAGGCTTCAGCGCGGGCGGTCAGCAGGCGGTTGCGCCGCTCGGCGCTGTCCATCCAGCCATATTGCGCCAGGATGATCGGCCAGTGCTCGGTCAGGATGGTCAGGAAGTCGAGGGTGATCTGCCAATGCTTGGCCAGCTCGTCGGGCACCAGATTGGCCAGCCGGGAGAAATTCAGTTCCTCGGTCTGCACCTGGTCGAGCAGCCGGCCCAGTTCGTCGGCCAGGCGGGCGGCCTGATCCGGCGACGGCGCATGGCCGCCGCGGCCGCCGCCCAGGGACAGCACCAGCCGGGTCAGCAGCAGGCGGCGTTGCAGAGGCGGCACGGCAGGCGGCAGCTCGATGCCGTCCGAGGACATTTCCTCTTCGTCATCGTCGCCCAGCGGCTGAAGGCGCGGGAGCAGCAGCGGCTTACCCTCGCTGGCGCGCAGAAACCCCTCCTGCAAGGCGCGGCAGGCGCGCCGCGTCGGCAGCAGGATCAGCATGTCGGCCAGCTTGATGGGATCGCCCGCCGTTTCCGCCAGCAGCTGGTGCGCGAGGGCGTCGACGAAGCTTTCGCCGGGGGGGATGGAGAAGACGGTCATGGGGCGGCGTCCGGTCGACCGCTTGTTGGAACCGCAGAGGCGCAGAGGCGCAGAGGCCGCTCGTGGTTGAAGCGCCCGCGGCAATCATCCCAGGGCTGAATGCCGCAGGCGCCCTGAACCGGGCAACCCCTCTGCGTCTCTGCGCCTCTGCGGTTCCTCAAAACCTCAGGACTCCAACAGCGCTTCCGCCTCGCCTAAAGCGGCCGGCGTACCGATATGATACCAGCCGCCGTCATGGACGATCCCGAACAATCGGCCGGATGCCATCGCCTTGTCGTACAGCATATTCAGCGAGAACTTGCCGGCCGGATGGCCCTCGAACAGGCGGGGATGCAGGATCTGTACGCCGGCGAACATCAAAGGCGTGGTTTCGCCCGGCTTGCGGCGGGTCAGGCGGCCGTCGGCGCCGAGATGGAAATCGCCCTGCCCGTCATAACCGAACGCCGTTTCGACCGGCTGCAGCAGCAGCAGACCGTCCATGCGCGCCGGATCGAACGCGCGGGTCAGGCGCGACAGGGCGGAGTCGCCGCGGTCGGTCCAGATGATGTCGGCATTGCAGACGAAGAACGGATCGCTGCCCAGCAAAGGCAGCGCTTTGGCGACGCCGCCGCCGGTTTCCAGCAGCTCGGGCTCTTCGGAAAAGACGATGTCGGCGCGCCCGTCGAGATGGCTGCGGATGGTCTCGCCCAGCCAGTGCAGATTGACCACCTTGCGGCCGGCCCCGAACAGATCGAGATGATCGAGCACGCGGTCCAGCATGGTCCGCCCGGCCACCGGCACCAGCGGCTTGGGCAGGCTGAGCGTGATCGGCCGCATCCGCAGACCCAGTCCGGCGGCGAGCACCATGGCGTTCATTGGCGCATTCATGGTGCCGGCACCGTGCGCCTGTCGGCGGGGATATGCCGGTCGAGCCAGGATTTCACCGGCGCCAGGCCGGGATGCCGCACCGCTTCGTCGAGCAGGCGCCAGACGCGGGGAATATGGCCGAGATACTGCGGCTTGCCGTCGCGCCGGCACAGGCGGGTGAAGATGCCGATCACCTTGGCATGGCGCTGGGCGGCCAGGCAGGCCCAGGAGGCGTCGAACGCTTCCGGGCTCAGCTCGGGGAAGGCGTCGAGATAGCGCCGCCGTCCGGCGGCGCGGGTGGCGGGGTCAATGTCGCGGCGGGCATCTTCCAGCAGCGAGACCAGATCGTAGGTGACCGGGCCGACCAGCGCGTCCTGGAAATCGAGCAGGCCGCAGGCGGCGATGCCGCCGCGTCCGTCGATCCGCATCAGATTGTCGACATGGAAATCGCGCAGCACCAGCGCGTCGGGCATGGCGTGAGCCAGCGGCAGCACGTCGGACCAGGCGGCGAGGTAAGCGGCGCGGGCGACATGGTCGAGCTCGATGCCGATCGCCGGCGCGTACCAATCGGTCAGCAGCGACGCCTCGGTCAGCAGCTTTTCGCGGTCATAGGGGGCTACGCCATTGGGGGTCGGCTGCTGGTGCAGATCGATCAGCAGGTCGATCGCCATCTCATAGAGCGGCAATTCGGCCTCGCCGGCATTGAGCAGGCGGGTGAAGGTGGTGTCACCCAGATCTTCCAGCAGCAAAAGGCCGGTTTCCGCATCCTCGGCCAGAATGTCCGGCGCGCTGTAGCCGAGGGCCAGCAGATGGCGGGCGATACGCAGGAAGGGGCGCACATCCTCTTTCGGCGGCGGCGCATCCATCAGCACGGCCGGGCAGCCGGACAGATGCAGCCGGTCATAGCGCCGGAACGAGGCGTCGGCGGCCAGAACCTTGCGGTCGGCGCCGCCCCAGCCGGCTTTCGCCAGAAATTCCGCGATGAGCTGCTCGCGCGTCACCGCCACCGTTCCTTCCATTGGACTCCCCCGCTGATCCTGGCGACGCGGCTATCCTTGTCCGCGCCGGCCGCCAGGGTGATTTTGAGATGGCGGCGGGGCAGATAGCCGCCCAGCCGGTCCGGCCATTCCACCAGGGAAATGCCGTCTGAAAAAGCATCGTCGACGCCCAACTCGACCGCCTGATCGGGCGCTTCGAGCCGGTAGAGGTCGAAATGATAGAGCGGGCCAACATCACTTTGATAGACCTGCACCAGGGTGAAGGTCGGGCTCGGCACGTCCTCGGCCGGGCCGGTCAAGGCCCGGATGGTGGCGCGCGCCAGGGCGGTCTTGCCCGAGCCCAGCGGTCCTTCCAACGCCACCACGTCGCCGATCCGCAGGATTTCGGCCAGCCTCGCCCCCAGCGCGTCGGTGGCGGCCGGGTCAGGCAGGTCGAGGGACAGCTGGAAACTCATCTGGCGATCCCTCCCGCCGGCACATAGAGCCTGACGGTGGTGCCCTTGCCCTCGACCGATCTCAGCTCGACCCGGCCGCCATGCAGCTCGACGAAGCTTTTCACCAGCGTCAGGCCGAACCCGGTGACGTTGCCGCCATCCTCGGCTGCATCGGCGCGCACGAAGGCGAACATGCGTTCCTGCACGGCGGGGCTGGCGCCCTGGCCGCTGTCCGAAATGGTGAAGACCACGGAATCCCCGTCCGGGCCGGGCTCGCGCTCGGCCGCGAAAATCATGCTGCCACCCTTCGGGGTCGCCTTCACGGCGTTGGACAGCAGATTGAACAGGACCTGCCGGATGCGGCGCTCGTCGGCGACCATCCAGCCGATCTCCAGCGGGCAGAGGAAATCGAGGGTGATCTGCTTCTGGCGCACGCGCTCGCGCGCCAGGCTCAGCACGCCGGTCAGCATGGCGTGCACATCCACCGCATTCAGTTGCAGCGTCATCTGGCCTGCCTCGATGGTGGCGAGGTCGAGAATGTCGCTGAGAACCTGCTGCAGATGATGGGCCGAATCCGTGATGCCGGTCGCATAGTCGCGCTGGCGCGGCGACAGGGTGCCGAAATGCTCGTTGGCCAGCATTTCGGAATAGGCCAGCACGGTGGCCAGCGGCGTCTTCACTTCGGCGGACACATTGGCGATGAATTCGCTCTTCAGCCGGTCGGCGGCGGCCAGCGCATCATTGCGTTCGCGCAGGGCACGCTCGACATGGGCGGAATCCGACACGTCCAGCCAGGTGGTCAGCACAGCGCCGTCGGGCAGCGGGACCGAGGCGTAATCGAGGATGGCGCCGTCCGAGCGTTCGATGCGGCCATGGCGGGGAATGCGCTCGGCGAACAGCGCCAGCATGCTTTCCTGCACCGAGGGCCAGTCGCCGGCGGTGGTGAACAGCGGGCGGTGCAGGGCGATCAGGTCAGTGATGTGCGGCTCGCCGGCCAGGGCCTCGGCGGTCATGTTCCAGATGCGGCCATAAGCCGGGTTCGACAGGCGCAGGCGTCCGTCGGACGAGAACACGGCGACGCCTTCATGCAGATTGTCGAGGGTCTCGCGGTGCACCGCCAGCGAGGTCTTGTGCGAGCGTTCGAGGGCCAGGGCGTCGGTGACGTCCTCATAGGTGAACAGCAGGCCGCCGAACGGGTGCGCCGAGATCAGGCGGCGCAGGGTGCGTTCGTCGGGCAGATGCAAGAGATCCTCACGCGCTTCCAGCAGCGAGGTGAAGCGCCGCAGCTCTTCCTCCTTGAAGGCGCGGTAATCGGCCACTTCCGGCAGGCGGCGATGTTCGCGCAGCAGATCGAGCAGGCTGCCATAGGTCGGCTGGGTGTTCAGCCAGTCGGTATCGAGGCGCCACAGCACCGAAAAGGCGGTGTTGAAGAAGGCCAGCTTGCTGTCCGCGCCGAAGATGGCGATGGCGGTGCCGAGATTCTCCAGCACTTCGGCATGGGCGGCGATATGGCGCTCGAGCTGGCTTTGCAGCTCTTCTTGGCGGGTCTGGTCGATCGCCATGCCGACGGTGAACAGACCTTCATTGGTGACGATCGGCGTCTCGGTCAGATCGGCCAGCCGGCGCGCGCCGCCCATCACCAGATGGAAGGCGGCCGAGCGCGGCAGGCCCGAGGCGCGGGCGCGGGCGGCCAAAGCACGGGCTTCGCGGACGGTCGAGGCGGGCACCAGCTCGGCGGCGCTCTCGATCGCGTCGGCGGGACCTTCCATGTCGACGGCGCCGGCATAGGCGCGGTTGCAGGCGACCGGGGTCAGATCGCCATCGCGCAGCCAGACCGGCAGCGGCAGGCCGTCGAGCAGCGCGCGCAGGCGGTCGCGTTCGCGGTCGAGATCGGTCTTTTCACGCTCCAGCCGGGCCACCGCGGCGGCGCCTTCGGTCACGTCGCGCAGCCACATCACATCGGCCAGCGGCGTTCCCTCGGGCGAGGCGGCGCGGCCGCCGACCACCAGGATGCGGCGATGGCCTTCGCGCAGGGGCAGCTCGATGTCGAAAGCCTCGCCCTCCTCATGCAGGCGGCGGCGATAGGCGTTCAGCCGCCCGGCATCGGCGGGGGCGAAACAGGCCAGCACATCCTCGAAGCGCGCCGCCATGCCGCCATAGAGGCCGAGCAGCACGGCCAGCCGGCGCGAACATTGCTCGTCGACGATCTGGCCTTCCTCGTCGAGGGTCCAGCGGAAGAATCCGTCGGGGGCGGTGGACAGCACTTCCTGCAGGCGGCCGACATCGACATCGCGGCCGTCGGCGTCGCGCTGCGCATTGCGCAGTTCGCGGCGCAGCCACAATACGATCGGCATGAAGATCAAAAGCATCAGCAGCGCCGCGCCGATGGCCGGCGCAGCAGGGTCCTGCAGTTCGATCAACATGCTAAGGGCCGGACGCTACTCATCGCGACCCAAACTGCCGCGTCCGGCGGCTAATTACAAGCCGCGGCTTCCGCAGCCCTGGTCGCCTCCAGGTCGTGCGCCAGGCTCCGCGCCGCCAGGAAGAAGTGCACCACCATCCACACCGCCAGCACCGGGCCGATCAGCAAGGCGTAACGCAGCGAATCGTCGCCATAAGCGGGTTTCAGCCAATCGGACAGCGCGCCCGCCGCCGATGGGCCGCCGCCGATGCCGATCAGGGTCAGGATCAGCAGCAGCACGGCCGAGGCGAAGGCGCGGGTGCGCGATCCGACCAGCCCGGTGGTGAGCGTCCACAGCGACACCAGATAAAGGGTCGGCACCAGGAAGGCGATCGACAGCAGGACCAGGCAGAGATCGAGGCTGTCGGTCAGCAGGGCGGCGACGGTGACCGGGATGACGAAGATATAGCCGATGGCCGGCACCCAGACCGCCCAGCGCACGTCGCGCTGGCTGAGGCGGTCGATCAGGTTGCCGGCGATCAGATTGCCCAGCACGCCGCCGATGCCGAGGACCAGCGCCAGATAGGTGCTGCGCTGGACCAGGCCCATATGGTGGGTGCGGGCCAGGAACGAGCCGGTCCAATAGATGCCGGCATTTCCGTTGAAGGTGGCGATGGTCGAGGCGATGGTCAGGTGGATCATCGACGGGCGCTTGAAGATCTGGCGGATCGCCTCGCCGAAGCCGGGGGCGCTGGCCGCGACCGTTTCATCGCTGCCGCCGCGCACCGGCTCGGCCAGGGTGAAACGCACCAGCAGGGCGAACAGCAATCCGGGCAGGCCGACCACCAGGAACGAGGCGCGCCAGCCATAATGGGCGGCGATGTTGCCGCCCAGCAGGAAGCCGAACAGCACGCCGATCGGGATGCCCATGGCGTAGATGCCCATGGCGCGGCCGCGTTCCTTCATCGGATAGAGGTCGGCCAGCATGGAATGGGCCGGGGGCGTGCCGCCCGCTTCGCCGACACCGACGCCGACGCGCGCCGCCGCCAATTGCCAGAACGACACGGCCAGGCCGGACAGCACGGTCATCACGCTCCAGATGGCGCAGGAAATGGCGATGATGTTGCGGCGGTTGAAACGGTCCGCCAGCATGGCGATGGGCAGTCCCAGCGTGCCGTAGAACAAGGCGAAGGTGATGCCGCCCAGCAGGCCGATGGCGCCGTCCGACAGGTTGAACTCGTGCTTGATCGGCTCGATCACCGACTGCAGCACCGTGCGGTCGAGATAATTGGTCGTGTAGACGAGCACCAACAGAACCAGCACATAGTGCCGGCGCAGCAGCCTGGACATTTCCCATCCCCATCTTTTCAACGGTTGTTGAGGGAAGTGTGCGGTTTTTGCGCAGGGTGCGTCAAGACATGAAAAAGGCGCCGGGAATCGCTTCCCGGCGCCTCTTCATGTTTCGGCGGAAGACCGCTTAGTAGCGATAGGCTTCCGGCTTGAACGGGCCGGCATTGCTGACGCCGATATAGGCGGCCTGCTTGTCCGACAGCTTGCTCAGCTTGACGCCGATCTTGTCGAGATGCAGGCGGGCGACCTTCTCGTCCAGATGCTTGGGCAGCACATAGACCTTGCGCTCATACTTGTCGGCATGGTTCCACAGCTCGATCTGGGCCAGCACCTGGTTGGTGAAGCTGGCCGACATCACGAAGCTGGGGTGGCCGGTGGCGCAGCCCAGATTGACCAG
>JAJPHO010000024.1 GCA_021325215.1 Alphaproteobacteria bacterium
AAGACGGCCAGGAATTACCTGGCCGTCGTAACGCTCGCCGCTATCGTCTTGTGGCTACGATAAGTGTCCACAGTTCCTAGAGCGGTTTGCGATCCCTTAGAATCGCATACTGCTCACGGCGCCGACTGGCGCCGCGCCGGTCGTCCGGCGAAAACGCTGAGCCGGAGGCGATGCGTCATATATGACTCTAGACAATCTTGCGACCCAGTAAGGTCGCAAGATTGTCTAGTCTTCGAGGATCGCTACCCCATTTTCCGCGCACCAGCTTCGGAGAGCCTGCTCTTCGGCCTGCTTCTCGAAGTCGTACCATTCCTGCAACAGGCCTTCTTCGGCCAGGAGAGCCTTGAACTTCGCGTAGGCGCCGCGCTTCTCGAAGAACAGTTCGACCTCTTCCTGGCGGTCCGGAATGATTTCCTCGGCGAACCACAGGACGAGATCGCGCCCGAGGCCGAGCTCCGTCTTATGGGGAATGCTCAAGGTTCCCTCGTCGCTTTCGCTGTCGGCGGGGCTGTCGTCCGCCCATATTTCGGTCCAGGTGGAGTCCAGCCGGATCTGGCCGGTCGCGCGGGACAGGCGCGCCGAATTCTCACCGGCCGGCGCCGAATTGACGTAAGCGAAGGCCTCGCGCAGCTCCTGCCACGGTGTGCTCATGCCTTCCGCTCGATCAAATCCCAGCGATTGCCGTAAAGATCCTCGAACACCGCGACGGTGCCGTAATCCTCCTGCCGCGGTTCCTCCAGGAACTTTACGCCGTTGGCGATGAAGGCGCCGTAATCGCGGGCGAAATCGTCGGTCTGCAGGAACAGGAACACCCGTCCGCCGGCCTGATCGCCGATGGCGTTCCACTGGCGCTCGCCGGAGGCTTTGGCCAGCAGCAGGCCGCCTTCCTGGGCGCCGGGCGGGCGCACCACGACCCAATGTTTGCCGGGGGCGAGGCGCCGGTTCTCGGCCAGGGTGAAACCCAGCTTGCCGACATAGAAATCGACCGCCTCGTCATAGTCGCCCACCAGCAGCGCTGTCAGGGCGATGTACTGTTTCATTGAAAGCTCCCGCTATTGATCCGGATCAAGCCCCATCCCCCGTTGCATCCTATCCTGCCCGAACCGATACAGGAGCGCGCGATGAAAGCGAAGGACATCATGACGACCCGGGTTGTGACCGTAGCGCCGGACATGCCGGTGCGCGAGATCGCCAAGATCCTGATCGCCGAGGGAATCAGCGCCGTTCCGGTGGTCGACGAGAGCGGAGCGCCGCTGGGCGTGGTCAGCGAAGGCGATCTGATCGGCCGCGACGAACAGGCCCGCGAAGCGCGCCGCGACTGGTGGTTGTCGCTGGCGGCGGCCGAGATGGCGGCGGATTTCCTGGCCCGTCTCGGCGACGGCGGCCGGGTGGCGCGCGATGTGATGGCGGGTCCGGTGATCGCGGTCGAGGAGGATACCGACACCGCCGAGATCGCCCGGCTGCTGGTCGAGTACAAGATCAAGCGGGTCCCGGTGCTGCGCCAGGGCCGGATCGTCGGCATCGTCAGCCGCGCCGATCTGCTGCGGGTGGTCGCCGCCGAGCCGCTCAAGCCGGCCGAGCCGCCGCATGAAAGCCTGCTGGGGCGTGCCTTCGCCGGGCTGGACAGTCATTTCGGCCTGCATCGCAAGGAGGCGACGGAGACAGGCACGGCGTTGCCGCCGGCCAGCCCGATCTCGGCGGCCGCTTTCCGCCATCTGACCGAGGATCATCATCAGGACGAGGTTCGCCAGCGCGACGCGGCGCGCCGGGCCGAGATCGCCGCCCGCGACCGGAAGGTGGCCGAACTGACCGCCCTGCATGTGTCCGACGCGGCCTGGGCGGACCTGCTGGGCAAGGCGCGCGAAGCGGCCAAGGCCGGGCAAAAGGAATATCTGCTGCTGCGCTTCCCCAGCCAGTTGTGCAGCGATGGCGGACGGGCGATCAATCACAGCGAACCGGACTGGCCGGCCACGCTGCATGGGGAACCGGCCGAGCTTTACCTGCGCTGGGAGCGCGACCTCCGTCCGCAGGGCTTCCATCTGGTGGCCCAGGTGATGGATTTTCCCGGCGGTTTTCCCGGCGATGTCGGCCTGTTCCTGATCTGGGCGGACTGACCTACACTGAGAGCATGACGCCCTTCGCCCCGCTGTCCGAGCAATTCGCCGCCGATCCCTATCCGTCCTATGCCGCTCTGCGCGAGGCGGAGGGATTGAGCTATTACCCCGATTTCGACATCTGGCTGGTTTCGCGCTTTGCCGAAGTGTCGGCGATCGCGCTGAACAAGAGCATGGTGCGCTCGCTCGACGGGCTGGTCCCGCCCGAGGAGATCGTCACCCGGAAGCGGGCCGGCAATTGGCACGACATGCCGCATCATTCGCGCTTCGTGCAGGTCTCGATGCTGGATAGCGACGGGCCGGCGCATGACCGGCTGCGCACCCAGGTGTTCAAGCTGTTCACGCCGGTGATGGTCGATGGTCTGCGCGGCGATATCGAGCGGACGGTCGGGCGGCTGATGGATGAGCTGGCCGACAAGCGCGAGATCGACTTCATCGAGGATCTCGCCGCCCGGGTGCCGGGCCACATCATCGGCCGGCTGCTCGGCGTGCCCGACGAGGATTGTCCGAAGCTGCGGGTCTGGTCGGAAAATATCGTCCAATATTTCGACATCGACCGCTCGGACGAGCGCAAGGCGCTGGCCGAGACCAACACCACCGAATTCTATGACTATCTGTCCGCTCTGAAGGCCGAGAAATTGCGCCATCCCCGGCCCGATCTGATTTCCGCGCTGATCGACGCCGAGCAGGCCGGTCACATGACCGAGGACGAGTTCATCTCGACCTGCATGCTGATCCTGATGGCCGGCCACGGTTCGACCATCGATGTGCTGGGCTCGGGCCTGCACACTTTGCTGCGCTTTCCCGGCCAGATGGACCGGCTGCGCGCCGATCCCGGCCTGATCCGCACCGCGATCCCCGAGATGTTCCGCTATGAGAGCCCGCTGCCTTTCTTCCACCGCTATGCGACGGAAGAGACCGAAATCGCCGGCCGCCATTTCCCGCGCGGCACCAAATTCGGGCTGCTCTATGGCGCGGCCAACCGCGATCTGGCGCAGTTCGACCGGGCGGACGCGTTCGATGTCTCTCGCCATCCCAACCGCCACCTTGCTTTCGGCGGCGGCGCGCATTTCTGCCTGGGCAATCATCTGGCCCGCCTCGACATGGAGGTGATCTTCACCACCCTGCTGCGGCGCTTTGCCCGGATCGACCTGGCGGAGGAGCCGGTTTACAAGCGCGGCCTTTCGGTGCGGGGCCCGCGCAGCCTGGCCCTCTTTCTCCGCCCTCTTTAGCGAAAGCGAAAAGGCGGCTATGCTTGCAACTTCTTCGGGAGGAAGCCATGCAGAGTCGCCCACAAGAGGCGGACGAGGAGGCCGAGGAAAAAGCTGCCAAGCTCGCCCAGATGTTCCGGGCGCCGTTGTTGGCCTATTTCTCGAAACGGATTCGAAGCCGGAGCGAGGCCGAGGATCTGACGCAGGAAGTATTCGTCCGGTTGTTACGCCATCCGGATCGCCATCAGGGTGAGACGGTCGAGGCTTATGTCTTCACGATCGCCGCCAACCTGTTGCGCGACCGAATGAAATCGGCCTCGGCGGCTCATGAGCGGCTGAGTTATAATGTCGACCAGATGGCCGAGTCGGGATATTTTCCGACCGCTCTGGTTGAGGATCGCGACCCTGAGCGCGTTCTGGTTGGAAGGGAGACCATCGAGGATGTGCTGGGGGCCTTGGCCGAATTGGGAGAAAGGACGCGCGACGTCTTCATCCTGGCGCGGCTGGAGAATTTGCAGCACAGGGAGATCGCCGAGCTGTTCGGCGTCTCGGTGAGTTCGGTGGAAAAGATGGTCATGAAGGCGATGGCGCATCTCGGCGCGAGGTTCCTGGAGCTATGAGCGCCTTGTCCGAGCAATCCCAGGACATGCAGCGCCGCCTCGACGAGGCGGCGGAGTGGCAGTTGCGCCTGTCGCAGGACACCGACCCGGCGGTGAAGGCCGGCTATAGCGCCTGGGCCGCCGATCCCGCCAACAGCCGCGCCGCCGAAGCGGTCGGCAAGGGCTGGGCGGCGGTCGGCGCGGCCGGCAGCTCGCCCGAATTGCTCAAGATGCGCCAGCATGCGCTGGCCCGGGCCAGATCGGCCAGCCTGACGCGCGGCGCGCGCTGGGGGTGGGCCGCGGCGGCCTGCCTGCTGGTGGCGCTGGCGGGCGGCGGCCTGTTCGTCGAATTGCGCTTGCGCGCGCCCGGCTACGAGACCGAGATCGGCGTCCGCCGCGAAGTGGCGCTGCCGGACGGATCGCATGTATCGATGGATTCCGACACCGCCATCAAGGTGCGCTACACCGAGACCGAACGCGCGCTGACCCTCACCCGCGGCCGCGCCCGCTTCGATGTCGCCCATGATGTGAAGCGTCCCTTCACCGTGACCGCCGGCAGCGAGACCGTGGTGGCGGTCGGCACCTCTTTCGATGTGGAAAAGCTGGACACCACGGTGCTGGTGACCCTGATCCAGGGCCAGGTGGTGGTGAAACAGCAGGACAATGCCGCGCCGGCGCGCGGTCCGGCCAAGGACAAGGCGCCCGTCGCCCTGACCCAGGGCCAGCAATTGGTAGCGCAGCGCCATGCCCAGCCGGTGGTCGCTTCGGCCGATCTGCAGGTCGCGGCCGCCTGGGAAGCCGGCCATCTGGTCTTTCACGACGAGCCGCTGGGCGCGGTGGTCGAGCGGATCAACCGCTATACCGAGCATCCGGTCAGCGTCGACCCGGCGGCGTCCTCCATCCGGATCTCCGGCGTGTTCAATGCCGGCGACGTCGGCTCTTTCGTCAGCGCCATCACCGGCTATTTTCCGGTGCAGGCCACCACGACGGCCAACGGGCGTATCCTGTTGCAGCACCGTTCGTGAAAGAAATTTGAAAATTTTTTAAAAACTTTTGAGGTTGCCGCCGCGGCCTTCGTTCTACCCTATGAGCGGGGAATAAGCCCGCCATCCATCAGGGGAGGACCGAATGGCGGGACAGCGTCGCGGTATTTTATTGATGAGCTCGGCTTTGGCCGGGCTGACCTTGCTCGGCAGCCAGGACATGGTCCGGGCGGCGGGCGTCCCGGAGATGTCCAATCCGGCCGAGCAGAGCGTCAAATTCGACATTCCGGCCGAATCGCTGAGTCAGGCGCTGACCGATTTCAGCCAGGCCTCCTCCCGCCAGATCGTCTTTTCGGAAAGCCTGGTCCGCGGCCGCGCGGTGAGCGGGCTGCACGGCAATTTCACCCCCACCCAGGCGCTGGCCGCCCTGCTGTCCGGCACGGATCTGCAGGTTGAGACCAGCAGCGTCGGCGTTTTGATGGTGAAATCAAAAAACGTCCGGGCCGCCCTCAATGAGGGGGCGGCTGCCACTCCGGTCGTCGCGCAGAGCGTTGCCGCGCCCACGCCGACCCTGCAGAGCGAGAATCCTCAGGCCGCGCCCGAGGAAATCATCGTCACCGGCATCAGCGCCAGCCTGAAGAGCGCGCGGGCCACCAAGATGGAATCGTCGGGCATCGTCGATTCGATCGCCACCGAGGATATCGGCAAGCTGCCG
>JAJPHO010000090.1 GCA_021325215.1 Alphaproteobacteria bacterium
AGATGATTGTCGCGCGCCACCGTCTGGGCGCGCAGATGCTTCTTCACCGTGACCGGATAATAGGTGCCGCCCTTCACCGTCGCGTCATTGGCGACGATGACGCATTCACGCCCCGACACCCGGCCGATGCCGGTGATGATGCCGGCCGAGGGAACCTCGTCGTCATACATGCCCCAGGCGGCCAGCTGCGACAGTTCGAGGAAGGGCGAGCCCGGATCGATCAGCGCGCGGATGCGGTCACGCGGCAGCAGCTTGCCGCGCGCCAGATGCTTGTCGCGCGCGGCCTGCCCGCCACCCTGGGCGATGCGGTCGACGTCGCTGCGCAATTGCTCGACCAGGGGCGCCATCGCCTCCTGGTTCTGTCGGAATGTTTCGGATCGACGGTCGATCTCGTCGGAAAGACGCGGCATGGGTCTGGCCAACCATAACGAATTAGGATAAAAACGATCGTATGTTCTTTTCCAATTCCTGACAAGGTCCCTCCATGGCGCGCACGGTCGGTTCATCAGGTCCCAAGACATTGGCGGCCATCCGCAAGGCCGGCCTCGACCTGATCTATCGCCATGGCTATGAAGCGACCAGTCTCAGGCGCCTCGCCGCCGAAGTCGGGCTGCGGGAAGGGTCGCTCTACAATCATATCTCATCGAAGCAGGAACTTTTGTTCAGCCTGGTCGACGACCATATGGACCAGCTGCTCGCCGCCCTCACCCAGGCGATGCGCGGGATCGAGGGCGCCGAAGGCCGCCTCGAAGCCTTCGTCACCTTTCATCTGCGCTATCACATGCAGCGCACGGCCGAGGTCTTCGTGATCAATTCCGAACTGCGCAGCCTCGACGAGAAAGGCCGCGCCGTCATCGTCGGCAAGCGCAACGCCTATGAGGCCGTGCTGATCGAAATCCTCGACCAGCTGCACAGCGCCGACAGCCGCGTCGCCGCCAAGGCCATCATCGCCATGCTGACCGGCGTCTGCACCTGGTACCGGCCCGGCGGCCGCCTGTCGATCGACGAGATCGTGCCGCTTTATATCCGCCTGGTGATGGACGGCGTCAGGCCCTAGATCGGCAGCGTGCTCGGCTCGCTGTGCAGCAGCGGGAAGGTCAGGCGGTTGCGGTCCGGCAGCGGCGCGAAAGCCGTTCCTTCGGCGGTGCGCGCCGTCACCCAATGCAGGGCGGTCGGCACCCGCAGTTCCACCGCCTGCAGCGGGACGCCCAAGGATGCCGCGATCTCGCCATTGCTGCGCCTTCCGTCGATCGAGGCCAGGAAGGTCTGGGTCGCCGTCATCGGGCGGTAATTGAAGCCGCCGCCATTCCTCAGCGCGATGGTGATGTCGGCATAGGGCTTGGACAGATGGGCGATGACATGGCGGGCCAGGTCGCTCATCGGCGCCAGGATGGCCTCCGGCGCGGTCGGATCGAGCGCCGCGTAAGGGTTGCGGCTGACATAGACCGTATGCAGCGACAGGCTGCCGTCCAGCGCCTCGGCGGCATCCTCGCGCTCGGCCTGCGGCAGCGCGTCGAGATGCGCGGCGTCGGGAACGTGGAAGTCCAGGTCGTATTGCAGCGCCGTGGTCGCCGCATTGCCGCCATAGCTGACGAAGCCCTGAACATGCAGCCCGGCTCCGGCGACATACTCCCTGACCTGTGACGCCGTATAGGCACGGTCCTGGGAATGCATCAGCGTGTCCCAGAAATTGGTGTCGTCGGCAAGATAGGTGCCGCGGATGACGTCCGCCCCCTCCCGCCGCCGGAATTCGTTGGTGGGGGCCAGATTGCCGATCACCCTTTTGGCGAATTCGAGCTGGTCCGCCGGATGGTCGAGTCCCGCGGTCAATTGGCGTAACAGCCTTTGGGTCGAATAGATGTGCGACCGCCCGACCGCGCCATACAGCATGAGGGCCATGGCGCCGCCCTCGGCCAGCACCGATTCCAGGGCGAGCAGCCCGGCCCCCGGATCGGGCAGATGGTGCAGCACGCCGAGGCAGGTCACATAATCGAACATCCCCAGCCCGCGCATCGCCACATCGAGCAGGGAACCATGCTCCCAGCGGATATTCTTGAGGCCGCGCACCTCGGCGCGCGCCTTGGCGACCGTCAGGCTGGCCTCGGACAGATCGATGGCGACGATCTCGGCGGGCAGGCCCTTCAGCTGATGGGCCAGCCAGATGACGCTGTCGCCGGTGCCGCATCCGGCCACCAGCGCGCGGAACGGCTTGGTGAAATCCCGGGCGCCGCCGAAGCAATATTGATTGACCTTGGCCAGGATGTCGGGCCCCGACACTTTCATGGCATAGCGCTCGGCCTCCGGATCGCGCGGCGGGAACGGCAGGCTTTCATAATGGCGCCGCACCGCTTCCGCGCTGCTGCCCTGCTGGCTGCCGAACAAATTCTGTCCGCTGCGGTTGCCGACCAGCCTGTTCAGCATGACGCCGAGATTGAGGCGCACATCCAGCAGCGTCGGGTCTTGTTCCACCGCCGTGCGGAAGGCCCCCATCGCCTCTTCCATCTTGCCCTGGCTCGCCGCGATGACGCCCAGATTGCTGTAGGCCTGGGGAAAATTGGGACGCAGGCGGATCGCCTCGCGGCAATTGGCCTCGGCCTCGTCGTACCGGCCCTCGGCGCACTGAGTGCTGGCGAGATTATTGAGGGCCTCGGGGGATTTCATGGCGGGTTCCTGATCACGAACTCTTGGACCGGCCAGCGTAAGGGAGACGCCCTTGCCTGGCTATTCCCAATAATCGCCGATCAATTGGACCTCGGGCCGGATTGCGGGAGGCCGCGCCGCCCACTCACAAAACATCAACTTGGTGTTCTAATAAAATATTTGACATACCAACACGCAAATCATTCATATTGTCTATCAATTGAATAGATTTATCCGCCTGGGGGCCTGGTGATGCACGAGACGAAGAGCGCCTATCGAATTGCCCGGTCGATCCTGCTCGGGGGAGTGTCGGCCGCCACGATAGGTTTGGCCCTGGCGGACTCTCCCAGGGCCTTCGCGCAGGATGCCGCGGCAACGCCCTTCATCACCATCGATGCGCCGTCCGCCGAGGACCAGGAGGTCATCGACGTCTCGCAGACCTCGAAGAACGCGCCTGCCCTGCTCGCCAAGACCGGCGCCGGCGCGCCGCTCGCCGCCCGCCTTTTCCTGCGTCAGTCGGTGCCGGATTCCAGCAATTATTTCGCCCAGAACGCCTCGGCCACCTATGTGGACGGCGTCTATTACAACAAGCCCTATGGCGCGCTGTACGACTTCATCGACATCAGTCAGATCGACCTGCTGCCGACCGCCCAGGGCACCCTGTTCGGCCGCAACACCATCGACGGCGCCTCGCTGATCACCACCCGCCAGCCCAATACCAAGCACTTCGGCTTCGATGGCGACGTGGCCTATGGCTCGTACAATTGGTTCGACCTGCGCGGCGCGGTGAACATCCCCGTCATCGAGGACAAGATGGCGGTCTCGGTCTCCGGCCTGTCGCGCTCCCGCGATGGCCTGGTCGAGGACAGCGCCTTGAACCAGAAGGTCAATAACCGCGATTACCAGGCGGGCCGGGTGAAGGTGCTGCTGACCCCGAGCGACGATTTCGACCTGACCCTTTCGGCGGACGGCATCAATGACCGCTCATCGCCGAAATATTTCGCGTCGCTGTCCCCCTTCGCGAAGGGACAGGACGCCGCCGCGTCCCCCAACCGCGACATCTTCACCAGCGAGGCGGTGACGCCCGACCTGAACAACACCAATCAGGAAGGCGCCTCGATCGTCGGGAACTACCGGTTCAGCGAGACTCTGGCGCTGAAATCCATCTCCTCGTTCCACGACACCAACACGACCAACTACGTCTCCTACGATGCGACCCCGGCCAATACGCTATCGACCGAAACCTTCGCCCATCAGGTCGAATTCACCGAGGATGACAGCCTGCATTTCGGCAATGACTGGCTGCAGGGCGTCGGCGGCCTGTTCTATCTGCGCCGCGACACCACTCAATACACACCGACCGGCGGCTCGCCCAACTGGTCGAAGGAGATCAAGAACTCCTACGCCGCCTATGCCAGCCTGACCGCGAAGGTCACCGACAGCGTCGAAGTGGTCGCCGGCACCCGCTACATGGTCGAAACGGGTGATTTCACCTCGTGGTTCTTCGCCGGGAACAAGAAGGCGACCCTGGCCAACGGCAAGACCTCAGCGATCCCCGCCAGCCTGACCCCGTCGCAGAATGACGATCAGATCGGCTATGGCTTCACGCCGCGGGTCGGCGTGAACGTCCACATCACGCCCGATCTGCTGGTGTTCGCCAATTACGACAAGGGCTACAAGGCCGGCGGTTGGAACAACCGCCTGCCGCCGACCTACACCGCCGAGAACCTTATCAATGCCAGGCCGCAGCGATATCTGCCCGAGAATGTCGAGCAGTATGAAATCGGCTCGAAGCTGGATCTGTTCGACAAGACGCTGCGCTTCAATGTCGCCGGCTATATCCACGATTATACCAACCTGGAAATTCCGGTCCTCCTCTACAACGCCTCGACCTCCTACCTGCTGTCGGCGCCGCACGCCCAGATCACCGGCGCCGAGTTTGACGTCTCCTGGCAGGCGACCTCGGAGATCGAGCTCTACAGCACGGTCACCGCGCAGCACGGCAATTACGAAGGCCAGTTCAATTGCCAGAACACGGCCGGCGTGACGGTCAATTGCCAGAACAACCCGCTGATCGGGCTGGCCAAACTCAAGGCCCTGGGCGGCGCCGTCTATGCGCCGGTCCTGCCGATCTCGGGCAAGGTGCGCCTCAATTTCTCGGCCAATTACAGCGACCAGTACCAGAACAGCGTCGCCAACGATCCGCTGGCCATCACCAAGGGCCACACGCTGTACGACGCCTCGGTCACTTACGACCTGCCCGAGACCCATCTGACCTTCAGCCTGGAAGGCCGCAACCTGACCGACGTCCATTGGTTCAGCACGGCCTATCAGAGCGGCCCGTCGGTGGCGGTCCTGCCGGACGATCCCCGGATGATCATTTTCCGCGTCCGCTACAAATATTGAACCTTCGGCGCGGCGGGAATCGGGCTTACACTGAGTCCCGTCATGCGCGCTCAACTCCTTCTCGCTACGGCCTTTTTCGTGTCTCTGCCCGCCTGGGCCGATGACGAAACCATCGTCGTCACTGGTACCCGCAGCGGCACCAAGCTGCTGGATCTGGCCGGTAACGACGCCGTGCTGTCGACCGACCAGATCCAGTTCACCGCGCCGCAGCGGCCGGCGGAGATCCTCAATCAGCTGCCCGGCGTCAATATCCAGCAGGGCAGCGGCGAGGAGCACACCACGGCGATTCGCGGACCGGTGCTGAATGGCGGCGCCGGACAGGGCTCGGTGCTCTATCTGGAAGACGGGATACCGCTGCGCTCGGCCGGCTTCGGCAACGTCAACGGACTCTATGAGGCGAATGCCGAGCAGGCCGGCTCGATCGAGGTGGTGCGCGGACCGGGCAGCGCGCTCTATGGATCGAACGCGGTGCATGGGCTGGTCAATTTCATCCCGCGCGCACCCTCGGCAGGGCTCGAGGGCCAGCTCGACCTGACGGCGGGAGAGTTCGGCCTCTGGCAGCAATTGGGCACGGTCAGCGACACCATCGGCAACAATGCTTTCCGGGTCAGCGCCGAGAACGACCATAATAGCGGCTGGCGCGACGATACCCGCGTCGACGAGCAGAAAATGGTGCTGCGCGATGTCTGGACCGGCGGCGCCGATACCGTGACCACCACGATATCGGGCCAGCAGCTCAACCAGCAGACCGGGGCTTATCTGCAGGGCAACGATTCCTATCTGAACTATGCCCTGGCCAAGACCAATCCGGTGCCCAACGCCTATCGCAAGGCGGATTCGATCCGCGGTGCGGTGCGCTGGCAGCATGATTTCGGCGACGGGCTGGAGCTGAGCGTCACGCCCTTCACGCGCTATACCGCGATGAATTTCCTGATGCATTTCCTGCCGTCGCTGGCGATCCAGACCAACGCCCATTACAGCTTCGGCGCCCAGACCATGCTGTATAAGAATTTCGAGGGCGGGCACCAGCTGATCTTCGGCTTCGACACCGAATATACCGACGGCTGGTTCACCGAATTCCAGAACCTGCCGACCTTCACCCTGGGCAAGAGCGTCTATATCCACGGGCTGCATTACGACCTCAACGTCCAGGCCAAGACCGCCGCGCCCTATATCCACAGCGAATGGCAGATCCTCGACCATACCCGCCTGACCGCCGGCATCCGCGCCGAAGAAACCGCCTATGATTATTCGAACGAGGCCAGCAGCGGCATTTTCGGCCTCTATCAGCGCCCGCCGGACCGCAGCGACGATTTCCTCACCGTGACGCCGAAGCTCGGCCTGGTGCAGGAATGGGACAAGGCGCTGTCGAGCTACATCAACCTGTCAGAAGGCGCCCGGGCGCCCCAGGTCACCGACCTCTACGAACTGCAGAACAAGCAGGTGGTCGGGCAGGTCAAATCCGAGACTTTGCAATCCGCCGAAATCGGCACGCGCGGCACCGTCCATGGGGTCACCTTCGACCTGGACGGCTATTGGATGCATAAGGACCATTATTTCTACCGCGCCGCCGACGGCACCAATGTGCCCGACGGCAAGACCGACCATCGCGGCATCGAGCTGGGCATGTCGGCCCCGCTCGCCTATGGCTTCGATGTCGGCTTCTCGGGCACCTATGCGCGGCACACTTACGCCTTCACGCGGGCGGACAGCACCGCGATCAACAGCGTGACCAAGGGCTCGGACATGCCCGAGGCGCCGCACACCATCGCCAACACCCGCCTCGGCTACACCCTGCAGCCCGGCATCCGCGCCGAGCTGGAATGGGTGCATATGGGCAGCTACACCCTCGACAATGCCGACACCCACTCATACGGCGGACATGAGCTGCTGAACCTGCGCGCCACCGCCAAGCTGTCGGACAATCTGACCCTGCACGGCAAGATCCTGAACCTCACCAACCGGCCCTACGCGGACCGCGCGGCGATCACCACCACCGGGGTGAATGAATATTTCCCCGGTGAGCCGCTGACGGTGATCGGCGGGATAACCGCGTCGTTCTGACCGTCTCATCGTGAAGTCCGCAGGCCTACGGCGTACACGGATGAATGAGATGAACACAGATGGACACAGATTGAAGTTCGTCATGGCGGCGCCAGACCCAACAAGGCCCGGAGTGCAGCAATGCAAAAATGGAGAATTTCACTTTCGCTTTATATAGCCGGCGCGCTTCTGATATGCGCCCCTGCGGGTGCGAAGCCCTTAGAGTGCACAGACGGGACTATAAAGGCCCGTACCAGCGCGGAAATAAGCGAATGCTGGGCACGAAAGTTCGAATCAGCCCAAGCCGACATGCATAAGAGCTACGATCGGGCAGTGAGTGCTGCAAAGACCGATTTCGAAGGACCCGGGGACAGCGCCGATTTGCGCCCGAGCATAGCGGAAAGTCAGGTCTTATGGGAGCAGTGGTCGAAGCGCGAATGTACATTGGAAATGCGCGCAGCAGGAGGATCTGCCTCTGCTTTAGTCGCCCAGGCATGCTCAGTTCGCATAATGAACGAGCGACAAAAGTCTCTTGATGACATCGCTCGATACTTGGGAGCTGAGTGGTAAAAATTCCCTATGTCGTGGTCGCCAGGCCGCATGTGAATGCACAAGCCTATCTGTGTCCATCTGCGTAAGGCGAAGCCGCATCTGTGTTCATCTGTGTTGAAAAAAGGCCGCAGAACCTCCCGGTCCTGCGGCCTCAAATCTGGATACCCGCCTGCGCGGGCATGACAGTCAGGGACGAACGCGCGCCATGTAATAAGCCAGCTCGACGATCTGCGCGTCGGTGATCGGACCCAGCACTTCGGCCATGGTGCCGTCATAGCCGGCGCGCTTGTTGCTCTTATAGTCGCGCAGGGTCTGCAGCAGGTAATCCTCGCGCTGATTGGCCAGGCGCGGGATGTTGTCGCGGCCCGAGAAATCGGCGCTGTGGCAGGAATTGCAATGTTCCTTGTCGACCAGCGCCTTGGCCGCGGCCATGCGGGCCGGGTCGCCGGCATCGGCGGGCGGCTGCGGCTTGGGCAGGGTGCCGATGAAATCGGACAGGGTGCGCAGATCGTCGTCGGTGAGATCCTTGGCGATGCCGTTCATGATCTCGGACGTACGCAGCTTTTCGCGGAACATATAAAGCTGGATCAGCGTATAGGCCGGCTGCTGGGCGCCCAGCGAGGGGATGTTTTCCGTCTGCGACTGGCCATTTTCGCCATGGCACGTCAGGCAGACTTCGGCCTTTTCCGGCACGGCGGCGTAGGCCGCCATTCCAGGACCAACGGCGAAAGCCGTCCCCGCCAAAGCGGAGACGGCCAGCATGCTCAGAACAACCCGGTTCACTTGCCCTTGCCCTTATAGGTGACGCGGTAGACCGCGCCGTTCCAATCGTCCGAGACCAGCAGCGAGCCATCCTTCAGCGGCTGCACGTCGACGGGACGGCCGAGATAATTATTGTCGGCGATGAAGCCGGTCAGGAAGGGTTCGATCGATTTGACCGAGCCGTCCTTGTTGAGCTTCACCACCACCACGTCGCCGCCCAGCTTCTTGCTGCGATTCCACGAGCCGTGGCGGGCGACGAAGATGGCGTCCTTATATTCGGCGGGGAACATCGAGCCGGCATAGAAACGCATGCCCAGCGCCGCGGTATGGGCGCCCATCAGCGCCACCGGCGGGGTATAGTCGCTGCAGGAATGGCCCCAGCCGAATTCGGGGTCCGAGATGTTGCCCTGATAGCAATAGGGCACGCCGAAATCCTCATGCGCCTTGGTCAGGCGGTTCAGCTTGTCCTCGGGCACGTCCTCGGACATCCAGTCGCGGCCATTGTCGGTGAAATAGAGTTCCTTGCTGACCGGGCTCCAGTCGAAGCCCACGGTGTTGCGCACGCCGATGGCCACCACTTCCGCACCCGAGCCGTCGAGATTGATGCGGCGGATCTGCGCATGGTCGGGATCGCGCGGCTCGTTGTTACCGGGCTGGCCGACCGGGATATAGAGGCGGTTGTCGGGGCCGATCGAGATGAACTTCCAGCCATGCGCCTCGTCCTTGGGCAGATCGCTGTAGATCACCGTCGGCTTGGCCGGATTGTCGAGAGTGTCCTCGAT
>JAJPHO010000135.1 GCA_021325215.1 Alphaproteobacteria bacterium
AAGACGGCCAGGAATTACCTGGCCGTCGTAACGCTCGCCGCTATCGTCTTGTGGCTACGATAAGTGTCCACAGTTCCTAGAGCGGTTTGCGATCCCTTAGAATCGCAGACTGCTCACGGCGCCGACTGGCGCCGCGCCGGTCGTCCGGCGAAACCGCTGAGCCGGAGGCGAGGCGTCATATAGGACGCTAGACAATCTTGTGACCCAGTAAGGTCGCAAGATTGTCTAGGGATCACAATCCGCGCCGCTTCATCATCGGCACCGCCAGCCGGTCGAGCAGGAAGCGCAGTGCCGCGACTGCGGCCCGACGGCCTGGCGGCAGATGGCCGACATGCATCGCCCAATATTCGATCTCGCCCCGTGCTCCGCGCGATCGTTTGAAGTCGCCGGCTCCAGCCGAGCCATGCAGCCTTGCTCCGCTCTCGACGGCCATCTCGCTGAGCAGGCAACAGGCGATGCGATAGAGCCCGGCCGATTGGGGCTGTTCCGTGTCATAGCCGACGATGGGGGTTGTGAGAACACCGCCCCGCTGCCAAACGGCGGCCACCGCCTGGATGGCGCCCGCCGGGGAGCGGGCGACGCGATAGCGCAGCATGCCGCACCGATGGGTCATGGCGATGTAGGCCGGAGTGAAGATCGGATTGAGCGCGGAATATTTTCCGACGTAGAGCCGATGATACAGCTCCGCTATCCGCGCCGCGTCGCCGTCGCTCATATGGCCGATTTCCTCGACGGTCAGGCCCGAGCGGCGCAATACGCGAAAATCGCGTTTGGTGCTGTCGCGCCGGCGCCATTGCCTCTCAAGATCGTCGGTGACCCAGATCTGCCGACTCGGCACCAGAAGCCAGCCATCGCCGCGGGCCGCGTCGATCAGCGCCGGCGAGGACCAGGCGTCAAGCGAGCGCAGAGCGATGATATGGCCGGGGAAATGCCGTTGCAGCTGACGGCGGATTTCCGGCAGGTCTTCGCCGGCCCAGTCGCCATGCAGATTGGTCGACACCAGCCAATTGTCGAGATTGACGATGCGGTTGAGACCGGCGGCCAGCAAGGCACGGCCGGCCAGTCCGATCAGCAGCCGGAACAGCGGTGCCCAGGCGCCCACATCGACCAGATCGAGCTCGGCCCGTCCATAAAGGGCGTAGGCCGTATGCGGCAGGCAGACATAGCTGTCGCCGGCCTCTCCATCATTGGCGGTGACGGGAAAGATACGCTGGCCCGATCGCAAGGCCAGCCAGCGGGTGCGGACGTTGGCGATCATCGCCGCCGGCCCGCGGCGCGCCACTCCCTCGATATAGAGGCGTTCGACGTCGAGGCCGGGGGGCCAGATATCGGGCGGGGCGTCGAGCGGATCGAACAGCAGCGGGGTCATCGGATCGGGTCGCCGTTCCATTCGATGTCGTCGGTGGATTGCCGCGTCGCGCTGGCGAGGCGCGGAAGGCCGGCCATGGCGAAGCGCCCGGCGTCGAGCAAAGCGCCGGCCCAGCACCAGCGGTCACCGTTGCGTCCGAGCGCATCCTCGCCGCGCGCCCAGTCGGCGCGGAAGGCACGCCATCGTCCGCTGGCCAGCGCCTGGGGAACGCCCAGAACCGCCATCGCGGGCGCCAGATGGCAGATGTCCGATGAAGGCGCGGCCGAGGCGATTTGTCCTGTCAGGGCGCGGGCCAGGTCGGCTTGGCCGCCGAACAGATGGAGGCCGCTGACCGCGCGGGGATTGCATTCGATGGGGAATATTGTCCCGTCCGGAGCGGCGATCATGTCGAAGCTCAATTGTCCCGTCATGCCGGTGCCCGCCGCCACGGCAACCGCGATTTCCAAGGCCGCGGGCAGGTCGATGCGTTCGAAGACATAGGATGCGGAATGGCCTTGGCGCCATTTCGGGCGGTAAAGGGCGCTGGCGACGAGTCTGCCGCCGATCGCCGCGGACCACAGGCAGATCTCCTGTCCCGCGATATGGCGTTGTGCGGCCCAGCGCTGACCGGGGGAAACGGCAAGATCACCAAGCCGGGACGGATGCGGCCGGATCAGCGTGGCGGTGCCGAACCGCGAGAATTCCGGCTTGAGCACCAGCTCGCCGGGCGGCAGAGGCAGGGCCGCCATGTCCGCGGCATTCTCGACGGTCCAGCTGTCGGGCGCCGGCTGGCCGAGATCGCGCAGCAGCTGGTTGAACAGGATCTTGGAGTGGAGCCGGCGCAGCAGATCGAGCGGCGGGGCGAAGACGCGATCGGCGAAGCCATGACGCCGCCCCGCTTCGGCCAGATAGAATACCTCCTCGCAGGTCGGGATCACCAATTGCGGGTCGAGCCGGTCGACCAGGTCCCGCAGGGCGGCGGCGAAGTCGGTGAAGCGGTGGCGGGGCGGCGGCAGGCGATGCACATGGCCGCGTCCGACCGAGGACAGGCGCGCGGTCCAGGGCGAGACTGAGTCGGCCAGATGGGGCCGCCATCCCGCCGCCAGGAAGCAGCGCGCCAAATCGACCGCCACCGGCGCGCGGGCGCCGGTGATCAGCACCGTGCGGGTCACGCCGGTTTCTCCGCTTCCGCCGCCCGCCTGGGGCAGTGGCACGGGGTGAGGCGGATATCGCCATTGCGGCGGTGCAGATCATGGAGTTTGGCCAGGGTACTGCGGGTGCGTGCGGTATCGCCGAGCAGAAAGGTCGCGAGGGGCGGCGGCGGTCGGTTCTGTTCGATGGCTTCGCACGACCAGGCGGCGTCGCCGACCATCAGATGCGGGCCGGCGGCGGCGTCCCGCACGAACAGGCCCCAATGTCCCGGGCAATGTCCGGGCAGTTCGACTGCCAGCATCGAACCGTCGCCCAGCAGGTCGACGCCGGAGTCGAACGGAGCCAGATCCGCGGGGAGGGGGACGCGCATGCCGTCCTCGAAATAACGTGCGCGTGAGTCGATGTCGGAGGGGATCAGCGCACTCAATATGCCATGCCGGACCCGGGAAAACCGTCCGCCGGCGCGGGCGGCGGTCAGGCCGGCCCTGGCGCAATGGATCGCGGCGCGGGGAAAGAGATGGGCGCCGGCGATATGGTCGGCGTGAAAATGCGACAGGATCAGGTGACGCACATCGTCCGGCGCGATTCCCAAGCGGCGAAGCTGGGCGGCAAGTTCCTCTCCGGGCGGTATTTCCGCCGGTGTCGCCACGCGGTAGAGGCGTTCGGGAAACGGGGCGGTGGCGCGAAAGAAGGCCGGATCGTAGCCGGTGTCGTACAGAACCGGGCCCTCGGCGGGATGAATCAACAGCATCGACAGGGCCGGAAAAGCGGCCGGACGCCATGAGCCGCCCTCGATCGTCATCGCCTGGGGATGGAAACAGCGCCCGACGCGCAGGGCATGGACGGTAACCTCACGCAAGGACACGTCTCCCCGCGAGGGCGTCGCGGATCGCTTCTTCCGGTGAATGACAAGGGTGCCAGCTCAGCAGCGAGCGGGCCAGCGACAAGTCGAATGTCTGGGAGAAGGCGAAAGTCATGACCGAGTAACGGGTGACCGGGGGCTCGGGCCGGCCCGGCAGCAGCGCGGCAATGGCCTCGGCCACATAGGCGGCGGCGAACGCCGCCCGCACCGGCATCCTGCGCAGTGTGACGGCCAGATCGAGTTCGGTGAAAATCCTGTCGAGCAGCACGCGCAAAGTTCGAGGCTGTCCGCCCGAAATGTTGATGGCGCGGCCATGCGCCCGATCGATCGCGCGGTCGGCAGCGAGGAAGGCGGCGGCGACGTCGCGGGCATCGGTCAGTTCCACGAGAGCGTCGCCGTCGCCGGGAACAACCATCCGTCCGCGCCGCGCCGCCCTGAGGAGCCGGGGCAGCAGTACCGTGTCGAAACGGCCGACGATGGCACGCGGCCGGAGCGAGACCGTCCGCAGTCCCGGTGTGTCCGCCGCCAGTACCGCGCATTCGGCGGCATATTTCGTGGCGGCGTATTGATTGGCGAAGCTGGCCGGCAGCGGGCTCGTCTCGGTGATGCCGAGTTGGGAACGGCGATCGGCATAGATCGATGGGGTCGACGCGTAGAGGAAGGCGCCGCAGCCTGCGGTCCGGGCCGCGCCCAGCAAACGCTCGGTTGCCGCGACGTTGATCGAGCGGAACATATCCGGGCGGCCCCAGGGCGAGGATAAGGCGGCGAGATGGAAGACCACATCGACGCCGGTGGTCAGGGGGGGCGGATCGCCGCCGGTCAGGTCGGCGCCCTGGAACTCGGCTCCCTGGGCCCGCAGCTGTTCGCCGATGGCCCGATCCCGGCCGGTGGCGCGCACCCGGTAGCCGCTCTCCAGCAGCAGGGGGACGAGGACCCTGCCCAAGCCGCCCGTGGCGCCGGTGACCAGCGCCCGCCTTACCATCGGATTACCGCCCCGCCCAGTGAAATGCCGGCGGAGCTGCCGATCAGCAGCGATAAAGAGCCCGGCTCCAGCCGTCCGGTCCGATAGGCGTGGTGCAGGGCGGTCGGCAGGCTGGTGGCGATCTGGTTGCCGTGGTGGCGGAAGATGTCGACGGTCTTGTCGTGTCCGCCCGGGAAACTACGCTTCAGATGTTCCAGCGCCGGAGCACTGGCCTGATGCGGCACCACAGTATGGATGGAATGCGCCGCCACTCCGGCGTCGGCCAGCAAGGACGACAGGAAATCCGGGAAGTAGCGGGCGGTGATCTTGAAGGTGTTCCGGCTGTCCATGGCGAAGCGGCTGCGGGCGAGGAATCCTTCGAGATCCAGATGCGGGCGCAGCCGGGTGCCGCCGGCTTCCAGGCGGCATGCATCGGCGCCGTCGCTATAGGTGGCGAAGCGCAGGGCCGCGAGCCGGTGCGGGCCATCGGCCTCCAAGGCTACCGCGGCGGCGCCATCGCCGAAGATCGCCGATGCTTCCGGCGCGGTGAAGTCGAGGGCCGCGGATGCGATGTCGGCGCTGACTACCAGGGCGCGCCGCCAGCGTCCGGCCAGGAAGCCGAACAACGCAGTCTGCAGCGCCGCCAGGAATGACAGGCAGGTGGCGTTGACGTCGAAAGCGGGAATGCCGCTGGAGCCCAGGCCGAGACGGCGGTGGATCAGGGCCGCGGTGCCGGGGATCGGCTGCTCCATCACGCCGCAGGCGCCGATCACCACGTCGAGGGAATCGGCTTCCCAGCCGGCGTCGGCCAGGGCGCCGCGGGCTGCCTCGGCGCCGAGCGAAGAACTGGTTTCGTCACCGTCCGCCCAATGGCGTGTGGCGATATGGAAAGTTTCTTCGGTCCAGCCCGCGTCGCGGCCGATCAGATGGTCGAGGTGAGCCGAGGGGATTTTTTGCCGCGGCAGGCAGCTGCCTGTGCCGGCCAAGCGAAAGGGAACAGCCTGAGTGAGCATTATGTCCACATGGTGCAACTTCAAGGCGAGCTTGACATAGTTGCCCGTGACGGTCGAGGCCGCGGCATGATGCCGCGGCCTCGAAACTGTTTCACCGTTCGGCGCCCCGCGTCTGATCTGTAATCCAGTTCACTTCCCAGCTCTTCCCGCCATCGATCGAGAAAGCCTGTTCGAAATGCGGTGAAGGGCTCTTCATCCCGGTCCAGTCGAAGCGGATCAGGACGCTGTAGCCGTTCTGGATGTCCAGCGCATAGAACTCGCCATGATCCTGATGGAACTGGCCGATCTGCGGCACGTCGATCAGGCCGTCCTTGCTGTTGGCCCAATAGAGCCGCCAGACTTTTACCGTCGGATCGAACAGGCGCAGGGTCAGGCCTTCGATCTTGCCCGTCGGGCTGTCGACCACCAGCGTGTCGAGATTGGCTCGGCCGTTCCACAGCGGAAAGCAATCGCCCGCGCCGTAGAAATCGGTCCAGACATTCGAGCCAACCAGCCGCTGGTTGAGCCGGTGCAGGTGGTAGTTCCAATGCCCGGCGACGGCGTCGAAGCCGTGCGCGCCGTCCTCGTCCGAAGAGGCGGCCGTGTTGGCGGGTGCCGTGAAGGCGCCGTCGGCGGTCTTGGTCATGTCGGAGACCCAGTTCGCCGTCCAGGTCTTGCCGCCATCGGTCGAGACGGATTGCTCGAAATGAGCCGAGTTGGCGGTGATCTTCGACCAGACATAGCGGACGAAGACGGGCCGGCCGTCGATCTTGTCCTGCGCATAGAACTCGCCGCGCCCATCGGTGAACTGCCCGACCTGGGCCGGTTCAAGGAGGCCTTCGCGGCTGTTGGCCCAATAGAGGCTCCACAGATGGGTCTGCGGGTCGTAGGTGCGCAAAGTCAGCCCTTCGATGTGTCCGCCGGTGCCGTCGGCTTCGAACTCGTTGATGTTGGCCTTGCCGTCCCAGATCTGGCGGTACAGGCCCACACCGTCGAACTCCACCCACTTGTCCGCGACCAGGCGTTTGAGGTGGATCTTCCAGGTGCCGGTGAGGAAATCGAAATCGTGCTGGCCGTCGCGGTCATGCGCGGCGCCAGGGGCTGCGACGATCGCCAGGCAAAGGATGGTGACGAAGAGGGTTCCGCGCATCATGCAATCTCCCGGTCAATTCGCCGGGGGATTGTGCAAAGGACAGTGGTCGGTAACAATGACCACATATCGGGAAAATATTATGACCACTACGGATAATTTCCTGCTGCCCATCGCCCTCGACGATCGATCGCCGGTGCCGATCTATCGCCAGATCTATGGCTGGATACGCGACGCGATCCTGGCCGGGACATTGCGCCCGGGCCAGCGCGTGCCCTCGACGCGCAGCATGGTCGGGCATCTGAAAGTGTCCCGCATCTCGGTGCTCGGCGCTTATGAGCAATTGATCGCCGAGGGCTATCTGGAAACCTTCAGCGGCATCGGCACCTGCGTCGCGCGTCAGCTGCCCGACGACGTGCTGGAGCCGATCCAAAGAGTGGCGCCCTCCGTGGACGGTCCTCGATCCCTGTCGCGGCGGGCGGAGGCGATCCGGCAGGCGCCGGTCGAATCCGGCCTGGCCAGCTTCGGCGCGTTCCGGGTCAGCCTGCCGGCGCTCGATCAGTTTCCGGCGGATATCTGGGGAAAGCTGGTGGCGCGTCATGCGCGCAGCCAGTCGCGGGCGGCGATGGCCTATGGCGATCCCTTGGGGCTGCCGGCGTTCCGGGAGGCCGTCGCCGATTATCTCGGCGCCAGCCGGGCGGTGCGCTGCGACGCGTCGCAGATCCTGGTGACCACGGGTTCGCAGCAGGCGCTGCAATTATGCGCCTTCGTTCTGCTCGATCCGGGGCAGCGGGTCTGTATCGAAGAGCCCGGCTATCCAGGCGCCCGCAATGCTTTCGCGGCGGCCGGCGCCGAGCTGTTGCCGGTGCCGGTCGATGCCGATGGGCTCGATCCCGCCGCCTTGCCGGACGATCCCGGCGTGCGTGCGGTCTATGTCACGCCGTCGCATCAATATCCGCTTGGCATCACCATGAGCGCCGCCCGCCGCCTGGCCCTGCTGAACTGGGCGGAAAGCCATGGCGCCTGGATCGTCGAGGACGATTACGACAGCGAGTACCGCTATGGGAACCGGCCGATCGCCTCGCTGCAGGGCATCGATACGCGCGAGCGGGTGATTTATGTCGGCACCTTCAGCAAGGTGATGTTCCCGGCTTTGCGGCTGGGGTACATGGTTCTTCCGCGCGATCTGGTTCCCGCTTTCGCCGCCGCCCGAGACGCCGCCGACATCTTCCCGGCGACCCTCTATCAGCGGGCGATGACCGACTTCATCCGCGAGGGGCATTTCGGCCGGCATATACGCCGGATGAGGCTGCATTACATGGAGCGCCGGCGCCTGCTGGCGGAACTGATCCGGTCGCGGCTGCCGGGGCATCTGGAGGTGATCGGTTCGGAGGCGGGGCTGCATCTGGTGGCGATGCTGCCGGAGGGAGTGGATGACAGTGCTGTCGCCAAGGCAGCGGCAGCCGCCGGCCTGTCGGTGATTCCGCTATCCTCCTGCCATGCGGTGAGACCTTCACGAGGCGGCCTCATTCTCGGCTATGGCGGGATAAACGATGCGCAGATCCGGGAAGGGATCGACAGGCTGGCGGCTGTTCTGGCCTGAGATTTACCTCAGCAACTGCTGCGATTCAGCCAGCGCTTCCTTGAGCCGCTCCGGACGGGCCGGGTCGGCGATGGTGCAGCGGACTTCCTCGACCAGCTTGCTGAGCTGGCGGCGCAGTTGGGTGGCTTCATCGGTCTGTTTCTGTTGGGTCTGCATGATCGTTCTCCTGTTCGTGTCCCTTAGTGAAACTGGCTCTCTTCGGTCGAGCCGTTCAGAGCGGTGGTTTCCGAGCGGCCGCCGGAGATGGCCAGGCTGACCGCGTCGAAATAACCGGTGCCGACCTCGCGCTGGTGCTTGACCGCGGTATAGCCGTTCTTCTCGGCGGCGAATTCGGCTTCCTGCAGCTCGCAATAGCCGGCCATGCCGCGGGCCTTGTAGGCGCGCGCCAGCTCGAAGGCCGAATAATTCAGGCTGTGGAAGCCGGCCAGGGTGATGAACTGGTACTTGTAGCCCATCGCGCCCAATTCCTTCTGATAGGTGGCGATGGCGGCATCGTCGAGATTGGCCTTCCAGTTGAAGCTGGGCGAGCAATTGTAGGCCAGGAGCTTGCCCGGGAACTTCTTGTGAATGGCTTCGGCGAAGCGGCGCGCATCGTCGAGATTGGGCTTCGAGGTCTCCCACCAGAGCAGATCGGCATATTCGGCATAAGCGAGGCCGCGCGCGATGCAGTAATCGACGCCGACACCCTTCTTGATTCGGAAGAACCCTTCAGCCGTGCGTTCGTTGCGGTCGATGAAGGGGTGGTCGCGCTCGTCGATGTCCGAGGTTAGCAACTGCGCGCTTTCCGCATCGGTGCGGGCCAGGACCAGGGTCGAGGTGCCGCACACATCGGCGCCCAGGCGGGCGGCGTTCAGGGTGCGCAGGAACTGGCTGATCGGCACCAGCACCTTGCCGCCCAGATGGCCGCACTTCTTCTCGGAGGCCAACTGGTCCTCGAAATGGACGCCGGCGGCGCCCGCTTCGATCATCGCTTTCATCAGTTCGAAGGCGTTGAGCGGACCGCCGAAGCCGGCTTCGGCGTCGGCGATGATCGGGGCGAACCAATAGGTATCGTTCTTGCCTTCCATGTGATGGATCTGGTCGGCGCGCTGCAGCGCCTGATTGATGCGCTTGACCACCGCCGGCACCGAATTGGCCGGATAGAGGCTCTGATCCGGATACATCTGGCCGGCGATGTTGGCGTCCGCCGCGACCTGCCAGCCGGACAGGTAAATGGCTTCCAGCCCGGCTTTCACCGCCTGCATCGCCTGGTTGCCGGTCAAGGCGCCCAGCGAGGGCACGAAGGGGCGGGTATGCAGCAGCGTCCACAGACGGCGCGCGCCCAGCTCGGCCAGGGTGTAGTCGATCTTCACCGAGCCGGACAGACGGGCGACCTCTTCGGCCGAGTAATCGCGGCGGATGCCGTCGAAGCGGCGGGCCTGCAGCGCGTCATCGGTCTCAAGATTCGGTTTGGTGTCGAGGGGGCTCATGCTCTTGGCTCCGTTAAACAGTGATCCTGCACTGCAATATAGTGCGCCAATCTCAAGCTAAGTATGTGATTTTAAAAGGAAAATGTCATGTTGTGAAGAATTTACAAAATCCAGTCACGCTTTTGTGCGTTGTGAAAATCGGCGAACAGCCGGACAATTTCCCGTCCGTTCAAGGGAGGGACGATGCAGAAGAAACTGATGCTGGGACACAAGGTTCGGCGCCTGCGCCGCACCTCCGGCCTGACCCAGCTGCAGATGGCCGAACAGCTCGGCATCTCGCCCAGCTATCTCAATCTGCTGGAGCATAATCAGCGCCCGGTGACCACGGCGCTGCTGCTGCGGCTGGTGCAGAATTTCGGCATCGATCTGCAGCGCTTCGCCGAGGATGACGAGGCGCCGTTGGTCAGCGGCCTCGACGAGGTGCTGGGCGACGCCCTGTTCGCCGGCATGGATCTCGGCAAGCAGGATCTGCGCGAATTCGTCACCGCGACGCCCGCCATGGCCGAAGCGATGATTGCCCTCTATGGCGCCTATCGCCAGGCCCGCCAGACCATGGAGACCGGCGGCGAAGGTACCCGCCCGGTGCCGGAGGAGGCGGTGCATGCCTTCTTCCAGCAGGAACTGAATCATTTCCCCGAATTGGAGGACGCCGCCGACGCGCTGTGGGCGGCGGGCGAGTTCGATCCCCAGGCGATGTTCCATTCGCTGGCCCGCCATCTGGAGAAGAAGCACAGGCTGCAGGTTCAGCTGATCCCGGTCGAGGTGATGGGGTCAACCATCCGCCGCCATGATCTGCACCGCCACCGCGTGTTGCTGTCCGAAATGCTGCCGGCCGCCAGCCGCGCTTTCCAGCTGGCCTCGCAGATCGCCATTCTGGAAGGGCGCGAACGGATCGACGCCATCCTGGCCCGCGCGCCTGCCGGCGACGATCAGACCGAGGCTTTGCTGCGGGCCGGGCTGGTCAGCTATCTGGCCGGCGCCATCCTGATGCCTTATGAGCGCTTCCTGAAGGCGGCGACTGGTGTGCGCTATGACCTCGCCGTGCTGCGCGCCCGCTTCGGGGTCAGCCTCGAGCAGACCATGCACCGCCTGACCACGTTGCAGCGCCCGGGCGCCGAGGGGGTGCCCTTCTTCCTGATCCGCGTCGACACCGCGGGCAATATCTCGAAGCGCTTCACCGCCAACAGCCTCAATTTCGCGCGCTTCGGCGGCACCTGTCCGGTGTGGAACCTGCATCACGCTTTCCAGTCGCCGGGCCGTCTGCTGACCCAGCTGGCCGAGATGCCGGATGGCGCCCGCTATCTCTCGATCGCCTGCACCGCGGCCAAGTCCTGGCGCCCCGGTCCGTTCCGCGCCGCGCATTACGCTTTGGCGCTGGGCTGCGAGCAGCGCGACATGGGCAAGCTGGTCTATGCCGATCATCTGGCGGAAAAGCCCGATCTGATCGGCATCACCTGCCAGGCCTGTCCGCGCGGCGATTGCCCCGACCGCGCCTTCCCGGCCGCCCATCAGAAGATCCAGCGGATCGACCATGTCCGCATGGACCCGCTATTCGTCGGCTTCTAAGCGTGGCCGATCTGTTCGAGCACGGGCCGCGCTGGGATGGCAGGCCGCCTCATCCGAAAGAGGGTGCGTTCGCCTATCTGAGCCGATCCGCCCGGCCCGAGGCGGATGCGGTACGCTCCAATCTCGATGGCTGGCTGGATGCCTATCCGTCCGAGCAGGCGGGAAATCTGGCCGCCCGCCTGCGCTCGCGCCGCGACGACCAGCATCTCGCCGCTTTCTTCGAATTGCTGCTGCATCGGCTGCTGATGGCGCTCGGCCATCGCATCCTGGCGGTCGAGCCGAAACTGCAGCACACTTGGAAATCGCCGGATTTCCAGCTCGACGGCTTCTATCTCGAAGGGATCAGCGCCCAGGGTGATCTGCATGGGGTGCTGAAGCGCAAGGCAAGTCGGTACGGTGCGCTCGATTTGCCGCTGGTAGTGGCGGTCAATTGCCCGGACGACGAAGCCGGGCTGCGGCGCGCGCTGGATGAATTGTGGCTCGGCCCGCGCGGGCCGCAGCGGCGAGCGCTGAGCGCGGTCCTGGCGGTCCGGCAGGCCGAACCGTGGAATTTCCGCGGCAGCCGCCTTCGCCTGATCCGCCATCCCGAACCGGACTTTCCCCTGCCGCCCGTCGATCTCGGCGACGGGCGGCTGCTGGGGGATTTAGTGTAGGTCGAGGAAGTCGGCAATGCGCTTGGCGGCGGCGTAGGTATCGCCCACCGGATGGTCCGGATAGGCCTGCCCGCCTTTGTTCCAGGCTTCGCCCAGGGCGAACCAGTCGATCGGCGCCGGGGCCAGGCCGGTGCGCAACTCGCCGTCGAGGGCGCGGAAGAAGGTCTCCCAGCGCAGCCGGTAATAATCGCGGGTCAGGCCGGCCCAATCCTTGTTGCCGTAATCATGCAGCGGCCCATCCTCGCTGGCCTTGCGATCGCCCCAGGTAGTCAGGATCGAGCGCGCATCATGCTCCAGCCGCCGCGCTTCGTCGGGGGATGAGGCCCAGCCCTTCACCGGAGCCAACCAGCTTCCCACCAGGAAGAAACGGTCGGTGGAGAGGAGCCGGTCCTCCAGCGTCATCATCTGCAGCCAGCGCGAGGCCAGCGCCTGGAAACGGGCGCGGTCCTTGGTGCCGTAAGCGATGCGGAGCTCGGGCAGCATCCGCCGCGCTTCATTGGCCAGGGTCTGGCGCGCGATGTCGACCAGATCGTAGCGATAGGCCTCGTTGGCGCGCTCGGTGGCCGGCACCGCCAGCAGCTCGGGCAGAGCGCGCCGGAACAGGGCGCCATCATAGCGCAGCGCCTCGGGCGACCAGTTCGACACCATGGTGGCGGTCAGCGAGGGCTGGGCGTCGAACAGATTTTCGGCGGCGGCATCGCGCTCGCTATTGAACTGACTGGCATCGACCTTCAGGTCATAGGCGGTCTCGCGCAGGATGCGCCACGCCGCCACCGCGTGCGGATCGGCGGCGCCATAGCGGCGGCGCACATAATCCGCGCTCCAGCTTTCCAGATCGACCGGACCGGACCGCCAGGCCAGTTCTGTGAACAGATCATAGGCGAAGGGATTGGTGTCCATGCCTTCGGTGAAGATGGCGGTGCCGGTCATGTTGGTGTTGGCGCGGGCCAGGCGCGGCAGGCGCTCATTGATGGTGCCGAGCGCCGCGCCGAAGGTGGTGCGGCCGCCGAATTCCCACAATCCGCCATAGAGGAAGGGCGCGCCCTGGAAATCCTTCATGCGGTCATCGCGGGCGACGCGGTCGTGATCGATGTCGATCACCAGCAGCTTGTCGCGGTTCACGCCGCTCAGCAGGTCCTGGCGCGGATTGCCCTGCCAGGCCAGCATCATCCAGCGTGCATCGGGGTGGGCGAGGTTCAGGGCGCTCTGCACGTCGCGCGCCGCTTCCGGCACCGGTACGTCGCCCGACTCGCCGCCTTCCTGGAAGACCTCCATGTCGTAGATCGCGCTGTCGCCGAACAGCTCGCGCTGATGGCGATAAAAAGACTCGGCCAGCCCGGCGAACATCGCGTCCCTGGGGTCGAGCCAGCCCGGGCGGGTGAAGCCGGCCCAATCGCCCTGCGGCACGACGTGGGCGGCGGGGAAACGTTTGTCGAAATCGGCCGGCACGATGCCGTAGAAACCGGGCAGCACCGGGGTGATGCCGAGTTCGCGCAGACGGGCGACGATACGCTGGGCGGAGTCGGCGCGCTTCTTCAGAAGCTCGCGGCTGATCGGCCCGTCGAAGCAGCACAGATTGCCCATCAGCTGCCAGTTCTGATGCGCCGGCAGGGTGATCCAGCGGCGGATCTCCTCATCGCCGTACCCGAAGTCGCGAAAGGTGTCGTAGAGCACGCTGTCGGTGCCGCGCTCGACCAGCACCGCGTTGACGCCGGACAAAGCCAGCACGTCGATCTCACGCTGCCAGCGCGGCCAATCCCAGTAAGGCGAGCTGTAGCCGTCGACATTCTCGTTCAGCGCATAGCGCACGGGATAGGGCGAAGCGCCTTCCACGGGGCGCCGCGGCAGGATAAAGCGCCCGGCGGGGACGCGGTCGCCATTGGGCGAGATCTGCACGCCGGCGAGGTATTTGAGATACCAGTTCACGCCGAACAGCACGGCGCTGGGACTGGTGCCTTCGACGCGGATATGGCCGCCGCCATTGGAGATGCGATAGCGCTCGCCGCCGTCCCGCACGGGGATCAGCGCCAGCTCGAACTGGCGCGCCTGGTGCGGGATCAGCCTGTCGAGTACGCCCCGCGCGCCATCGAGAGCGTCGGCGCGGGCCGTCAGCGGCAAGAACAAGGCAATGAAGAGAGGGAGTAATCTGCGCATATCGACTGAAATCTCAATAATTAGAATAACTTGTTTACGGCGCGTGCTTACGCTGGGGCAACAACAAGACTTGAGGGGTCGTCATGTCGATGTCATTCAACGTGCGCAACCGTATTCTGCTTGCCGTTCTGATTCCCGTGATCGGGATGATCGTCCTGGCGGTGATCGGCGCCGAGCGCCAGCGTGTCAGTATGCTGGAAGAACGCAAGGAGCATGTGCGCCAGATGGTCGAGGCCGCCATTTCGGTGCTCGACCGCTATCGGCTGCTGGCCGAGGCCGGCAAGATCAGCCCCGACGAAGCCAAGGAACAGGCCAAGGGCGCCATCCGCGATCTGCGTTTCGGCAACAAGGATTACGTGTTCAGCTACCGGCTGGACGGCATGACCGAGATCTTCGGCCCCGATCCGTCGGCCGAGGGCAAAAGCCGCATCGACGTGCAGGACCCGACCGGCATCCCCATTGTGCGCCGCTTCATCGAGGCGGCCAAGGCGGGCGGCGGCTTCGTGCCCTATTCCTATCCGCGCAGCAGCGGCGGCGAGCCGATGCCCAAGATCACCGCCGTGATGCCCTATAAGCCGTGGGACGCCCTGGTCGGCTGCGGCGTCTATACCGACGACATCGACGCCGCCTTCCGCGCCCAGCTCGGCACCTATGGCCTGATCCTGGCCGGGCTGGTGGCGGCCACCGTCGCCGTCTCGCTGCGCATCGTGGGCACCATCGCCAAGCCGCTGGCCGAGATCACCGGCTCGATGGACCGGCTGGCCCATGGCGAGCGCGACATCAAGGTCGCCTATGCCGACCGTTCCGACGAGCTGGGCAAGCTGGCCCAGGCGCTGGAGGTATTCCGTACCAATGCGCTGGCGCTGGACCGCCAGGAGGATGAGCGCCGCCGCGCCGAGGAGAGCTCGCGCCAGGCGATGGCCAATGAGCGCGCCGCGATCGCCCGGCAGTTCGAGGAACGGGTGATGAGCCTGATCGACCACAGCGTGCGCGCCACCGCGGAACTGCACGACACCGCCCAGACCATGTCCTCGGTCGCCAACAACGCCAAGGCCCAGGCCCATTCGGCGGCCAACGCGGCGGAGGAGGCCACCGGCAATGTGCAGACCGTGTCGGCGGCCTCGGAAGAGCTCTATTCCTCGATCTCGGAAATCAGCCGCCAGGTCGGCGAAGCGGCCCGCATCTCGACCGAGGCCTCGCAGGAGACCTCGCGCATCAACGAGATGATGCAGACCCTGTCGACCAC
>JAJPHO010000078.1 GCA_021325215.1 Alphaproteobacteria bacterium
CAGCTGCGCGGCCGTTCGGGCCGCCAGGGCGATCCGGGCGCCTCGAAGTTCTTCCTGTCGCTGGAAGACGATCTGATGCGCATCTTCGGATCGCAGCGGATGGACGGCATGCTGCAGAAGCTTGGCCTCAAGGAGGGCGAAGCGATCATCCATCCCTGGATCAACAAGGCGCTGGAAAAGGCTCAGCAGAAGGTCGAAGCCCGCAATTTCGACATCCGCAAGAACCTGCTGAAGTATGACGACGTCATGAATGACCAGCGCAAGGTCATCTATGAGCAGCGCAAGGAACTGATGAGCGCCGCCGATGTCGCCGCGGAAGTCGCCGACATGCGCCATGAGGTGGTCGAAGACCTGGTCGCGCGCTGCATCCCCGAGCGTTCATACCCTGAGCAGTGGGATGTCGCCGGCCTGCATGAAGAGACCCTGCGCATCTTCAATCTGGATATTCCGGCCGAGGATTGGGCCAAGGAAGAAGGCATCGAGACCCAGGCCTTCCAGGAGCGCCTGACCGACCTGACCGACCGCAAGATGGCCGAGAAGGTCGCCAATTACGGCCCCGACATCGTCCGCATGGTCGAGAAGAGCCTGCTGCTGCAGATCCTCGATCAGAGCTGGAAAGACCATCTGCTGACGCTCGACCATCTGCGCCAGGGCATCGGCCTGCGCGCCTATGGCCAGCGCGATCCGCTGAACGAGTACAAGCGCGAAGCCTTCAACCTGTTCGAGGAAATGCTCGGCCAGCTGCGCGAGAAGGTCACCACCGTGCTGTCGCATCTCGAACTGCGCGTCGAGACCGAGACGCCGGACACCATCGACCAGCGCGAGCCGCAGACCATGGTGGAAGGCCGCCAGGACCCCGCTTTGGCCGCGCCCGAGGCCCTGCCGCCGCTGCCGGCCCATATCACCCCGCAGGACCTGATGACCCTGTCGCGCAATGCTCCCTGCCCGTGCGGCTCGGGCAAGAAGTTCAAGCATTGTCATGGTGCTGTGGCCTGAGGCCACAGCATCTTTTTATATGTCCCTCAGGCGCCGGGCGCGCGCTCCGCGCGCTTGGCTACCGCGCCAAGCTATACCGTCTGTGTGATTGACGCTGTCGGCAGCGCGGGGCCGCCTTGCGGCCCGGAAAACAGGTAAAGGTTTTAATGTCCCTCAGGCGCCGGGCGCGCGCTCCGCGCGCTTGGCTACCGCGCCAAGCTATACAGAGACTGGACGTCGGGTGTCGCTAGCGCGGGGCCGCAGTCGCGGCCCGGACCAAATGGCGCTGGGGAGCGTAGCGAACAATAAAAAAACCCCGCTTCTTGCGAAGCGGGGTTTTCTTTTGGATCAGGCTGGCTGATTAGGCCGCCTTCTTCTCCAGGGCGCGCTGGACGCGGCGCTTCAGGCGAAGGGCTTCTTCCGACAGCTTGCTGTCGTTGACCGACAGCAGGTAGCTGTCGATGCCGCCATTGATCTCAATGGTCTTCAGGCCGCGGGTGGTGACGCGCAGGCGAACCATCTGGTTCAGCGCATCGCTCAGCACGCTGGTCTCCTGCAGGTTGGGCAGGAAGCGGCGGCGGGTACGGTTGTTGGCATGGCTGACGTTGTTGCCGGTCAGCACACCCTTGCCGGAAATCAGACAACGGCGAGACATGATTAAACCCTCTTAAAATCTCTGGGTCCGGCGACAGGCCGGCGAAAGATGGGCTTTTTAGGGGGAGTCCGACCCCGAGTCAAGGATAAATCAGCCGAACAGCTTGTCGATGTCGTCCTGGCTGAACAGCTTGTCGACATCGGCCTGGTTGATGGCCTTGCTCTCGGTCTGCGGACCGTGCAGCAGCTTCTCGTCGATGGTCTTTTCCTGCTGCTCCTGCTTGACCTCGTCGATCACCTTCGAGATCTCGTCGCGGCCCCAGACGCGGATCATCGCGTTGATGCGGTCCTCGATGAAGGTCAGGCCCTTGACCAGGCGGGTGATGCGCTGGCCGGTCAGGTCCTGGAACGAGCAGGCCTCGAACACCTGATTGACGCGGTCATTGATGCGGTCGCACGCCTCGAGCACCGCCGGATCGCCGCTCGAGCGCAGCGAGCCGACCATCTCGTCGATGGCTTCCATGCTTTCCAGGATGGTATTGCTGGCGTTCTCGGTGTTCTTGACGATGTCGTCCAAGGTCTCGCCCATCGAGACGAAATTGTGCTCTTCGCCGCCATGCAGCGTAGCCAGTTCCTTACGCAGCTTATTGAGATGTCCGAACAGCCCGACAAGTTCGCGCTTAAGACGAGTTTCTTCCGCCGTACCGTTCATCAGAACAACCCACTCTCCACTTCTCGATCGCCATTAATGCAATTTAATCGCGTTCTGTCGAGAAAGCCTTTCAACAAATGCTCTGCAGCACTGGCCGGCATCATCCGCCCGGCAGCGACGGCCCGCTCGAGCGCGCCGCGATGCTCGGAAACATAAGGGTCGGCGCGGAATTTCGCCAGCAACTCTTCCGAGACCTCCTGCCACAGCCAGCGCAACGCCTGATCGCTGCGGCGCGCGTCGAAACGGCCGGCCTTTTTCATCACATCGGCAAAGGATTCGACCGTGCGTCCGACTTCGGCAATTCCATCGCCGGTCAGGGCCGAACAGCGCAATACCGGCACCGTCCAATCGGCGGAACCGCGCAGCAGATGCAAGGCGCTGCTGTAATCGCGCACCGCGCGGTCGGCGGCGGCCGCCAGATCGCCGTCGGCCTTGTTGACCACCACCGCGTCGGCGATCTCGACGATGCCCTTCTTGAGGCCCTGCAGCTCGTCGCCGCCGCCCGGCACCAGCAGCAGCAGGAACATGTCGACCATGTCGGCCACGGCGAATTCGGATTGGCCGACGCCGACCGTCTCGACCAGGATGGCGTCGAAGCCGGCCGCCTCGCACAGCAGGATGGCATCGCGCGTGCGCCGCGCCACGCCGCCCAGGCTGCCGCCGGTCGGAGTCGGGCGGATGAAGGCCCGGTCGTCGCGCGACAGGCTTTCCATGCGCGTCTTGTCGCCCAGCAGCGAACCGCCCGAGCGCGGGCTGGACGGATCGACCGCCAGCACCGCCACCTTGCGGCCCTGCGCGATCAGATGGCCGCCGAAGGCCTCGATGAAGGTGGATTTGCCGGCGCCGGGAATGCCGCTGATGCCGATGCGGATCGATTTGCCGGCGTCGGGCAGCAATTCGGCCATCAGCGCCTCGGCGGCCTCGCGGTGGTCACGCCTGGTCGATTCGGCCAGGGTGATGGCGCGCGCCAAGGCGCGGCGGCGCCCCGCCCTGATCTCTTCAGCCAGGGACGATGGCGCGGCGGTCACTCCTTGGACTTGCTTTCGTTCAGAAAGGCCCGCATGGCGGTGGCCGTCAACTTGGCCCGTTCTTCGGGCTTGAGATCGGCCAGCACGGCCTGCTGGGCGGCGCGCACCTGCATGGCGCGGCGGATCAATTCGGCGCGGTCGACCACCGGTTCGGCGGTCGGGACCGGCACTTCCGCTATGGGCTGTGCCAAGGGATCGGCGAGCTTGTCCCCGACCATCTTCTTGACAGCCTTGTGGACGGCGCGATCGGTCAGATCGCCCGCCGCTTCGCGCGCTTCCTTGGTCAGCACCATGCCAGCAAGCGCCTTGCCGAGAAAATTCAGCATCGAAACCTCCGAATATCCCACTTTAACGGGGCGATTCTTAAGTTCCTATAAAACCTATTGGGCGGCGGCCTGATGATCGGTCAGATGCGCCAGCAGCCCGTCCCACAGCGCGGCCCGCTGCTTGAGCGCGGCCAGGGCGGCGGTCAGCATCGCCTGCTGGCGTGCCGGGTCCCCGCCCACCACCTCGTCGATCAGGATGGCAGCGGCGGGGCCGTGCTCCTGGGCGTCCACCTGGATATGGCGATCGAGGTAATAAACGAACAGGGGGGCCTGCTCGCGGGTCACGCCCCAATGGCTCAGCAGACCCGAGAACATTGCCGGAATGACGGTCTCGCGCCCGTGGAAGAAACTCCCCAGGACCTGATCGAGATCCCCCGACAGCGCGGTTTTCAGGGTGGCGCGCACGAAGGAGGCGACCGGAGCCGGCACCCCAGCGCGGGCGAGCGCCGCTTCCAGCGAGACGCCCTGCGCCAGGCAGTCGAGGAAGGCGTCGATGCAGCCGGTATCGGCGCCGACTTCGCGCATGGCGGCGCGATACAGCTCGAAATGACTGAGCGCGCTGCCGTCCGGCATCACGTCGCTTTCCTCGCCGAGCACGATCTCGTTGATCAGCCGCGCGGCGCGGGGATTGGCCGGCGGGGTCCAGGGCAGATTGAGGCAGGTGAGGTCGCGCTGCAGCCTTTTCAGCAGCGACAGGAAATCCCACACCGCGAACACATGCCATTCCATGAAGCGCCGCACTTCGTCGACGCCGCGCAGGGAGGCGAAGACGGGGTGCCGGGTCAGGTTGCCCTGTTCCTCGGCGATGGCGGCGCGCAGAGCGTCGAGCTCTTCGGTCAAATTATACTCTCCTCGTCAGCCGCCGGATCGCGGCGACATCTTCTTTCTGGCTGATCTGGGCGTCCAGATCGGTCACCAGGCCGTTCTCCAGGGAATAACACCATCCATGGACGGTGAGGTCTGCGCCCTTTTCCCACGCTTCCTGCACGAAGGGATTGGTCGCGACATTCTCGACCTGGCGGATCACGTTCAGTTCGCACAGCCGGTCGTGCTGCGCCTTTTCGGTCGGCAGCGCCAGCAATTCGGCCTGATTGTCGCGCACCAGGGTGCGGATCGGCGACAGCCAATGGTCGATCAGGCCGAGGCGCAGATTCTGCAGCGCCGCCAGCACGCCGCCGCAGCCATAATGGCCCACCACCAGGATGTGGGCGACCTTCAGCACCTGGACGGCATATTGCAGCGTCGACAGGTAATTGGCGTCCTGCGGCGGGGCCAGGTTGGCGACATTGCGATGGACGAACATCTCGCCCGGATCGAGGCCGACGATCTCATTGGCCGGCACCCGGCTGTCCGAGCAGCCGATCCAGAAATAGGCCGGGGTCTGCTGCGATACCAGGCGCTTGAAGAAGCCGGGGTCCTGCTTGGTCTGGCGCTCCGCCCAGGCCCGGTTGTTGGCCAGCAGGTCGGCCACCGATGGAATGGTCATGGTGATGGTCCCTCCTCGCGAACGGGCGAACATAAGGGCTCGGCGCCGGCTAGTCTAGATTGTTCGGCGTATTGCGGATCGCTACAGTGGTCGGATGCCGATACGTTTGCTCCCTGCCAATCTCGTCAACCAGATCGCCGCCGGCGAAGTGGTCGAACGCCCCGCCTCCGCCGTCAAGGAACTGGTCGAGAACGCCATCGATGCCGGCGCCTCGCGCGTCGACGTGACCCTGGCCGAGGGCGGCCAGGCGCTGATCGGCGTCACCGACGATGGCTGCGGCATGAGCCCGGACGAGCTGGAACTGGCGGTCGAGCGCCATGCCACCTCGAAGCTGCCCGACGACGATCTGCTGGCCATCCACCATCTCGGATTCCGCGGCGAGGCCCTGCCCTCGATCGGCTCGGTCGCCCGCCTGCGCCTGACCAGCCGGCCCAAGGGCGCCGACAGCGCCTGGACCCTGCTGGTCGAAGGCGGGCGCAAAGGCAAGCCGGAACCCGCCGCCCATCCGCAGGGCAGCCGCATCGAAGTGCGCGACCTGTTCTTCGCCACGCCGGCCCGCCTGAAATTCCTCAAGACCCCGCGTGCCGAGACCGGCCACGTCAAGGATGCCCTCGAACGGCTGGCCATGGCCCATCCGCGCGTCGGCTTCACCTTGTCCGAGAACAACCGCTCGCTTCTGTCGCTGCCGGCCTGCCATGGCGACGACGAGACTGCGCGGCTGGAGCGCTTGTCGGCCATCCTCGGGCGCGACTTCGCCAAGGCCTCGATCGAGGTCGAGGCCGAGCGCGAAGGGCTGCGCCTGTCCGGCCGCATCGGCCTGCCGACCTTCAACAAGGCGACCTCGGCCCAGCAATATCTGTTCGTCAATGGCCGCCCGGTGCGCGACAAGCTGCTGAACGGCGCGGTGCGCGGCGCCTATGCCGACGTGCTGGCCCATGATCGCCACGCCGTGGTGGCTTTGTTCGTCGATCTGCCCACCACCGAGGTCGACGTCAATGTCCATCCCGCCAAGGCCGAAGTGCGCTTCCGCGATCCCGGCCTTATGCGCGGCCTGATCGTCGGCGGCATCAAGCATGCGCTGGCCGCCGCCGGCCACCGCGCCAGCGCGCCGGCCACCGGCCTCGGTCCGCTGGCGTCGTGGCGCCCCGGCGTCAGCCTCCCTTCCGCACCGGCTCAATCCTCCTTCGGCGGATGGAGCGCCCCGCCGCGCCCCTCGACCGAAACCCTGTGGGCCGCCGCCGCTCAGGCGCCGATCGCCTTGGCCGAGCCCGCCTCACCGGCGCCGTTCGGCCAGGTCACCCCCGCCGAACCGGCCCCCGCCATCGATTATCCGCTCGGCATCGCGCGCGGGCAGGTGCACGACACCTACATCATCGCCCAGACCGCCGACGGGCTGGTGATCGTCGATCAGCACGCCGCCCATGAGCGGCTGGTCTATGAAAAGATGAAAGAGGCGCTGGCCGGCACCGGCATCGCCCGCCAGGGCCTGCTGATCCCCGAAGTGGTCGAACTGGACGAAACCGCCGTCCACCGCCTGCTGACGCGCCAGGAGGATCTGGCGCAATTGGGATTGGTGATCGAGGGCTTCGGCCCCGGCGCGGTGATCGTGCGCGAAGTGCCCGCTCTGCTGGGCGATGGCGACATCAAGGGTCTGGTGGCCGATATGGCCGAGGAACTGGCCGAGTGGGGCGAGGCGATGGCCCTGCAGGAACGGCTCGGCCATATCTGCGGCACCATGGCCTGCCATGGCAGCGTCCGCGCCGGGCGCAAGCTCAACGGCGCCGAGATGAACGCGCTGCTGCGCCAGATGGAAGTCACGCCCAATTCCGGCCAATGCAATCACGGCCGCCCGACCTATGTCGAACTCAAGCTTTCCGATATCGAAAGGCTGTTCGGCCGCAAATAGTCATCGTCACATCGCAGGGGGAGTCATCGATGAAGCGTCGGATCATTGGAAGTGTCCTTTCGGCCGCCCTTTTTCTGGCGGCGCAAACCGACATCGGCGCGCAGCAGCCGCAGCCCCCCGCCGACCCGCTTTCGGCCTTCCAGACCGCCCCCGACGGCAAGTCGCTGATGATCCGCTGCGGTTCGCCGCCCTCGCTCGATTCGTTCCAATATGACCTCGCCACCATCGCCAAGGCCGGCACGCCGCTGGCCGCGTCGGCCGAGATCCATTTACCCGCGCCGGGCCGCATCCTCAGCCTGGCGCCCTCCCAGGCCTGCAGCGCCTTTCTGCCCGAAGTGCAGGTCGAAGCCCTGCGCCGCGCCAATCTGTTCGGGACCCTCGACCTTCGCCGCGACGCCCTGGCCGACGGGCGCCCGACCGGCGCGGCAGAGGGCTTCATGCTGTGGGTCGAGGACGGGCAATTATACGCAGCCTATGGCGCGGGACCGCGCCTGCGGCTCGCCGCGCTGAGCCGCAAATTGTCCGATTGGGCCAAGGGCGCCGCCACCAACCTTACCCAGGTGAAGGATTATGCCAGCTGGCATAATGACGTGGTGCTCGGCACTTATTACGGCCACGAGCCCTATTACAACATCAATGGCGTCGAATACGACCTCGCCAAGGCAAAGGACTTCCTGGCCCAGCGCTTCGCCAACAGCGATACGACGCCCGCGGCCAAACCGCTCGCCAAGCATGCCCGCATCATCCTCGCCCCCGTGAACGGCGTGACCGGCGCTCAGCTGCACACCGCGCCCGGCCTGGTCGCCTTCAGCCGCGCGGTCTCCGCCTGGCGGGCCGAGGTGATCCGCAAATCCGGCCTGTTCGAGAGCGTCAGCATCGAGGAAAGCACGACGATTCCCGCTCCCGCCGCCGGCGAGGTGGTATTCGCCGCCAAGGGCCCCGCCCTCAACGCCATCGCCCTGGCGCCGGACAAGCTGCAGGTCATCCCGGAAGGACAGCAGGGACTGGTGGTCACCAGCATCACCGGCCCCAATTACGAGATGACGTTCATGCGTGCCCCCAACGACGCCGCGCAATGGACCGACCAGGTCCGCGAGGCGGTGAGCAAACTGTAACCCTCCCCCCGATTGTTCGGTTTTCCCGAAATCCAGTTGCGGAATTAGGCGGCTACTCCGACGGGTCGCGAAGGATCAAATTCCCGTCATGTTTTCCCGCACCAATTCAGCAAGGAGTAGCATCATGGGACGTTTAGCCAACAAAGTTGCCATCGTCACCGGCGCCAGCGCCGGCATCGGCCGCGCCACCGCGAAATTGTTCGCCGCCGAAGGCGCCAAAATCGTCGTCGGCGCCCGCCGCGCCAACGAACTGGCCGATCTGGTCAAGGAGATCGAGGCCGCCGGCGGCAAGGCCGTCGCCCTGGCCGGCGATGTCCGCTCGGAAGACTATGCCAAGGCCCTGGTCGCCCTGGCCGTCAAGACCTATGGCCGCCTCGACGTCGCCTTCAACAATGCCGGCGTGATCGGCGAAGCCGGTCCGTCGACCGAAGTGTCCGAAGCCGGCTGGAACGACGCCATCGCCATCAACCTGACCGGCTCGTTCCTCGGCGCCAAGCACCAGATCGCCGAAATGAAGAAGCATGGCGGCGGCTCGGTGATCTTCACCTCGACCTTCGTCGGCTATAGCAGCTCGTTCCCCGGCATGGCCGCTTACGCCGCGTCGAAGGCCGGCCTGATCGGCCTGACCCAGACCCTGGCCGCCGAATTCGGCCCGAACAACATCCGCGTCAATGCGGTGCTGCCGGGCGCGGTGGAAACCGAGATGTACCAGGCCGTCAATGACAGCGCCGACAAGCAGAGCTTCATCACCGG
>JAJPHO010000060.1 GCA_021325215.1 Alphaproteobacteria bacterium
CACCAGCACCATCAGCGCCATGAAGGTGGCGCCCGCCAGCAGCATGCAGGCCTTGATGATCTGCACCCAGGTGGTGGCCTTCATGCCGCCGAAGGTGACATAGACGATCATCAGCGCGCCCACCACGATGATGGCGTAGTCGTAGGGCAAGCCGAACAGCAGCTTGATCAGCTGGCCGGCGCCGACCATCTGGGCGATCAGGTAGAACGCCACCACGGTCAGCGACGAGATCGCCGACAAGGTGCGGATCGGCGTCTGCTGCAGGCGGAACGAGGCGACGTCGGCAAAGGTGAACTTGCCGAGATTGCGCAGCCGCTCGGCCAGCAGGAACAGGATGATCGGCCAGCCGACCAGGAAGCCGACCGAATAGATCAGCCCGTCGAAGCCGCTGGTATAGACCAGCGCCGAAATACCCAGGAACGAGGCCGCCGACATATAGTCGCCGGCGATCGCCAGGCCGTTCTGCCAGCCGGTGATGCCGCCGCCGGCGGCATAGAAATCGGCCGCGTTGCGGGTGTTCTTGGCGGCCCAGCGGGTGATGACCAGAGTCAGCGCCGCGAAGATCAGGAACATCACGATGGCGTTCCAGTTGGTCGGCTGCTGTTCGGTGGCAGCTACCGTGTCGGCCGCGAAGGCGAACGCCGGCATGAGCGCCGCGGCGATCCCGGTCGCCGCGCGATAAAGAATGGGCGTTCGCATTTTACTTGGCTCCGTCGATCAATTGCTTGGTCAGATCGTCGAATTCTCCGTTGGCGCGGCGCACATAAACGCCCGTCAGCACGATCGAGATGACGATCACGGCCACACCCAGCGGCAGGCCGATGGTGGTCACGCTGCCCTCGCTGAGCGGCTGGCCGAGAAAGTCCCGGTCATAGGCGATCAGGAAGATGAAACCATAATAAACGATCAGGATCAGCGCGGTCAGGAACCACCCGAAGGTCGAGCGTTTGCGCACCAATTCCCGGTATTTGGGATCATCCATGATTTTCTGAACTGACGGATTGGTCGTCATTAGTAGTTCTCCTCCTGAAGCGATGCTGGCGGATTTGTACTTTTATGACGCTCTGATATTGCCAGTAGCGCCCCCGCCTTCCCCCGATTTCAACGCGTAAAATCTTTGGCAATCCTCAAATTCAAAGTAGAACATGGGTCTCCTCGTCCTACAAGGTATAGCTGCGTATGATTCCCGATCTCGCACCCGCAGCAAAACTCGACAGCTATCCTTACCGCCACCGCCTGTCCGACGTGATGGCGCGGCCGCCGGTCACCGCCGAGGCCGCCATCACCTTGGCGAAGGCCTGCGGCATCATGACCGAGACCGGCGCCTCCTCCGTCCTGGTGCTCGACGCCGACGGCGTGCTGGCCGGCATCGTCACCGAGACCGACGCGGTGGCCCGCATCGCGCATCATGGCGCCGCCGCCTTGTCGCTGCCTTTGAGCGAGATCATGGCGGCGCCCGCGCACAGCCTGGAAGGCGATTGTTTTCTTTACATGGCGCTGGCGCGCATGGAGCGCTTCGGCATCCGCCACATGGCGGTGACCGACGCGGCCGGGCGCCCGATCGGTGTCATCACGCCGCGCCATCTGCTGAAGATGCGCTCGCGCCAGGCGGTGATGATCGGCGACGAGGTGGCCCAGGCGCTCAGCGCCGAGGACCTCGCCCGTTCACGGCATGCCTTGCCCGCCCTGGCCGCGGAACTGCGCCAGGAGGATGTGCCGGCCCGCACCATCGCCGGGGTGATCTCCGGGGTGGTGCGCGACATGACCCGGCGCGGCGCCGGCCTGATCGAGGAGCAATTGGCCGCCGACGGCTGGGGCCCGCCGCCCGCCCCCTATGCCCTGCTGGTGCTGGGCTCGGCCGGGCGCGGCGAAAGCCTGCTGGCCTTCGACCAGGACAATGCCCTGGTACATCGCGGCGACGCGGCCACGGATGCCTGGTTCGCCGAATTCGGCGCCCGGCTCAACGCCCTGCTCGACGCGGCGGGCATCTATTTCTGCAAGGGCGACGTCATGGTCCGCAATCCGGTGTGGCGGCGGTCGCTGGAGGGTTGGCGCGAAGAGATCAAGAGCTGGGTGTTCCAACCGCAGATGGAGACGCTGCTGAAGGTCGACATCTTCTTCGACATGGTATTCGTCCATGGCGACCGCGCGCTGGCCACCGAATTGCGCGACGAGACCCTGCGCATGGCCGGCAATTCGGCCTTCTTCCAGCAATTGATGGAACAGAACATCGCCCGCATCGGCAGTCCGCTCGGCTGGTTCGGCCGGCTGTCAACCCAGGCGGGACGATTGGATGCCAAGAAATTCGGCCTGCTGCCCCTGGTCTCGACGGCGCGCGCGCGCGCCATCGGCGCCGGCGTCACCGCCGTTTCGACGGAAGGCCGTTTTCGCGCCCTGGCCGAAATGGGGAAACTGCATCCGGACGACCTGGCCAGCCTGCTCGCCGCCCACGAAGCCATCCTCGCCGCCCTGCTCGACCAGCAGCTCAGCGACATCAAGGCCGGCTATACGCCCGGCACCAAAATCGCCCCGGCGGCCCTGCCCGCCACGGAACGCAACCGCCTGAAGCGCGCCTTCCAGCGCATCAAGCTGCTGAGCGCGATGCAGAGCACCGTGATGTCTGTCTAGACGGGAAGTCTCGGGATCACGAGTCGTTCACGGCATCGCGACGACGGCGAAGTCCACCTGCGATGGGGCCAACGGGGACATCGGCACGGCGCACGGCAGCTGCAGCTGTTCGCCGCTGCCCAGGGTCACCCCGACCGGCAGGCTGGAGGCGCATTTCTGCGTCATCGCGGAATAGGCGCCATAGATGTCGAGACTGAGCGAATGCCCCTCGACGGCGCGCACGTCGGTCGAAGCGCCGAAATGGCGGCAGACCGGCCGATCGAGCGCCAGCAGGAACCCGCCCGCGCCCTGGGTTACATGGAAACTCGCGGCATTGGCGCAATCGGCCTGAACCAGATGCTGGAACAGGGAATAATACGCCACATTCTCGCCCTGCGGCGCGGGCGCGGTCTGCACCCCGTAGCTTTCCATCTGACGGCGCAATCTGGCCCAGCGGTCGCCGGAATCAGAGCGGAACAGCAGATCGACGGTCGCCAGCGCCGCCGGGTCGATTGCGGCCAGCGCGGACCGGAAGTCCGCCGTCTGGTAGTAACCGCCCTGAGCCCTCGCCTTGGCCAGCAGTGTTTGCCACACATAAAAGAACCCGCTGGGCGCGCGCGTCGCATGCCGGACCGCCATGTCGGCGACCCACTGGATGACCATGCCGCAGGGATAGGCCGCCTGATGACGTTCGTCCCCCTCCAGCTCCGTCAAGCCGCGGTTTCCCAGCAGCGCGCGGCAGGACGCCAGCGGCCGGTCCAGCTCGCGGTACCAGCGGGGCCCCTCCAATTGCCCGAGCTCGCGGCGCGCCAGCAGGGCCGCGTAATCGGCGCTCCCCTCGAAGAGCCACATCCCCGCTTCCCTATCGCGCGGCTTGCCGACAAAGGCATCCCAGAAATGAAAGACTTCATGTGACGCGATATGTTCGAGATCGGCCCGGCCGGCCTCGGTGTCCGACAGGGAGGTGTCGCCGAAGAAACGGAAGGTCAGCACGCCGCCCGGTGTCGCCCGGCCCGACATGCGGGGCGGCGATTTTTCGAGCGGCGCCGGCAGGGCCGCCATGATCAGGGTCGGCGGCCAGGGCAGCGCCCCCATCTTCGACTGAAAAAAGGCGACCGACCGCGCCGTCTGGGCCGCGACACGGGCGCGCGCCCAGCCCGGAACGTCGTTTCCGGTGATGATGCGCAGATGGGGATCTCCGGACACCGAGGCGACCGGCCCGAGATAAACCTCGTGACCGAAATCACGCTGCTCCAGCGCGGCGGGGCCCGCCCCGTTGACATAGACGATCTCCCGCACACGCGGGCGGTAATTCACCGTGGTGTCGAAATACCGGCGATCGGCCAGCAGAAAGCGGCTGTTGAGCACGAAGCCCCCGCCGGAGGGAAACAGCATCGGATCGCCCCAGCCGATCGATTGATCGTCCGGATAGACATCCACGTCGGCATCCTGGAATGCCAGCCTGTCCCGCCGCGCCAGGCGGTCGTCATAAGGCAGCCAGACGGAGCCCGCGGGGCGCCATTGGCGTAACCGCACCGACCGCATGCGGGTTTCGACCGCCTCCTCGGTCTCTCGATCGTTCATGGCGATCTCATAGACCGGCTGATCCGTGTGGAAATGCACCCTCAGATGGTCGCCCATGGTGAAGATGGTGAGGTGCAGCCCGACCCGCTGCGCGGGGATCGGCGCCGCGGCCGTCAGACACATCGCGGCCAGCAGGGCGAAGAGCGGCCTCATAGGGCCTGTCCCCTGTGATGCAGTTGCAGAACCATGTTCGAGCGGCTCAGCGCCTCGCCCAGGGTGCGCACGCCCCGGCTTTCCAGATCGTCGATCATGTGCAGCAGCAGCGCCGCCGTCGCCAGCGAATCGCCCAGCGCGGTGTGGCGGCCCTCGATGGCGACGCCGTAGCGCCGGCACAGATCGTCCAAGGACTGCCCGCCCGCCTGCTCGTCGAGGAAGGTGGCCAGCAGCATGGTGTCGAGCACCGGATTGTCGAAGCGCACCCCGGACTGCGCTTCGAACATGCGCAGGAACTTCAGGTCGAAAGCGGCGTTGTGCGCCACCAGCACGGACTCCGCGACGAAGGATTTGAATTGGGGCAGCACCACCTCGATCGGCGGCTTGCCGATCATCTGCTCGTCGGTCAAACCGTGAAAGCGCGTCGAATCGGGCGGGATCGGACGGCCGGGATTGACCAGGCGGTTGAAACTCTCACCGGTCAGAATGCGTCTGCCGACGATGCGCACCCCGGCCAGCTGGACAATGCGGTCGCCCTCGCTGGGTTTGAGGCCGGTCGTCTCAGTGTCGAACACGACATAGGTCAGATCCCGCAGCGGCAGATCGGCCCGGCCGCCGCCCTGGCTCTGGTCCAGCAGATTGAAGTCGAAGAATTCCGGCCGTCCCGGTCCCAGCTCCCCCTCGGCCTGGGGAGCCGGAGGATTGCGGGCCGGCTGTAATGCGAGTTTGAGGCGACGGCTCTCGCCCTCCGCCTCGAGCACGCTCTGGGCGGCATGATGGGCCAGCACATCGCCGACGATGAGGCCGCCCAGCGCCGGCGAGATCGGCACTCCGCGCCAATCGTTCAACGTCTGCTCGGCCGGCGCCGGCCCGATCCAGGACACGATCAGCCAGACCTTGTCGGTCTCCGCCTCGGCCGACAGGTCGAACGCCTTGACCTTGGTCCCCACCGACAAGGCCCGCACGAGCGCGTCGAGCGCCAGCACCAGCGTATGGCCGTCGCCATGCAGCCACGCCGGCAGTCCGACGGGAGTCACCTGCAGCGGGGATTGCTTCAGCCGCGCCGCCACCATGTCGAACAGGGCGCCGGTATGGATGTCGGACATCGGCCACCACCCCGACAGCAGGGTGCGGTATCCATTCCGCGCATGGTTGAGCGCCTGTTCCTCGCGCCCTGGCAGATCGCTTTGCAGGAGCTCGATCACCTCACGCAGCAGCGCGTCGCGCCGGGCCAGCGCGCCGAGCTGGGCGGTGACGTCGTCGAACGTGATGACATAGCCCGACTTCACCAGGGAAACCCGCCCCTGCAGCGAAGAGCGGCTGTCATGGGTGCGCGACAGGAACGGCATGTTGGCGGCGTCGGCGGGGGCGCGGCGGCCGAGCATGTCGAGGCAATGCTGCACCGGCTCGATCGCCAGCACCGCCGACAAGGGCCGGCCCAGCCCCATCTCGCCGCCGACCCGCAGCAGCTTGAGGGCGGCCTGGTTATAGAGGACGATCTGGTGCGCCTGATTGCACACCAGCACGCCTTCATGAAGATCGTTGAGAAGCGCCGCCAGCCGGCCCGATTCACGCTCGGCGGTCTCCCGCGCGGTCGCCACCGCTTCGTCGCGCTGGCGCTGGGCGGCGGCGGTCAGATCGGCGGCGCGCTCCAGTTCCCGCCGCAAGGGACGGCGGGCCAGCACTCCGGCGGCGACCGCGGAAGCAATGGAAAGAAGAACGGTCACCACCCACGGGTTCATGACCGTAAGACTACTTAATTATTTCTCGTAGTACGAGCGGTACCACTCGATGAAGCGCGGGATGCCCTGGTCGATGCTGGTCGAGGGCTGGAAGCCGAACTCTTCCTGGATCGGGGTGATGTCGGCGTAGGTTTCCTTGACGTCGCCCGGCTGCATCGGCAGGAACTCGATCTCGGCCTTGATGCCCAGGGATTCCTCGATCAGACCGATGAAGCGCATCAGCGGCTCCGAGCGGTGATTGCCGATATTGTGGACGCGGTAAGGCGGCGTGCCGGAAGGCGGCCCGTCGGTAATGGCCAGGACGCCGGCGACGATGTCGTCGATATAGGTGAAGTCGCGGCGCATGTCGCCATTATTGAAGACCTGGATCGGCTTGCCTTCGAGGATCGCCTTGGCGAACAGGAAGGCCGACATGTCCGGGCGTCCCCACGGACCATAGACCGTGAAGAAGCGCAGGCCGGTGGTCGGCACGCCGAACAGGTGCGAATAAGTGTGCGCCATCAGCTCGCACGACTTCTTGGTCGCGGCGTAGAGCGAAATGGGATTGTCGACCCGGTCCTCGACCGAGAAAGGCAGCTTCTTGTTGCTGCCATAGACCGAGGACGAGCTGGCATAGGCCAGATGCTGGCATTTGGGCAGATGGCGCGCCAGTTCCAGCATCGACAGCGTGCCCTCGATGTTCGAACGGGTATAGGCGCGCGGATTGGTCAGCGAATACCGCACGCCGGCCTGCGCGGCCAGATGAATGATGTGGGTAATGTCGCTGTGTTTGGACAGCAGCGCATCCACCGTGTCCTGCTCGGCCAGATCGGCGCGCAGGAAAGTGAAGCCCTTCTCGCCCTCGAGCTGGGCCAGGCGGGCTTCCTTCAGGGTCGGGTCGTAATAGTCATTGACGATGTCGACGCCGACGACACTCTCGCCACGGGCCAACAGCTTCCTGGCGGTATGAAAGCCGATGAAGCCGGCCGCTCCCGTGACGAGATAGCTCATGGATCTGTCAGTCCATTCCCAGGGCGCGCTTGTAGAGCTCGAGGATTTCCTCCTGCTCCTTGCGGTCGTGGTCGGCGACTTTGCGGATCGAGATGATCTTGCGGAGGATCTTGACGTCGAAGCCGGTGGCTTTCGCTTCGTCATAGACCTGCTTGATGTCGGCGGAGAGCGCCTTCTTCTCTTCCTCGAGCCGCTCGATGCGGTCGACATATTGCTGCAGCGCCTCGCCGGCGATGCCGCC
>JAJPHO010000120.1 GCA_021325215.1 Alphaproteobacteria bacterium
ATGACGGCAATCGTCGCCTGCATGCGAAAACTGCTCGTCATCCTCAATGCAATCATGCGTGACCGGGTCGTTTGGGCTTGACCCGCAACACAGTCGCTCTGCGGTTCAAAAAAACGGTTTGGGCCGCTAAAGCGCCTTGCGAAAAGTCAGGTTCAGCCGCCGCCGCCCGACCAGCGGATGCACGCCGTCGGCCACGGTGTTGACGCCGTGGAAGTTCATCCGGCTGGCGCCGCCCCACACCGCCACGTCGCCATGCTGCAAAGGCAGCTTCAGCGTCTTGTCCGAGCGCTCCTTGCCGCCGAACAGAAAGGTCGCCGGCAGGCCCAGCGACACCGAGACGATGGGCGCCGCGTAATCCCGCTCGTTCTTGTCCTGATGCAGGGTCATGCGGGCGCTGGGTTCGTAGCGGTTGATCAGGCAGGCATCGGGGGTGAAACCGGGATAGCCGGCGCGGGCGGCGGCGTTCATGGCCAAGGCGCGGAACACGTCCGGCATGGCGGGCCAGGGATTGCCGGTCTCGGGGTCGATGGCGCCGTAACGATAGCCTCTACGGTCGGTGATCCAGCCCGCGGCACCGCAATTGCTCATCGCCACCGACATGGTAAATCCGCCCGGAGTGACCATATGTCTGAAGGGCGAGACCGCGGTTACACCCTCGACCGCAGCCAGCAGCTCCGCCTCTCGCGGTAGGGCCAGTCCGCGCAGCAGAACGGCCCCTTCGGCGAAGCGGCGTTCGGTGCCGGGTAGATCGAACAAATCGAGCATAAATCCTTTTCCTGGCCGTTATCGGGGGATATGTTCGTCACCCTTCTCAACGAGGATACCCGATCATGGCCGTTTACCGTTCGCGAACCTCCACCCATGGCCGCAACATGGCGGGCGCCCGGGGGCTGTGGCGCGCGACCGGCATGACCGACGCCGATTTCGGCAAGCCGATCGTCGCCATCGCCAATTCCTTCACCCAGTTCGTGCCGGGCCATGTGCATCTGCAGGACCTCGGCCAGATGGTGGCGCGCGAGATCGAAAAGGTGGGCGGTGTCGCCAAGGAATTCAACACCATCGCCGTCGATGACGGCATCGCCATGGGCCATGGCGGCATGCTCTATTCGCTGCCCTCGCGCGACCTGATCGCCGACTCGGTCGAGTACATGGTCAACGCCCATTGCGCCGACGCGCTGATCTGCATCTCGAACTGCGACAAGATCACCCCCGGTATGCTGATGGCGGCTTTGCGCCTCAACATCCCGACCGTCTTCGTTTCCGGCGGCCCGATGGAGGCCGGCAAGGTGATGAAGGATGGCGAGCTGATCAAGATCGATCTGATCGACGCCATGATCGCCGGCGCCGACGACCGCGTGTCCGACGAGGAATCCGCCGAATATGAGCGCTCGGCCTGTCCGACCTGCGGCTCCTGCTCGGGCATGTTCACGGCCAATTCGATGAACTGCCTGAACGAAGCTCTCGGCCTGTCGCTGCCCGGCAACGGGTCGGTGCTGGCCACCCACGCCGACCGCAAGGAGCTGTTCCTCGAAGCCGGCCGCCTGGTGATCGAGCTGTGTAAGCGCTATTACGACCAGGACGACGAGTCGGTGCTGCCGCGCTCGATCGCCAATTTCAAGGCGTTCGAGAATGCCATGACCCTGGATATCGCTATGGGCGGCTCGACCAACACGGTGCTGCATCTGCTGGCCGCCGCCCATGAGGCCGGCGTGAACTTCACCATGGCCGACATCGATCGCCTGTCGCGCCGCGTGCCCAATCTCTGCAAGGTCGCGCCCTCGGTGCCCGACGTGCATCTGGAAGACGTGCACCGCGCCGGCGGCATCATGGGCATCCTGGGCGAGCTGAACCGCGCCGGCCTGCTCGACAGTTCGGTTCCGACCGTGCACAGCAAGAGCCTGCAGGACGCGCTGAGCCGTTGGGACATCGCCGCGGGTGCCGATGAAAAGGTTCAGGAATTCTTCCGCGCCGCGCCGGGCGGTGTGCGCACCACCGTCGCTTTCAGCCAGTCGCGCCGCTATGCCGAACTGGATGCGAACCGCGAAACCGGCGTGATCCGCACCTATGACCACGCCTTCAGCAAGGAAGGCGGCCTGGCGGTGCTGTTCGGCAATATCGCGCTGGAAGGCTGCATCGTGAAGACGGCCGGCGTCGACGACAAGAACCTGGTGTTCTCGGGCCCGGCGGTGATCTGCGAAAGCCAGGACGAGGCGGTGACCAAGATCCTCGGCGGCATCGTCAAGGTCGGCGATGTGGTGGTCGTGCGCTATGAGGGCCCCAAGGGCGGCCCCGGCATGCAGGAAATGCTCTATCCGACCAGCTATCTGAAAAGCAAGGGCCTGGGCAAGGCCTGCGCCCTGGTCACCGACGGCCGATTCTCGGGCGGCACTTCGGGCCTGTCCATTGGGCACGCTTCGCCGGAAGCGGCCGAAGGCGGCGCCATCGGCCTGGTCGAGCCGGGCGACATCATCGATATCGATATTCCCCAGCGCAGCATCAATGTGCGCCTGACCGACGAGGAGCTGGCGCGCCGCCGCGCGGCGATGGAGGCCAAGGGCAAGGACGCCTGGAAGCCGGCCAAGCGCGAGCGCCCTGTTTCGCAGGCGCTGCGGGCTTATGCGGCGCTGACCACCAGCGCGGCCAAGGGCGCGGTGCGGGATGTGTCTCAAGTGGAGCGGAAATAACCTTGAACCCTGTTTACATCGCCGGCACCGGCGTCTGGACGCCGTCGGAAGTCATCACCAACGAAGAACTGGTCCAATCCTTCAACCGTTATGTCGAGCTGTTCAACGAGCGCAACGCCGCCGGGATCGAAGCCGGCACGGTCGCGGCGCTGACTCCCTCGAACGCCGAATTCATCGAGAAGGCGTCGGGCATCAAACAGCGTTTCGTGATGGAGAAGGCCGGCATTCTCGACCCCGAGCGCATGTTCCCGATCTTCCCGCAGCGCGCCGACGACGAAGTGTCGCTGATGGCCGAGATCGGCGTCACCGCCGCGCGCCAGGCCTTGGCTGCGGCTGGCCGCGAGGCGGCGGACGTCGATCTGGTGATCTGCGCCGCCTCGAACCATCAGCGGCCTTATCCGGCCATCGCCGTCGAGATCCAGTCGGCGCTGGGCTGTACCGGCTATGGCTATGACATGAACGTCGCCTGTTCCTCGGCCACCTTCGGCATCGAGCAGGCCGCCAACGCCTTGCGCTCCGGGCAGGCCAAGCGCGCCTTGGTGCTGGGGCCGGAAATCACCTCCGCCCATCTCGAATGGCGCGACCGCGACTGCCATTTCATCTTCGGCGACGTCTCGACCGCCGTGCTGCTGGAAACCGAGCCGTCGGGCTGGGAGATCCTCGGCTCGAAGGCGGCGACCTCGTTCTCCAGCAATATCCGCAACAATGCCGGTTTCATGAATCGCGGCGAGCCGAACGGGCAGGAGGGACGCGACAAGCTGTTCCGCCAGGAGGGCCGCAAAGTGTTCAAGGAAGTCTGCCCGATGGCGGCCGACCACATCGCCGGACATCTGAGCGGATTGGGCTTCACGCCGCAGGATGTGCGCCGCTTCTGGCTGCATCAGGCGAACCTGTCGATGAATCAGCTGATCGCCAAGAAGCTGCTGGACCGCGACGCCACCCTCGACGAGGCGCCGGTGATCCTCGACCGCTATGCCAATACGGCGTCCGCCGGCTCGATCATCGCCTTTCATGAGTACAAGGAAGACCTCGCCAAGGGCGATCTCGGCGTGATCTGTTCCTTCGGCGCCGGCTATTCGATCGGCAGCCACGTGGTGCGCAAGGTCTGAGGCTCGGGGCCCTCCCGCTTCGAGAGGGCCCGGAATCCGCTGGCGCGGTTCAGGTTCGCAGGTATCATGAGTTGAAGTCCTGATGGAGACGGCACTCATGAGCGTTAAAGGAATAGCCGCGATCGCGGCTATGATCGTGTCTGCTTCCTTGAATGCCGCCGGGGCGGAGACCCTTCCTCCCGATCTGATCGAGAAAATCCACGCGACGACTTTCGAAGTGGTGGCGGCCAAGCCGGTCAACGATCCGTTGACCTATGAAAAGCCGCTGCCGTTCGAGCTGCTGCCCTACCAGATCCGCACCGACAAATATTACTCGATCGGCACGGCCTTTTCGATCGGCGGCAACCGCTTCGTCACCGCCGGCCACGTATTGACGGCGGACCTTGCCGGCTCGTGGGGGCCGCCGGTGCTGCGCGATGCGGGTGGCCATATCTACGCCATCGACAAGATCGAGAAATTCTCACTGGAGCGGGACTTCGCCGTGTTTTCGCTGGTCGGGGCGCCCGATGCCGCGCCGCTCGGAACCAACGTCAAACCGGACCTGAACAGCACCGTCTATACGGTCGGGAACGCGCTCGGCGAGGGCCTGGTGGTGCGCGACGGGCTCTATACGTCGAACACGCCGGAAGACGAGGAGGGACGCTGGAACTTCATGCGCTTCTCGGCGGCGGCATCGCCGGGCAACAGCGGCGGTCCGCTGCTCGACAAGGCCGGCAGGATCGTCGGAATCGTGCTGCGCAAGTCGCAGAACGAAAACCTCAATTACGCCCTTCCGGTCGCGGAAATTCTCAACGCTCCGGACCATGTGGCCGAGGCCGACAGCCGGGTGACCAGCAAGGTGGATCTGTTCGATTCCACCCAGATCGGCAAGTTCAAGACCGAGTTCGCCCTGCCGCTGTCGTTTCCGGATTTCGCCAAGACCTATCTGGAGCGGTCGAGCGCTATCGAAGATCGCCAACTGGCGGATCTTCTGGCCAAGGAAGCGGACAATTTGTTCCCTAACGGCCCCGGCGCCCAGCGCGCGCTGCATGCTTTACCCGCGCTGCACCCCTATCCGGCGCTGCTTACCCGCAATAATGACGGTCTCTGGGCTCCGCAGGCAAAGCCGACCATTACCCAGCTTCCCGCCAACGGGTTCGTCGCGATCGGCGCCGCCGGACACAGCCTGATGTTTCACTGGCACCGCCCGGGCACGGTATCGGCCAAGGAATCCTATGCCAGTCCGGACAAGCTGATGGGCGACCTGCTCACCACCGGCTTCCTGCACCGGAACGTGGGGAGCGAAAACATCAAGGTTACCGGCCTCGGCAAGCCCAGCGAGGATTCCGTTTATACCGATCGCTGGCAGCGGCGCTGGCAGGTTCGCATCTGGCCGCTGCCCGACGCCAATGCGGTGGTGATCGCCTTCGCTCTTCCGATGCCCGACGGCTATTCCGTCATCGCGCAGGTCGCCCCGGCCAGCCAGCAGCACGATCATATGATCGATCTCGAACTGCTGACCGGTTTCATCGCCGCCGCCTATGAAGGCACGGTTGCGCAGTGGAAGGAGTTCCTGACGGAGAGGCCTCTGCTGCCGGGCTTGTTCGATGATTTGAAGGTCGATTTCAGTGACGGGGGAAGCTTCCGCTTCGCTTCGAACCGGCTGAGTTTCTCGGTGCCGCAGGAGGTTTTGGCGGTCACGCGGCAAAGCGTCCTGACCCTGGGGCTGGGTTATTATCCCGATCGCGGCAAGGTGGTTTGGGATGCCGGCGTCATCCAGTTGAAACGCACCAGCACCGACAATGACTGGATCAATATCCAGCGCCATATCCGAGCCTCGGACGATCTGCCCGACGTCATGAAGAGCGTATGGGACAAGGTCAGCCATGGCCAGCATCCCTATGACGGCGTCCCGCGCACCGAGAACGACGTAACCAAGGTCACCGCGGTGGTCGCGGCCCCTCCCGGCGACGATTCGACGCCGCTCTATACCGCGTTCGTGGGCATGTCCGGCGTCACGTCGCCGGAAGCGATGAAAGCCAAGCTGGAGACGCTGTTGAAGGATTTCCAGGTGAAGGAGCGTTAAGCGCCCGAGACTGCCTGGCGGCGTGTCATCAGCGAATCAGCTCAGCCGGCACCATACCGGGGTATGGTCCGAGGCCTTTTCCTTGAGGCGCGGGGTCTTGTCGATCCCCGAGGCCTCGAGGCGGTCGGCGGCCTGGGGCGACAGCAGCAGATGGTCGATCCGCAGGCCGAGATCGCGCTGCAGCGCGCCGCCGCGGTAATCCCACCAGGAATATTGGTGCGGGGCCGGATTCAGCGCCTTGAAGGCGTCGGTCAGGCCGAGCCATTGCAGCTTGCGATAGCGGCGGCGCTCCTCCGGATGGAACAGCACCTGTCCCTCCATCACCGAGACGCTGAACACATCCTCTTCCTCGGGCGCGACATTGTAGTCGCCGCCCAGCACGAAGGCCTCTTCGTCCTCCAGCAGGCGCTTGGCGCGCGCATGGACGCTGTCGAGGAAATGCAGCTTGAAGGGGAAGCGGTCGCTGTCGGTCGACTGGCCCATCGGCACATAGATCGAGGCGACGCGGACGCCATTGTCGAGCTTGGCTTCGATATAGCGCGATTCGCCGTCATCGCCGTCGAGCGAGGCGATCTCCTCGACGATGGCGTGGCGCGACAGGATGGCGACGCCGTTATAGGTCTTCTGGCCGCGCAGGGCGAGGTGCCAACCCAGGGATTCAAGCTCGAGCCGCGGGAATTCCTCGTTGACGCACTTGGTTTCCTGCAGCAGCACCACGTCCGGTTCGGCCGCGGCCAGCCAATCGAGCAGATGGGGCAGGCGGGCTTTGACCGAATTGACGTTCCACGTCGCGACGGTGGTGGGCATCAGGCAGCGAAGGAGGTGCCGCAGCCGCAGGTCGCGGTGGCGTTGGGATTGGTCATGACGAACATCGAGCCGACCAGGTTCTCGACGTAATCGAGCTCGGAACCGGCCAGCAGGTCGAGCGACGCGTCGTCCACCACCAGCGTCTCGCCGTGATAGGCGAACAGCAGATCGTCGGCTTCGGTCGCCGTCACCAGATCGAAATGATAGGAGAAGCCCGAGCACCCTCCCGACGACACCGAGATGCGCAGCATCAGATCGGCATTGCCTTCCTGCGCCTTGAGAGCGGCGATGCGCTTGGCGGCGCGTTCAGTGAGCCCGACGATGCGGGTGGCGGTGGTCTGGTCCATGGGGAAACTCCTAACTGCCCTTTAAGATGGGTGTTCGCTTGGAATTTGTCCAGTTCAGCGCAGGGATGGGGGGTAGAACAGGCCGCCCTGGGTCCACAGGGCGTTGAGGCCGCGATCGAGGGCGAAGGGCGTCTTGGGGCCGAGATTGCGGTCATAGATCTCGGCGTAATTGCCGACCTGCTCGATCACATGCCGCGCCCATAGCGGGTCGAGGCTCAGGCTGCGGCCGAAACCGGGATCGCGCCCGGCCAGGCGGTTCAGCTCGACATCATTGCCGGGTGGCAGCTTGACGATGCTGGCGCTGGTCACGTCGCGCGCCTCGGCGATCAACGGCACCAGCACCACCCAGCGGACGATGCTGGCCCAGCGGGCGTCGGCGGCGCTGACCACCGGTCCCAGCGGCTCGCGCGAGATGGTTTCCTCCAGCAGCCGCCATTGCGCGACATTGCCGGCCATGGTGGCGCGGCGGCCGGTCAGTTCGCTGCGGTCGCCGGTCACCATCTGGCATTTATGGGCGGCGAAGGCGTTCCACTTTTCCTCGGTGGTGGCGTATTCCAGCGGCCGCATGGTCCAGCCGCGCTGCTGCAGCATGGATTTCAGATTGTCGATGCTGGTGGTCTGCGTCTGGGCGCAGACGGTGCCGTCGCGCCCGTCGGCCAGGGTTTTGATATTGCTGTCGGCCCAGGCCATGAAGCCTTGGCCGTCGTGGAAGAACACCTCGGGGAACTGGGTTCCCAGGGCGGTGTCGCGGGTCAAGGTCCAGCTCGCCATGCCGAAGGCGACGTCGATCGTGCCGTCGGCGAGCGCCTGGTACTTGTTGGCGGTGTTGATGCGTTGGATGGCGATGCGGCGCGAATCGCCCAGGACCGCGGCGGCGATGGCGCGGCAGAAATCGATGTCGAAGCCCTGGGCGTCTCCGCTGGCGGCGATCTGGGTGAAGCCCGGCGTCATGTCGACGGCGCAGCGCACCACCCCGTCATGACGCACGCGGGCCAGCACGTCCTCGGCTCTGGCGGCGATGCTCAGCAAGAACAAGGAGACAATCGCCAGGAGTCGCCACTTCACCGGTTGAACATCCTTCGATCCGGGGGTCTACTGTTTAAAGGTGCTCAATTCTGCCAGGGTCGCTCTTGCCGGCAAAGTCTATACGTCATTCGCTGTGGGTCGGCGCTCTGCTGATCGGGCTGCTGTTCCTGATCGACGGCACGGTGCTGCTGTTCCTCAACCGCGCCCGGATGCAGAGCGACCTGCTGGCGGCGGATACTCTGCCGCGCGCGATCGCGGCGCAGCGCCTGGCCGTCGATGCCAGCCATCTGGCCGCCCTGACCGCCGAACTGCCCGCCGCGTCGAGTGTCGCCGAACGGCAGACGGTGATGCAGCGCGTCGACGGCCTGCGCACCGCCTTGGCCGCGGATCTCGACATGCTGCGCAAGGCCGGCCTGGGCGGCGAAGAGGATGCCGCTCTGATGCGGACCGAGGCGGCCCTGCTCGACGGCGCCGATGCCATGAACGGCGTGGCGCAAAGCGGCATCGATCTGCGGCAGGAGCTGTCCCGCCAGCGCGACCGTGCCCGCCAGGGCTGCGAGACGCGCGCGGCCTCGCGCGAATGCCAGGACATGCTGTGGGCGCTTGCGGGGTCTGGCGACGCATCGGGCTCGATGCGCGACGATGAGCCGGGATTAAAGGCTGTGGCGGTGCTGCAGCGCGACCTCGTCATCAATGAGCAGCGCCGCACCAATCTGTTGCGGCGCCAGAGCGAGCTGGCCTCGCGCTTCCTGGCGCTGGCCGGCGCGCAATCCGAGGCGGCGCGGGACGAGCTGGAGCGCCAGCAGCGGATGGTGGTGCTGTGGATCGGACGGATCGAATGGATGCTGGGGGCGGCGCTGGCCGGCACGCTACTGGTGCTGCTGCGCTTGCGTTTGACGGTACGGAAAAGACATTCCCCCGCGGCGGGCGCCGCGAGGGAATGAAACAGGTTACTTGCCGGCCTTGACGATCGGCAGTTCGACGAAGCTGGCCTTGTCGCCGGCATCGAAGACCTTGATGGTAGCCGATCTGTAGTCTTCCGGCTTGGCCAGGAAGATGTTCTCGACATAGGTCTGCGGGTTGCGGTCATAGAGTGGGAACCAGCTGGACTGGACCTGCACCATGATCTTGTGGCCCGGCAGGAACACATGGTTCACGTTCGGCAGAGCGAAGCGGAACTTGGTCGGCTGGTTGGCCGGAATGGGCGAGGGGTTGCTGAAGCTGTCGCGGTAACGCCCGCGCAGGATGTCCATCGCTACCGCGAGCTGATAACCGCCCATTTCCGGCTGATAGCCGTCTTCCGGCGGATAGACGTCGATCAGCTTGACGACGAAATCGCCGTCGGTGCCGGTGGTCGAGGCGATCAGGTTGGCGATCGGCTCGCCGGCCAGCTTCATCGGTTCCTTCAGCACGTCCGAGGTGAACACCAGCACGTCGGTGCGGCTGGCGGCGTCGCGTTGATCGCTGGTCAGCCAGGTGGACCAGCGGGCACCGTTGGCACCCGCCGTGTTGATCGGGCGGGGAATGAACGGCACCGGCTTGGACGGGTCGGAGACATAATCCTCATAGCCCGGCTGCGACGCGGCCGGTGCCTGGAAGGACAGGCCGCCCTTGGCGGTCAGGTAGAGCGGCTTCTGCTCGGTGGCGAGCGGCCAGCTTTTCAGATCGCGCCATTCATTGGTGCCGGATTCGAACGCGGTGACCGGCGCGATCGACATGGCCGGCGCTTCGTCCTTGAGGTAATGGTCGAAGAACGGCTTGACCAGATGCGTGCGGAAATACAGCGCGGTGTCGCTGCCCCACTTGATGGCGCCCAGCTGGCTGCCGTCTTGGCGCTGCTGATGGTGATACCAGGGGCCCATCACCAGATAGAGGTTCGGATTGGAACCCTTGGCCTTGAGTTCCTTATAGACGGCCATGTTGCCGTAGATGTCTTCCTGGTCCCACAGGCTGTGCACCAGCATGGTCGGGACCTTCAGCCCTTCCTTGGCCAGCAGCTTGTCGACCGCCTGGTCCTGCCAGAAGCTGTCATAGGCCGGGTGGGCGAACAGCTTCTGCACGAAGCCGATATCCTGCAGGCCGTGCTTCTGCGCCATGTCGCCGGCGGAGCCGGTCTCCAGCCAGTCGGTGTAGCTGTCATACTGGTCCGACCACCAGCCGATGTCCGAGCCGCGCGTCGCCTGCTGGCCCTGCGCATAGGTCAGGCTGTCCTGGCGGAAGGCGCCATTGTGGAACCAATCGTCGCCGCGCCAGCCATCGACCATCGAATTGATCGGAATGGCGGCCTTCAGCGCCGGATGCGGATGGAACAGCGCCATCAGCGAGGTGAAGCCGTCATAGGAGATGCCGATGATGCCGACCTTGCCATTGCTTTCCGGCAGGTTCTTCACCAGCCAGTCGATGGTGTCGTAGGTGTCGGTGGCGTGATCGACCTCGGTCGGATTGAGGGGGCCCTTGAGGGGCCGGTTCATCACATAATCGCCCTCGGAGCCGTGCTTGCCGCGGATATCCTCGACCACGCGGATATAGCCGCCATCCAGGGTGGCGTCGCGCGCCGGATCGCTGTCGATCACGTCGGCCAGATGGGCGCTGTGATTCTTCGAGAAGCGCGAGGCGGCGCCATAGGGCGTGCGCGACAGGATGATCGGCGCATGCTTGGCGCCCTTGGGGATCAGGATCACGGCGAACAGTTTGGTGCCGTCCCGCATCGGGATCTGCACGTCGCGGCGGACATAGTCCCACGTATCGGTCTTGTCGGCGTAATGAGCCGGCGTTTCGTTCGCCAAAGTCGCCGGCTGAGCCAGCGCGGCGGTTGCCGTGAATTGGCAGGCGAGCGCGGCGAGGGCGCCGCGCCAGAAGAGGGTCTTCATATTGGGTCCTTCCCCCGAAGAACTGCGGAATAGCAGAAGAATGTCAGTCTGGCGGGGATCGGACGCCCGATCAATCCCCCAGGGGCGCGGCTTTATTGCTTCTTTGAACCCGATTTAGCCTTCGCTATCCTCTCTTCATGGAAAACATCTGGCTCGCCCGGGCCAAGCGATTGCAAGCCATTGCGTCGACCGGCCTGCACTACACCAAGGACGAGTTCGACCGCGAGCGCTACCGCGAGATCGCGGACATCGCCCATGCCATGCTGGCCGATCTGGGCAATGTGCCGATCGCGCGGATCGAGGGGCTGGTCTCCGAATTCGCCAAGGGCTATGCGACACCCAAGGTCGATGTGCGCGGCGCGTTGATCGAGGATGGCAAGATCCTGCTGGTCCGCGAGAAATCCGATGGAAAGTGGGCACTGCCCGGCGGTTTCGCCGATATCGGCCGTTCGGCCTCGGAAAATGTCGCGCGGGAACTTCAGGAAGAGGCCGGCCTCTCCGTTTCGGTGCGCAGCCTTTATGCCGTGCGGCATATGGCGAAGAGCCCCTACGAACCCGACGCCCGCGATTTCTACAAGCTGTTCTTTCTGTGCGACCGGGAGGGGGCGGGCGAGCCGGCTGCCGGCCACGAGACGATCGATGTCGCCTTCTTCGCGCGGACCCATCTACCGGAACTGTCGATGGCGCGTGTCATCCCGAGCGACATCGAAGCCGCTTTCGCTTTCCACGAAGGGGCGAACCCTTCGGTGATCTTCGACTGAGGGGACTGCGCTCGCCTTTTTCACCACGAAGACACGAAGACACGAAGAAAAAATAAGGAAAAGCGCCGCAGGCAGTCTTCCCTATGGTCTGACGATTTTGCGGACATAGGAATGATTGCGCTTCGCGCTTTTCTCCTTCTTCGTGTCTCCGTGTCTTCGTGGTGAAATCAACCGGTCGCGCCGTTGAGATGCCTCCCGTCTAAAGCACCCCGATGGTGTGCAGCCAGGTCTCGGCCAGATTGGGCCAACCGGTGATGGGGAATTGCGATGGGCGCAGGCCGAAGGCATGTCCGCCTTGCGCGTAAAGATGCATTTCGGCCGGGACGCCCGCTTTCAATAAGGCGGCGTAATAGACGAGCGATTGATCGGCCCCGTCCACCAAGTCGTCTTCCGCCTGCAGCAGGAAGGTCGGCGGTGTTTCGCCGGAAACCGGAACGTTCGGGTTCAGGCCGCCCCTTTTGGTGACGAGATGTCCCGGATAGAGGGCGATGGCGAAATCCGGGCGCGCGCTTTCCGTGTCCGCATCGTCGACGGGTTGGTACAGCCGGTTCCGGAAGTTGGTGCTGATCGAGGCGACCAGATATCCACCCGCCGAAAACCCCAGCACGCCGATCTTGTGCGGATCGATCCGCAATTCCGCCGCGCGGTGCCGCAGCAGCCCCATCGCTCTTTGCGTATCCTCCAGGCCCTGGGTCGGAATGGCGAGATTGTGCGGGCGGCAGTCGCAATGCCAGTCATAGGTCAGGCTGGGAACCCGGTATTTCAGCACGGCGCAGGTGACGCCCCTGGCGGTCAACCAGTCGCAGACCTCGGTGCCTTCGAAATCGATCGCCAGAATTTCGAAGCCTCCCCCGGGCAGGACGAGCACCGCGGCGCCGGTGTTTCGTCCTTTGGGCGGGTAGATGGTCATGGTCGGCCTGCTGACATTGGTGACCTCGGTCACCGGCAGGCCGGCGAGCAGCCCATCGCTCTTTTTCTCGGTTTCAGGCCCGGGGATCGCAAGCGAGTCGGGAACTTCGTGCGGCCAAAGCGCTACCGGCTCGCAAAACGCGCGAGTCTGGCAGAGCAGCAGCCCGAGAATGAGACCGAGCGCGGCACGGGAGAAATTCATGGATGTCCATTGCCCCCTTGATGGTTCCAGCATTTTTGGAGATCAAGGGGGCAGCGGCAAACGAGCTGTTCTAGGCAGAGTTATTAGAAAAAATAGGGGCCTACTTGTAGTAGCCGACACCGCAGGCGGTGGTGCCGACTCTCGCGACGTAGGATTCCTTGGGAACCGGCGTGCTGCTGCCGGGGCGGGGGAAATCGTATCCCACCGTGACGATCGTGCCTTCCTTGGCGGTTACCGCCGCGTCGAAGACCTTCGAGCCGAGCGACGTTCCATCGGGCTTGTAAAGCAGGCGGACGTCGGTTCCGATCAGCGACGAGTTTATGTGAGCGGAGAACTTGGCGGTGACCGTGTTGAAGCAGAAGACGTAGAGGTCGCGGTCGCGGAACATTCCGCCCGGATTGTTGAAGTCGATCAGGGCTATGGCTTCGTTCTGCTGGAGCTTGACGACGGCGTTCTCCACCATCGCCTTGGCTTCTCCCGCCGAGCCGTATTCGCCCTTTTCGGCGGCTGCGCAGCCAGTGGCGGCGGCAATGCCCGCCACGACTGCTAGAGTTCGAATGCGTGAAGAGATCATCGCGCTTCCTCCTCTGTTATACGGATGGCCCCCATCCGTCTTTTTAGAGTCGGAATTATACGCCGGTTTGCGGAAAAGTGCTCGGCTCTTCCTCACCTACCGCCTTGAAACAAGCAGAAACTTCCGGGGGAATCGCCCTGGGCCTGCCGGTCGCGCTGTCGACGAACACCCACTCGGTTTCGGCCCGCGCCAGCACCGTCTGGTCGGCGGCGCGCAGGAAGCGGAAGCGCCGGCGGGAACGGGCGCGCTGGAAGTCCACGACCCAGGTCCGCACCTCCAGCCGATCCTGTTCGAAGGCCTGGCCGAGATACTCGATATGATGCGACCGCACGAACCAGGTGCCGCCGGAAGCCTGGGCGGCCGCGGTGCCGCCATTATGGGCGGCGTGGGCGATGGCGATGTCCTGCATCCATTGAACGAACCGGACGTTGTTGACATGCCCGTTACCGTCGATGGCGTCCGGCGGAATGGGGAAGTCCCAGGAAAACACGGCTTTCATAAGCCCAGTGTGAGGGGCCTTACTTTTCCTTACAAGAGTTAGCCCTTCCCGACAAGCTTCCGGCGGGCGGGAGGATTAAGGTTCTCGTAATACGACAACGGAGTCGATCCCCCCAGTACCGGAGCATTCAGCCATGTCCGCCAGTTTCTCATCCGCGCCGCGCCTTCAAGGTGTCCGATCCGCCCTCCGCACCGCCATCGGGCGGCCGCAGGAAGGCGTGGCCAGCGCCAATCGTGTGCTGGTCGTCGATGACGATCCGCAGGTGCTGTCGCTGCTCGACAAGGTGATCCGGCGCATGGGGTTCGAGGCCCGTATGGTCAATTCGTTGGATGCGATCGACGAGGCGGCGGCGTCCGGCGCCGGGCTGATGCTGCTCGACCTGCATGTCGGCGGCGACCACGCCTTGTCGCTGATCCGGCAATTGTCGCTGGCCGGGATCACCATTCCCATCGTGCTGATGAGCGGTTACGGCGCCCGCATGCTCAATACGGTGCGCGACGCCTGCGTCGAGCAGAATTGCACGGTGGCGGGCATTCTCAGCAAGCCTTTCGAGATGTCCGCCCTGGAATCGATCCTGGCGCATTTCCGCTGGCGCAAGGCGGCGCCGCAGATGGGCTGCCTGCGCGAGGCGATCGGCCAGGGCGAGGTGGTCCCCTTCTATCAGCCGGTGGTCGACATGCGCACCGGCAAGGTTGCCGGCGCCGAGGCGCTGGTGCGCTGGATGCATCCCGAGCATGGCGTAATGCTGCCCTCCGACATTATTCCAGAAGCCGAGGTTCAGGGCCTGATGCCCTTGCTGACCTACCGCGTCATCGACCAGGCCCTGCGGGATTGGGGCACGCTTTCGAACCGCGATGAGGGTTTCGATATTTCGGTCAATGTCACCGCCGACATGGTCATTCGGCCGGAATTCGTGTCGAAGGTGACCGGCCTGCTGGCTCAGCACAGTGTGCCGGCGCGCCGGCTGACCCTCGAGATCACCGAATCCCTGTCCGCGCTCCAGGTGCCGCAGATCTGCACGGCCCTGTGCCGCCTGCGGTCGGCCGGCATCAATCTGGCGCTCGACGATTTCGGCACCGGCTATTCCTCGCTGGTCGCCCTGCGCGATCTGCCTTTCAACAGGATCAAGCTCGACCGCTCCTTCGTCACCCACGCCGAATCGCGGCCGGGAGAGCGCATGATCATGGCCTCGGTGACGCGGCTGGCCCGCGATTTCGGCCTCGATTCGGTGGCCGAGGGCATCGAGACCCGGGGCTGCTACGATCTGGTGCGCGAATTCGGCATGGATTACGGCCAGGGATATCTGATGGCGGAACCGGTGCCGCGCGACGTTTTCAGAAGCCGAGCCTTGTTACAGGGGTGATGCGTAAGGCGGGGCTGCTATTCGCGAGCGGGTTGATTGTTCAACTCCACGTTGAAAACAGCCTATATGACTTGTAGCATCCCCTTGTTGGAATCATCTTTGGTTGCGCCCTCATGCAATTCTGGCGCTTCAGTGCACCCCACGGCATGGCGGACCCGGTGAGGCTTGAAGGCCTGAGCCGTTGGCGGGCTTTGTCCCTGATTCTGGTGATCGGCGTCGTCCTGTCCTGCGGTGCCGCCTGGTTCGCTCACCGGATCGATTCCCGGCGCATCCAGGAAATCCTCGAATTCCGTGCCCAATGGCGGGCCCAGGACATGAAGGCCAAGATCGCCGCCGCCGCCGCGCCGATCGAGGCGGTGGCCAATTTCGTCAATTCGACCGAAACCGTCGATCCGAGCCAGTTTCATCGCTTCGCCGCGTCGGTGGCGGGCGACGATCCTACCCGGATCATCGCCTGGGCGCCCTACATAACCCCGGCCAACCGCGAGGCCTTCGAGCGGACGGCCGAAACGGACGGCCACGGCACCTTTGCGATCAGTGAATGGCGCCCGGACGGCGCGGTCGCCCAGGCCGGAGAGCGCCAGGATTATCTGCCGATCTGGCTTGAAGTGCATGCCTCGGCCGTCACCGGTCCGCTGCGCGGTCTCGACGTCATGTCCGAGGCCAACCGGCGCCGTATCGTTCAACAAGCGATCGACGACGGCCTGCCGGTCGCCAGCCCGCCGGTCCGCCCGCTCGTGCGCCCGCAGGATAAACCCCGCTATCTGATGCTGTGGCCGGTCTATCGCGGCGAAGGCGTGCCGCTGTCTTCGGCTGAGCGTCATGCGCGGCTGAAGGGATTCGTCGTGGCCGGGATCGACTTCGTGTCGCTGCTGACCAGTTCGGTGCGCGATACCCCGGAGATCCCCGAGCATGTCGAGGTCTATATCGACGGCATCTGGTCGCAGGATGAGAGCGTCGCCGCCGTCTATGATCCGGGTGTAGCGCGCTTCGAGATCGTACCGGCCGCCACCGCGCGGGCCGAGGAAAAGCGTGCCTCTTTCCTCACCGAGCGCCATTTCGTGGTGATGGGCCGGGAATGGACGATGGTGTTCCGCTTCCCGCCCCGGACCGCGTCGGAATTATCGTCATCGGTCGCCTGGCTATGGCTGGTGGCGGGCGTGCTGCTGACCCTGCTGGCGGCCGCTTATGCCGACCGCGAACGCCTGACCCGCATGCAGGCCGAGGCGATGGTGGCGCAGCGGACGCGCGAGCTGTCCGTCACCGCGTCGGATCTCGACCGCGAGACCGAGGACCGCGAGCGGGTCGAGGCGGCGCTGCAGCATCATGCGCGCCTGATGAGCAAGACTCTGGATGCCACGCCGATGGCCATCGTTCATCTCGGGCCGGGCGGTGAAGTGCTGGTGTGGAACCGCGGCGCCGAGGCGATCTTCGGCTATACGGCGCTGCAATTGATCGGCAAGCCCTTTCCGGTGCTGACCGAGACCGAGAGGAACGATCTCGACGCGCTGTTCGCGCTGATGAAGCGCGGCGAGGAAATGCGCGACCAGCCCGTCGAGCGTCATCACCGGGACGGGCGGCTGATCCGCGTCAATCTGTCGGCCGAGCCGGTCTTCGAGGGGTTGACCTTCCAGGGCGTGGTGATGGCGCTGGAGGATCAGACCCAGCGCCATGCGCTCGAGGCGCAATTGCGCCAGGCCCAGAAGATGGAGGCGATCGGCGAGCTGACCGGCGGATTGGCGCATGACTTCAATAATCTGCTGCTGGTGATCCTTGGCAATCTGAGCCTGTTGGGCGAGATCCTGCCACCCGGCGATGAGGATGCGCGCGGCTGCTGCAACGAGGCGCGCGACGCCGGCATGCGCGGCGCCGCCCTGATCCGCAGCCTGCTGGCCTTCGCCCGGCGCCAGCCGCTGCGTCCGGAACGGCTGGATATCAATACGCTGATCAGCGAACAGATGGTGCTGTTGCGCCGGACCCTGGGTGAGCGTGTCGAGATCGAAACCGACTTGGCGGCCGATCTGTGGCCGGTCATGGTCGATGGCGCCCAATTGGAGGCGGCGCTGGTCAATCTGGCCACCAATGCGCGCGACGCCATGCCCAAGGGTGGGCGCCTGACCATCGCCACCCGCAACCGCCGGCTGGACAGCGATTATGCCGACCAGCATCCCGAGGTGACGCCGGGCGACCATGCGGTGATCGAGGTCAGCGATACGGGCACCGGCATGAGCGCCGAGGTGATCAACCACATCTTCGAACCGTTCTTCACCACCAAGGAGCGCGGGGCGGGGACCGGGCTCGGCCTGTCCATGGTGTTCGGCTTCATCAAGCAGTCGGGCGGGCACATCAATGTCTATAGCGAGGTGGGCGTCGGCACGACGTTCCGCCTGTTCCTGCCGCGCTCGCGCGATTTGCGCGACAGTGTCGAGGAGATCGCCGCTGAAGTGGTGCCGCTGGGGCGGGGCGAGCAGATCCTGGTGGTCGAGGACAATGATTCGATCCGCCGCCTGGCCACCCGCCTGCTGACCCAGCTCGGCTATCGGCCGACGGCGGTCAGCAACGTCGCTGACGCGCTGGGCTATCTGTCGAGCGGCAAGCAGGTCGATCTATTGTTCACCGACATCGTCATGCCGGGCAAGGCCGACGGCCTGGATCTGGCCGCGATGGTACGCGAGCGCTGGCCAGGGATAGCGATCCTGCTGACCTCCGGCTTTCCCAATAATGACGCAGCCAAAAATCTGGCGGAGAGCGGTATCGCCCTGCTTAGCAAGCCTTACCAGCGCGACGAACTGGCGCGCGCGGTGCGCACCGCCCTGGAGGGGGCGAAATAAAGAGGCGGGTCAGTCCCGTTTGGGGACGAACATGTATCCCGCGCCGCGCACGGTACGGATCAGGCTGGGCAGGTTGGGGTCGAGGTCCAGCTTCTTCCTGAGATTGCTGATATGAACGTCGACACTGCGGTCGAACGGGTCCCAGTCGCGGCCCGCCGCGGCGCTCATCAGGTCGTCGCGCGGCACCACCACGCCGGGATTGCGCGCCAGCAATGTCAGGATACGGAATTCGGCCTGGGTCAGATGCAGGGTTTCCCCGGCCTCGGATTTCACCAGATGGCTGGCCGGGTCGAGCACCCAGCCGGCGAAGGCGATCTTGCCGTCGGCTTCGCCATTCGCCGCGGGAGCCGCGGCCTGGGCCGCGGCGGCTTTCTCGGTCCGGCGCTGGATGGTGCGGATGCGCGCCAGCAATTCGCGCAGCTCGAAGGGTTTTGCCAGGTAATCGTCGGCGCCCAGTTCGAGCCCGACCACCTTGTCGGTCATCTCGCTTTTGCCGGTCAGCATGATGATGGGAATGTCGCTGCGGGCGCGCAGCCATTTCAGCGCGCTCCAGCCATCCTCGTCCGGCAGGCCGACATCGAGCAGGACCAGGGAAACCGGCGTGCTCTCGATGAGCCGCCGCATCGACGCGACCGTCTCGGCGTTGACCACCGAGTAGCCCTCGCGTTCCAGATAGCTCTGCAGAAGTCGAAAGACCGACCGGTCATCCTCGACAATGAGGATCTTGCTGCCGCTCACCACGACCTCGCCGATGTCGAGTGAAGTTAGGAAAAGTTGCTTGTGACAGGGAAAAGACTACTGAAAATAGGCGCGATGGCAACCCGAAAAGACACTGAACGCGTTGAGATAAGATTTTCCGGAAAAGTTCAGCCCGCGTAGAGACCGGCAGCAGCGCAAAGCGCGGCCAGAAGCGGGGCTATCCACCAGCGCTTCCTGATGCGATCGATCAGTATTTCTTTTCTGATCAGGCGGATGAATTCCTGATGCTGTTGGGTATAAGCGTTGGCCGGGAGGGTGTGCAGGGAGCGGCGCACGTCGGCGCGCGTCAGGATTTCTTGCTGCAATCTTGTCGGAGTCTCGACATCGAACAGGGTGGCGACGCGGTCGCGCAATGTGCGGTCCTGCTCGGAATTGTTGAGGCCGCAATGGGCCAGCCAGGCTTGTTTCCGTTCTTCGATCGTGCTCATGGCTGTGATGTACTAGGCTTTGTATCGAATCACGAAAGAAATCAGGGGGCAGGGGTGAAGAAAACCGCTTTGATGATGGTGCTGGTGGCCGCGGGTATGGCGCATGCGGACGAGCCTTTGCGCCTGGATACCCATCTCGACACGCCGATCCATTTCGGCCGCGCCGGCTGGGACATCATGACCCGGCACAGCTATCACGACGACATGTCGCAGGTGGATTATCCGCGCATGGTCGAGGGCGGACTCGATGGCGGTTTCTTCGTTCTCTATACGCCGCAGGGGCCGCTGACCGCCCAGGGTTATGCCTCGGCGCGCGACTGGGCGGTGATGCGCTCGGTGCATATCCACGAGATGGTGGCGGCTCATCCCGACAGGTTCGAGCTGGCCTTCAAGGCCGACGACGCGGCGCGCATCAAAGCCGCAGGCAAACGCGTGGTGTTCCAGAGCATCGAGAATTCCTATCCGCTCGGCACCGATCTTTCGATGCTGGAGACGTTCCGGCGCCTCGGCGTGCGCATGGCCGGCCCGGTGCATTTCCTCAACAACCAGTTCGCCGACAGCGCCACCGACAAGCCGCATTTCCACGGCTTCAGCCCGCTGGGCAAGCAATGGGTGGCCGAGATGAACCGCCTCGGCCTGATCATCGACGGCAGCCATTCCTCGGATGACGTGTTCGACCAGATGCTGGCCTTGTCGAAGGCGCCGATCATCCTGTCCCATTCCGGCTGCAAGGCGGTCTACGACCATCCGCGCAATCTCGACGATGCCCGCATCAAGAAATTGGCCGAGAAGGGCGGGGTCATCCAGATCAACAGCGTCTATCTGATCAAGCGCGAGGATAATGCGGCGATGAGCGCCGTCGACGACCGGCTCGAAGTGGTCGACCAGCTGACAGCCGACGAACAGGCGCGGCTGATCGCCGATTACCAGGCGGCCGCGGCCGGGGATCATCGCCCGCGCGCCAATTTCGACATGTTCATGCAGAATCTGCTGCACGCCCTGCAGATCGCCGGGGCCGATCATGTCGGCATCGGTGCCGATTGGGATGGCGGCGGCGGCGTGACCGGGATGGAAGACGTCGCCGACTTGCCGAAAGTCACCGCTGCCCTTAAACAGGCCGGCTACAGCGACACGGATGTCGCCAAGATCTGGAGCGGCAATGTTCTGCGCGTGATGCGCGAGGTCGAGGCGGTGGCCGCCAGCGGCCACTGACTTGTCTCAGTTTCCATGGTTGTGTGACACTAAAACCCTCTGTAAATAAGGCTCTACAAGAAATTACCAAGGAATATGGGGATATGGCGCGGCGCAAGCTCATTGCCGGAAATTGGAAGATGAACGGGTTGCGGACGGACTCCGCGGCCCTGGTTTCCGGCCTGATATCGCGCCGGGCCGCCGAGTCCGATTTCGACGCCGAGATGCTGGTCTGTCCGCCTTTCACCTTGCTCGACCGCGTCGGGCAGAGCCTGGCGGGCAGCCCGATCGCGCTGGGCGCCCAGGATTGCCATATCGAGCAGACCGGCGCTTTCACCGGTGACGTCTCCGCCGCGATGATCAAGGACATGGGCGCCTCCTATTGCATCGTCGGCCATTCCGAGCGCCGCTCGGGCCATCACGAGGCCAATGCCCTGATCCGGGCCAAGGCCGACGCGGCCCTGTCGGTCGGACTGGCCGCCATCGTCTGCGTCGGCGAGTCCGAGCCCGAGCGCCGGGCGGGCAAGGCCTGCGAGGTGGTGTGCGCGCAATTGTCCAACTCGATCCCGGGCGGCGCCTCGCCCGATACGCTGGTGGTCGCCTATGAACCGATCTGGGCGATCGGCAGCGGGCGCATCCCCACCGCCGACGAAGTGGTCGAGATCCACTCCACGCTGCGGCGATGCCTGCATGGATTGCTGGGCGGCCATGCGTCGGGCGTCAGGATCTTGTATGGCGGCTCGGTAAAACCATCTAATGCCCGTGAATTCATGCTGCTGCCGGATGTGGACGGATGTCTGGTCGGCGGCGCCAGCCTCTCGGTGGACGATTTCTGGGCGATCGCACTTGCTTCCCAGGGATTGCCCGCTTAAAAGAGGCGCAACTTTCTCGCTGCTTCCGGGTGTAGACCGATGTTGAACGTTCTGATCGTCATCCATTTGCTGTTGGCCGTGGCCATGGTCGGAGTGATTCTGCTCCAGCGCAGCGAAGGCGGGGCGCTCGGCATCGGCGGTGGCGGCGGCGTGATGAGCGGCCGCGCGGCCGGCAATCTGCTGACCCGCGCCACCGGCATTCTCGCCACCGGCTTTTTTCTCACCAGCGTCGCCCTGGCCGTGCTGTCCAACACGCATGCCAGTTCCGGCTCGCTGATGGATGCGCCGATCCCGGCGCCGCAACAGCAGCAGGCCCCGCAGTCGCAGGATCAGGCGCCGCAGCAGCCGGCCGCTCCGATCAGCCACTAAGTTCCGTATTTAGTCGAAAATTTTTCCGCCTGGGCCCCCACCCGGGCTTGGGCGGATATTGTTTATAAGGTATGGTGACCGTCCATGACGCGTTTCATCTTCATCACTGGCGGCGTCGTGTCGTCTTTGGGCAAGGGGCTGGCTTCGGCGGCTCTGGGCTCCGTCCTCCAAACCCGCGGTTTCAAGGTTCGTCTGCGCAAGCTGGACCCTTATCTCAATGTCGATCCGGGCACGATGAGCCCGTATCAGCATGGTGAGGTGTTCGTGACCGACGACGGCGCCGAGACCGATCTGGATCTCGGCCATTACGAGCGTTTTACCGGCGTTTCGTCGCGCAAGTCGGACAATGTCACCACAGGGCGCATCTATTCGGACGTGATCGCGCGTGAGCGCCGCGGCGACTATCTGGGCGCCACCGTCCAGGTGATTCCCCATGTCACCGACGCCATCAAGGAATTCATCAAGTCGGACATCACCGACGAGGATTTCGTGCTGTGCGAGATCGGCGGCACCGTCGGCGACATCGAGAGCACCCCGTTCCTGGAAGCGATCCGCCAGCTCGGCAACGAGCTCGGCCGTGAGCGCACCATGTATGTGCTTCTGACCCTGCTGCCCTATATCCCGTCGGCCGGCGAGCTGAAGACCAAGCCGACCCAGCACTCGGTCAAGGAGCTGCTGAGCGTCGGTATCCAGCCCGACATGCTGATGTGCCGGTCCGACCGCGACATTCCGCAGTCCGAACGCCGCAAGATCGCGCTGTTCTGCAATGTGCGCGAAGAGGCGGTCATTCCGGCGCTGGACGTCGACACCATCTATCAGGTGCCGGTCTCCTATCACGAGCAGGGCCTGGACGAGCAGGTCTGCAAGCATTTCGGCCTGCATGACGCGCCGAAGCCCGATCTCACCCGCTGGAAGAAGATCGTCGAGCGCGTGCGCCAGCCGGAAGGCGAAGTGACCATCGCCGTGGTCGGCAAATACACCAGCCTGCTGGACAGCTACAAGTCGCTGGCCGAGGCCCTGGCGCATGGCGGCATCGCCAACAACGTCAAGGTCAAGCTGAACTGGCTCGACAGCCAGATCTTCGAGGAAGACGGCACCCTCCAGGCGCTCGAAGGCGTGCATGGCATCCTGGTGCCGGGCGGCTTCGGCGAGCGCGGCGCCTCGGGCAAGATCGCCGCGGCGCGTTTCGCGCGCGAGCGTGACGTTCCTTATTTCGGCATCTGCTTCGGCATGCAGATGGCCGTCATCGAGGCGGCCCGTAACCAGGCCGGCCTGGAAAAGGCCAGCTCGACCGAATTCGGCCCCTGCGAGGAGCCGGTGGTCGGCCTGATGACCGAATGGCTGCAGGGCAACCAGCTGGTGCGCCGCACGGCTAGCGACGATCTGGGCGGCACCATGCGTCTGGGTGCTTACGCCTGCGACCTGGTCGCCGGCAGCAAGGTGGCCGAGGCTTACGGCGCCAGCCACATCAGCGAGCGTCATCGCCACCGCTACGAAGTCAATATCGGCTACCGCGAGAAGCTGGAGAAGGTCGGACTGGTGTTCTCCGGCCTGTCGCCCGACGGCATCCTGCCGGAAATCGTCGAGCGTCCGGACCATCCCTGGTTCATCGGCGTGCAGTTCCATCCGGAGCTGAAGTCGAAGCCCTTCGAACCGCATCCGCTGTTCACCTCCTTCATCGCCGCCGCCGTGCAGCAATCCCGATTGGTGTAAGAGAATGTCGAACGACCCGGTGAAACCTCGTCATGTGTCCATCGGGTCGCTGACCCTGGGCAACGATCTGCCGCTGGCGCTGATCGCCGGTCCCTGCCAGATGGAAAGCCGCGAGCACGCGCTGCAGACGGCTTCCATTCTCAAAGACCTCTGCGCCAAGGCCGGCATCGGCCTGATCTACAAGACCTCGTTCGACAAGGCCAACCGCACCTCGGTTTCCACTGCGCGCGGCATCGGCATCGAGGAATCCCGTCCGATTTTCGCGGAAATCCGCGACTCCTTGGGCGTTCCGACCCTGACCGACGTGCATCTGCCCGAACATTGCGCGGCGATGGCCGAGGTGGTCGATGTGCTGCAGATCCCGGCCTTTCTGTGCCGCCAGACCGATCTGCTGCTGGCGGCGGGTGCGACAGGCAAGGCCATCAATGTCAAAAAGGGTCAGTTCCTGGCGCCGTGGGACATGGTCAATGTCGCCAAGAAGATCGAAAGCACCGGCAATAAGAACGTGCTGCTGTGCGAGCGCGGAGCGAGCTTTGGGTACAACACCCTGGTGACCGACATGCGGTCCCTGCCGATCATGGCGCAGACCGGCTGTCCGGTGGTGTTCGACGCCACTCATTCGGTGCAGCAGCCGGGCGGCATGGGCTCGACTTCGGGCGGCCAGCGCGAATTCGCCCCGATCCTGGCGCGCGCCGCCACCTCGATCGGCGTCGCCGCGGTCTTTGCGGAAACCCACGAAAATCCCGATTGCGCCCCCAGCGACGGCCCCAATATGATCCCGCTCGCGGCGATGCCCGCCTTCGTCGCGCAGCTGGTGGCCTTCGACAAGCTGGCCAAGAGCCTGCCTCTGACCTTGTTTTAATCCGACACCCAAAGATCCAGGAGAAGCGTTGTCATGACAGCTATTACCGACATCCACGCCCGCGAAATTCTCGATTCGCGCGGCAATCCGACCATCGAAGTGGATGTCATCCTGGAGTCCGGCGGTTTCGGCCGCGCCGCGGTTCCCTCGGGTGCCTCGACCGGCGCCCATGAGGCGGTGGAGCTGCGCGACGGCGACAAGAGCCGTTACCTGGGCAAGGGCGTGCTGAACGCCGTCGAGGCCGTCAATGGCGAGATCTATGATGCTCTGGCCGGCATGGATGCCGAAGAGCAGCTGGAAATCGACCGCACCATGATCGAGCTGGACGGCACCAAGAACAAGGGCCGCCTGGGCGCCAACGCCATCCTCGGCGTGTCGCTGGCCGTCGCCAAGGCCGCCGCCGAAGAAGCCGGCATGCCGCTGTGGCGCTATGTCGGCAGCGCCTATTCGCATGTCCTGCCGGTGCCGATGATGAACATCATCAATGGCGGCGCCCATGCCGACAATCCGATCGA